>JAIUNQ010000042.1 GCA_020161475.1 Pseudomonadota bacterium | reverse complement strand
GCGCAAAAACGCGCGGCCCCTGCTCCACGCCCCCGCCCTTGGGATCGGAGGCAGCATAATAGAGCCGCCTGATCCGCGCGAAGGAAATGGCCCCGGCGCACATGGGGCACGGCTCCAGCGTGACATACAAATCCGCCCCGATGAGGCGTTCGGATTGCACCTCGGCGCAGGCCGCGCGGATCGCCACAATCTCGGCGTGGGCGGTGGGGTCATTCAGCTCACGCGTACGGTTGCCGCCGCGCCCGATGATCCGGCCTTCCAGCAGCACCGCCGCGCCGATCGGCACTTCGCCGCGCGCACGCGCCGCCAGCGCTTCAGCAAAGGCGATATCGAAGCCGGAAGGGTTCTGCGCTTCGCTCATATCCGCGTTTCCGGTTGCAAATATTCTCGTTTCGGGCCTCGCAAGCGCCTCCCATTTCAGCTAGAAGCGCGCGATGAACGACTTCGATAAAGATAAACCGCGCCGCGCGAAACCCTTTGGCGACAAGCCGCAGGGCGATCGCCCCCGCGCGGGCAAGCCCTTCGGCAAAAACACCGGCGATGGCGAGCGTCGCAGCTTCCGCCCGCGCGAGGACGCCCCATCCGGCGATGCCCGCCCCAAGCGCAGCTTCAAGCCGCGCACTGAGGGTGATGATGCGCGCGGTGAAAAGCCGTTCCGCAAGCCGCGTTTTGAAGGCGGCGAGCGCCCGCGCCGCGAAGATGGCGATCGTCCGTTTAAGCCGCGCCCGCCGCGGTACGAGCAGAGCGGCGAACGTGGTCGTTTCTCGCGCGATGCAAAGCCCGCGCGGGATTTCAACCGCGAGGATCGTCCGCGTCGTGAAGACGGGGACCGCCCCTTCCGCAAGCCGCGCTTCGAGGGTGCAGAGCGTCCGCGCCGCGAGGATGGGGACCGTCCGTTCCGCCCCCGGCCCCCGCGCGATGAACAGGGCGGCGACAAGCCGTTCCGCAAACCGAGGTTTGATCGCGAGGGTGGCGAGGGCGAACGTGGCCGTTTCTCGCGCGATGCGAAGCCCGCGCGGGATTTTAACCGCGAGGATCGCCCGCGCCGCGAGGATGGGGATCGTGCTGCCGCGAGGCGAAGCCCTCGCGATGCGCGCGGCGATGAGGGCATTTCGGAAGAGGGCGAGCGCATCGCCCGCGTGATGGCGCGTGCGGGCCTGTGCTCGCGCCGTGATGCCGAGGAATGGATTGCCGAGGGCCGTGTCAGCGTCAACGGTGTGGTCATTGAAAGCCCGGCGCTGGATGTGACCGCCAAGGACCGCATTCTGGTGGATGGCGAGCCGCTGCCGGAGCGCGAGCGCACCCGTCTGTGGCTCTATCACAAGCCGCGCGGCCTCGTGACGACCGCCTCCGACCCCGAGGGACGCCCGACGGTATTCGACAACCTGCCAGCGGAAATGCCGCGCGTTGTCTCGGTCGGTCGTCTCGACATCAACACCGAAGGGCTGATGCTGCTGACCAATGACGGCGGCCTCTCCCGCGTGCTGGGGCATCCGGAAACCGGCTGGCTGCGCCGCTACCGCGTGCGTGTGCACGGCCACCCCAATCAGGGCCTGCTCGATACGCTGCGCGAAGGCATCTCCATCGACGGGATCGATTACGGCCCCATCGTCGCGACGCTCGAGCGCGAGATCGGCGACAATGCCTGGCTGGTGATGGACCTGCGCGAGGGCAAGAACCGCGAAATCAAGCGCGTGCTGGAGCACTTCAATCTCCATGTCTCGCGCCTCATTCGCGTCTCCTTCGGTCCGTTCCAGCTGGAGGATCTCGGCGAAGGTGCGATTGAGGAAGTGCGCACCAAGGTGCTGCGCGACCAGCTCGGCCCGCGTATTTCCGAGGAAGCCGGTTGCTACTTCGAAGGCCCGAAGCGTGAGGGCGTTGCCCTGACGCAGGAAGAGCCGGAGAAGAAGCGCTTCTACGACCGCCGCAAGCCGGGCGAAAAGCGCGAGCTTGCGCTCAAGGGCGAGGCCAAGGACCTGAAGGTGGAGCGTGAGCGCATCGCCGACCGCAAGGGTCGCGCGGTGAAGGTGGAGCGCGTGGTCAAGGTCGATGTGCCTTACGAGCCCGTGCGCATTGTGCGGGACGAGAACGAGGAGCGGTCGCGCTACAACCGCGACGACCGTCCGCGTCGCGACGGCGGGGAGCGTGGCTTCAAGCCGCGGTTCAACCGCGAGGATCGTCCGCGCCGCGAAGAGGGTGATCGTCCGTTCCGCCCGCGCCCGCCGCGTGACGAGAAGGGTGGAGATCGCCCCTTCAAGCCGCGTGGTGAAGGCGGAGAGCGCAGCTTCAAGCCAAGGTTCGACCGCGAAGGCGGCGAAGGCCAGCGCGAGTTCAAGCCCCGCTTCAGCCGCGAGGATCGTCCGCGCCGCGAAGACGGGGATCGTCCGTTCCGCCCGCGCCCGCCGCGTGACGAGAAGGGTGGAGATCGCCCGTTCAAGCCGCGCGGTGAAGGCGGAGAGCGCAGCTTCAAGGGCAAGCCCGGCGGCAAGCCGTTTGGGGGCAAGCCCTCTGGTGGCAGGCCCTTCGGCGGTAAACCGGGCGGGGACCGTCCCTCCGGGCCGCGCCGTCCGCGTCGTGGTGAGGACTGAGACCCATGCGGGTTGTCGGCGGACGTCTGGGCGGGCGTAGCCTCAAGGGGCCGCGCAGCAACGATATTCGTCCGACGACCGACCGCATGCGCGAGAGCCTGTTCAACATCATCGCGCATGGGCTTGATGTGGAGATCGAGGGCGCGCGCGTGCTCGATCTCTTCGCCGGCACCGGTGCCAATGCCATCGAGGCAATTTCCCGGGGGGCCGACTTCGCCGTGATGGTGGATATCGGCACCGAGGCGCGCGGCTTGCAGCGTGAGAATGTCGAAGCGCTGGGCCTTGGCGGCGTCACCCGCATCATGAAGCGTGACGCCACACGCCTCGGCGATGTCACCCCTTTCGAACCGTTCCAGCTCGTGTTCTGTGATCCGCCCTATGGCAAGGGGCTGGGCGAGGCTGCGTTGGCCTCGGCGCTGCGCGGGGGCTGGCTCGCGCCCGGCGCGCTGGTCGTGCTGGAAGAGCGCGCGGGCATAACGGTGGAACTGCCCTCCCCGCTTGAGGTGCTGGATCGACGCGCGGCCGGCGAAACTCAGCTGATCTTCGCGCGGATGCCGGACTAAGACGGCATTAACCGGCCTGCACATTTTCCGGGCATTCGCACCATGCCGAGGGCGAGCTGTTAAGCGGCTTCGCGTTTTTATGGCGCCCCACGGAGGTTGCCATGCCCTTTTCACTCGCTCGCCTGCTTCGCGGACCTGCGATCCGCATCGAAATCAACGATTCTCCCCAGACTCAGGAGGATCTACCGATCCCTGCGGAGTGGATTATCGAAGGGGATCCGCGCTCACGCGTCGGCACCTTGAGCAAATCGGCCGACAACTTCACCACCACCTTCATCTGGTCGTGCACGGCGGGGCGTTTTCATTGGCACTTCGAGTCGGATGAAACCGTTCACATCATGGAGGGCGAAGTGTTCGTCACCGATGATGACGGCACCGAACGTCGCCTTGTCCCAGGCAGTGTCGCCTTGTTCCGCGCGGGCAGCCATTCGATCTGGCACGTGCCTCACTTCGTCAAAAAAATCGCGTTCATCTATAATGCGCCGCCGGTACCGGTGTCCCTCGCCGTGCGGGCATTGCGCAGGATCCATGCAATGATGATGCGCAGCGACAAGAAGCAGGGGCTCGCCGCCTGACATCAGGCGCGGCCGAAGAGGCGCTCCAGATCAGACAGGCTCATCTCGATGTAGGTGGGCCTGCCATGGTTGCATTGGCCTGAACCGGGCGTCGCCTCCATCTCGCGCAAAAGCGCATCCATCTCCTCAAGGCGCATGCGGCGACCGGAACGGATGGAATGGTGGCAGGCGAAGGTTTTGAGCACCAGATCGTACCGTGCGGCGAGGCTTTCCGCCCCGCCCCATTCCCGCACGCGATCCGCCAGATCCTTCACCAACGGCACGATTTCAGTGTTCGCAAGTGCCGCCGGCACCTCCTGCACCGCGATGGCGCCGGGGCCGAAGGGCTCGATGACAAGGCCCATTTCAGCGAGTGCCTCTGCTTCATCCAGCAGGCGAGCAATCGCCCCTTCCTCCAGCTCCACCACCGCCGGAATCAGCAGTGGCTGGCGCGGCACCATGCCGCCGGTTCGCGCCTTCTTCAGACGCTCATAGACGAGGCGTTCATGGGCGGCGTGCTGATCGACAATGACAAAGCCCTTGTCTGTCTGCGCGAGGATATAGGTTTCGTGGAACTGCGCGCGGGCATAACCGAGCGGGGGAGCCGCCTCCTGCGCGGCAGGCGGCTCGGGTTCCGGCAGGCGCTCTACGGTGGGAGCCTCGGCAAAGCCGGTCTGCGCTTCCGGCGCGCGGGCGGGATAGCCTTGCGGAAAGGCGAAGGAGAGCGGACGCTCATAGGCGCGGGGCGGCGGGGCATAGGGCGCGGGGGCGAACTGACCAAGGCCGGAAGCCGCCAGACGCTCGGCCATCATCGCGCCGCCACGCGAGGAGGCGGAATGCCCCGCCCGCGCCAGCGCATCACGAATGGCCCCGATGAGCAGCGAGCGCACGGCCTCGGCCTCGCGGAACCGCACTTCCAGCTTGGCCGGATGCACATTCACATCGACCGTCTCGGGCGGCACCTCAAGGAACAGCGCAACCACGGGATGGCGCCCCGCTGTAATGGAATCCGCATAGGCCGCTTTGAGCGCGCCGATGAGCACCTTGTCGCGCACGGGGCGGCCGTTGACGAAGAGGAACTGATCGAGCGCGGCGGCGCGGTGATACGTGGGCAGCGAGACAAGGCCGGAGACGCGTAGCGGCCCGCGCTGGCCTTCTACCGCGACGGCGTTTTCCCCGAACTCCGCGCCAAGAATGCGGCGCACGCGGCGCTCCAGAGCATCCTCTCCGCTCTCTGCCGCGAGCTGAAGGCCAGAGAGATGATCACCTTGCAGCGAGAAAGCCACCTGCGGGTTGGCCATGGCGAGGCGCTTGATCACCAGAGCCGCAGCCTGCGCCTCGGCGCGGTCGCCCTTGAGGAATTTGAGGCGCGCAGGGGTGGCGTAGAACAGATCCTCCACCTCAATGCGCGTGCCGGGGGCATGCGCCGCCGGTCGTGGCGGCTGCACGCGGCCGGCATCCACGCGGATCAGGTGAGCGGTGGCTCCCTCCGCGAGCGGACGAGCATCGTCCGGAGCGAGCGGCGAAAGGAAACGTGGCCTTGAGGTGATCGTCAGCCGCCCCACCGAGCCGATGGAGGGCAGCGCCTCGCCGCGAAAGCCGAGGGTGGAGACAGCGTCCAGCCGCCCCTCGGGCAGCTTGGAAGTCGCGTGGCGCTCGATAGCAAGCGCAAGATCCTCCGCCCCCATGCCAATGCCATCATCGGTGATGCGGATGAGCCTGCGCCCGCCCTGCTCCAGCATCACATCGATGCGCGTGGCCTTGGCATCAAGCGCATTCTCGACCAGTTCCTTGACGGCACTGGCGGGGCGCTCGATCACCTCGCCGGCGGCGATCTGATCAATGAGAACGGGGTCGAGGCGGCGGACGGACATGGGGCTTATTTTTAAGGCGACCGAATCGATCTAAGTAATAATGCTCGGTATCGTGCGATTTTGTGGGGGAGAATATGGGCGGCTCAAAAAAATCTAAGTCAACCTCTTCGTTGACGGATAAAGCGTTGTCCCCCGCTGCAAAGACATTCGGCACCGAGCTTGCGCCGTTAGGTGCAGAGGTGGGGCGCGCAGTAAACGAAGCGGTTAAGACGCTCTTATTGCGCCCCGTGAGCGGGGCAGTTTGGGGAGCCAACCAAGTTTTTGATTTTATACAAGAAAAAGTCACAAAGCGGTTCGAAAAAATACCTCCCGAAAACCGGGTTGAGGCGGACTTGAGGATCGCTGGCCCCGCAATGGAAGCTGTTCGATTTGCGGCAAACGAGGAAGATATTCAGGAGCTATTTGCCGCGCTCATCGCCAATTCAATGGATTCAAGACACAAGGGATTTATTCACCCATCGTACGTAGATGTTGTAAAGCAACTAAGCTCGACTGACGCAATTATAATGAAAAATATTGCATCAAGCGAACGTATTGCGATCATAAAATATAGCGCAAAAACTGGCAGCGGAAAAATTCCAGTCAGCCCAACCATTATTAATCCCAATTTTTGCTCCGGAATAGATGTATATCAAGTCTCTCAATCGATAGATAACCTTAGCAGACTTATGATAATTCAACAAAACTTTTTAAATACCTATGTCGACAAGCAAAATTATGAGTTCTCAAAATGTGGAAATGTTTACGAGATATTCAAAAAAAAAAGCCCTCGAAATAGGCCGAGAATTATCCATAAAGGAAGGAATTGCCGAAATTACCACCTTTGGACAGCGACTCATTAAGGCAGTTATATAAAAAGGCGGGGTGAACCCCCGCCTTACTTGATTATCGTCGATGCAATGCGCCGATATCAGCTGGCGAGCGCTTCTTTCGACTTCTCGAAGCGCTTGCGCTCGTTCGGATCGAGGTAGCGCTTGCGCAGGCGGATCGACTTCGGGGTCACTTCCACCAGTTCGTCGTCCTGAATCCAGGCCAGCGCGCGTTCCAGCGTCATCTTGATCGGCGGGGTGAGACGCACAGCCTCATCTTTCGAGGTGGTGCGCACGTTGGTGAGCTTCTTGCCCTTGAGCACGTTGACCTCGAGGTCATTGTCGCGGGTGTGGATGCCGACCAGCATGCCCTGATAGACCTTCCAACCCGGCTCGATGATCATCGGGCCGCGATCTTCAAGGTTCCACAGCGCATAGGCCACGGCTTCGCCCTGATCGTTCGAGATCAGCACGCCGTTATTGCGGCCCGCGATTTCGCCCTTGTAGGGCTCATAGGCCTTGAACAGGCGGTTCATGATGGCCGTGCCCCGCGTGTCGGTGAGCAGTTCCGACTGGTAGCCGATGAGGCCACGCGTCGGCGCGTGGAACACGAGGCGCTGGCGGTTGCCGCCCGAGGGCTTCATCTCGACGATTTCGGCGCGGCGCTCGCTCATCTTCTGGACGACGACACCGGAGTGCTCCTCGTCCACGTCGATCACGACTTCCTCGACCGGTTCCAGCATCTCGCCGTCTTCACCCTTCTCCATCACCACGCGCGGACGCGAGACGGCGATCTCAAAACCTTCACGGCGCATGGTTTCGATGAGGATGGCGAGCTGGAGCTCGCCGCGGCCGGAGACGAAGAAGCTGTCCTTGTCGTCCGATTCCTCGATCTTGAGCGTGACGTTGCCTTCCGCTTCCTTGAAGAGGCGGTCGCGGATCATACGCGAGGTCACCTTGTCGCCTTCGGTGCCTGCATAGGGCGAATCGTTGACGATGAAGCTCATGGTCACGGTCGGCGGGTCGATCGGCTGGGCCTGGATCGGCTCGGTGACGGAAGGATCACAGAAGGTATCGGCCACGGAGCCCTTCACGAGGCCCGCGATGGAGACGATGTCGCCCGCCACACCTTCCTCGATCGGCTGACGCTCGATGCCGCGGAAGGCGAGAATCTTGGAGACGCGGCCGGTTTCAACGGTGTTGCCGTTACGGTCGAGCACCTTGATCGACTGGTTCGGCTTCACAGTGCCGGAGGTGATCTTGCCGGTGATGATGCGGCCCAGAAACGGGTTGGCTTCGAGCAGGGTGCCGAGCATGCGGAATTCGCCCGGTTCGGTCGAAGCTTCCGGCACATGCTGGAGCACGAGATCGAGCATCGGGGTGAGGCCTTCTTCCTGATTGCCATCGGGCTTCAGGCTCATCCAACCGTTACGGCCGGAGCCGTAGAGAATCGGGAAGTCGAGCTGCTCGTCGGTGGCATCCAGCGCGGCGAAGAGGTCGAAAACTTCATTGACGACTTCCGTCACGCGCGCATCGGGGCGGTCGACCTTGTTGATCGCGACGATCGGCTTCAGGCCGATTTTCAGCGCCTTGCCCACCACGAACTTGGTCTGCGGCATGGGGCCTTCGGCCGCATCCACCAGCACGATGGCCGAGTCCACCATCGAGAGAATACGCTCCACCTCGCCGCCGAAGTCGGCGTGGCCCGGGGTATCGACGATGTTGATGCGGGTGTCGCGCCAGACGATCGAGGTGGCTTTCGCCAGAATGGTGATGCCACGCTCCTTTTCGAGATCGTTGCTGTCCATCACGCGTTCGGCGACGCGCTGATTTTCACGGAACGAGCCCGACTGGGCGAGGAGCTTGTCCACCAGGGTGGTCTTGCCGTGGTCGACGTGCGCGATGATGGCGATATTGCGAAGGGCCATAAGAGGGTTCCGGCAAAGGGCAAAGCGCGCGTCCGGCGGGCTGCCAAGGCGTTGATGAGAAAGCAAGGCTTTTGCGTGTTGCGCCGCAATACCCGTTTCGGGCTCTTAACGCAAGCTTTACGCGGAAAACGCCTCGAGACGCTCACGGTAAACCTCGCGCAGCTCGGTGAGCAGGAAGCGCAGGTTGGCGGCTTGCCGATCATCCATCGGGGCGGCGGTGGCCACCGCCAGCAGGCGCGTGCGGGTTTCCTCCAGCGCGCCCTTCATCGCTTCCAGCGTAGCTTTGTCCGGTGCGGCGCGGATATCGGCAATCAGACGCAGCAATTCACGCAGTTCCACATCGATATCGAGCGGATGGCGCGCGGCAACCACGCGTGACCAGACAGCCGCGGCCACAGAACCGCAGAGCGAGAAGACCATGACGCCGATGTAGAACCAATCACCGAAGCGCTCGAAGAAGGTTTTCGTCTCGCCCTCGACATAAGCAATAGTGCCGGCATGTACGGGCAGCTTGGCCCCGCGATCGTCGGAGGACGGCAGTTCGATCTCATTGGCGGCCGGAGTCTCGCGCGCGATCAGCAGGCGCAGGGAGAACAGCAGGCGCGTCAGATCGGAGATCATGGTTTCATCGAGCGCATGCTGGGCGACGAGGCGATGCGTCACGGCGAGCGTGGTGATGCTGTCTTCCGGGCGCGCCGGATCACTCTCGAACAGCCCGCGTGCCAGCTCCACGGAGGCAAAGACAGGTGTTTCCGACATGATCGCCTCAGCCTGCGCAATGGGCAGGATGCCGGGTTCGCCCACGCCGGAGCGCGTCATGGAGATATAGGCCTCGCGCCCCATGCGATCGGACACCGGGGCGATGATGAACTGGGCATCGATCTCGCCCGCTGCCGCCTTCTCGCGGATGTCCGCCGCATTGCCGAGCACGACGCGCACTTCTGACGCCTCGATGCCATAAAAGCCGAGAACGCGGGTGAGCAGCGCGGTGTTGACCTCCTGCGTGGAGGCCAGACCAATGCGTTTGCCGCGCAGATCACGCAGCTTCTCGATGCCGCTACCGGGGCGCGTCAGGAAATAGAGCGCGTCATGGCGCAGGATGGCGACGGTTCCGGCCTCGGCGGGCACGGCAATGTCCGAGCGCACGACCGCCAGATCGGCGCGCTTCTCCTCCAGCGCGCGGGCGGAGGAGGCAGTCCCTTCGGTGAGCACCAGCTTGAGGCGAAGGGCAGCATGTTCGCGTTGCAGCGCCTGAAGGAAGCCCACCACGACACGCACATTCTGCGTGCCGATGGGGCCCACCGCCACGCGCAGCACGCGCGGCCCCAAGGCAAGATTCAGCAGGTAGGCAAGAGCAGCCACCAGAACGAGCAGAACGGCGATGAGAGTCCACTTGCGCCGCATCATGCCTCTTCACAATCGGGGTGAGCCGCGCAAGGCGCGCGGCTCTATCGTCAGTTGCGCCTCGTGCACCCCGATTGTGGTGCAACAAGGGCAATCGGTCCATCAGCTATTGCGGGCCTTGCGCATGGCAAGGGTGCGCAGGCGCAGCGCGTTCAGCTTGATGAAGCCCTGCGCGTCACGATGATCATAGGCCACCGCGCCTTCCTCGAACGTCACGAGTTCCTGATCATAGAGCGAGTACGGGCTCTCGCGGCCGATGACGGTGACGTTGCCCTTATAGAGCTTCACGGTGACGCGGCCGGTGACATTCTCCTGGCTCTTGTCGCAGAGCGCCTGGATCATCTCGCGCTCCGGGGTGAACCAGAACCCGTAATAGACCAGCTCCGCATAGCGCGGCATGAGCGATTCCTTCAGGTGCATCGCCTCGCGATCCATGGTGATGGATTCGATGCCACGATGCGCCGCATAAAGGATGGTGCCGCCGGGGGTCTCGTAAACGCCGCGCGACTTCATGCCGACGAAGCGGTTCTCGACGAGATCAAGGCGGCCGATGCCATTGGCCTTGCCCAGCTCGTTGAGCTTGGTGAGCAAGGTCGCCGGCGACATGGTGACGCCATCAATGGCAACAGCGTTGCCGGCGACGAAATCCATCGTGATGACGGTGGCCTTGTCGGGTGCGGCTTCGGGCGCAATCGTGCGCATATAGACCATCTCAGGGGCTTCCACCGCCGGATCTTCCAGCACCTTGCCCTCGGAGGAGGAGTGCAGGAGGTTGGCGTCCACCGAGAAGGGGGCTTCGCCGTATTTGTCTTTCGCGATCGGAATCTGGTTCTTTTCCGCGAAATCGATCAGCTTGGTGCGAGAGGAAAGGTCCCATTCACGCCAAGGCGCGATGATCTTGATGTTGGGCTCAAGCGCGTAATAGCCCAGCTCGAAGCGCACCTGATCGTTACCCTTGCCGGTCGCGCCATGGCACACCGCATCGGCACCCACCATGCGGGCGATTTCGATCTGGCGCTTGGAGATCAGCGGGCGCGCAATCGAGGTGCCGAGCAGATACTGGCCCTCGTACATCGCGTTCATGCGGAACATCGGGAAGACGAAGTCCTTCACGAATTCCTCGCGCAGGTCTTCGATATAGATGTTCTCCGGCTTGATGCCCAGCATCTCGGCCTTGCGGCGCGCCGGTTCCAGCTCTTCACCCTGCCCGAGGTCCGCCGTGAAGGTGACAACCTCGCAGTTATAGGTGGTTTGCAGCCACTTGAGGATCACCGAGGTATCGAGGCCGCCCGAGTAGGCGAGCACCACTTTCTTCACGTCGTTCTTGCTCATGGATATTCCGTCCGGGTCAGGGCCCGCCTTGCGTGGGTTAGAGCCCTGCCGGTCTTCTTCGAAAACCAGGAAGGATCTGAGTTTTTGCTCGACACATTTCCGTGACGCGAACCGGTGTCCACTTCGCTTGGAAATGTTTTCTGGAGCGTTCTATAAACCCAACAGGCGTGCGCGCAAGCGGCCAACCGGACAACAGGTATGACGAAACTGACCAGCGATGATCTCGAACGCTTCGCCCGCCACATTGTGCTGCGGCACATCGGCGGGCCGGGACAGCAGCGGCTGCGCGCCGCGCGTGTGCTGGTCGTGGGCGCGGGGGGGCTTGGTTCGCCCTTGCTTCTGTATCTTGCGGCGGCGGGTATCGGCACGCTCGGCATTGTCGATGATGACGCGGTTTCCCTCTCCAACCTTCAGCGGCAGGTGATCCACCGCACGGAAGATGTCGGCCGCTCCAAGGTGGACCGTGCGCGCGAAGCGGTGCTGGCGCTTGATCCCAACATCAACGTCGAGGTCCACTCCTTCCGGCTCAACGCCAAAAACGCGTCGATGCTGGTGGAGCACTATGACGTGATTGCTGATGGCTCGGACAATTTCGATACGCGCTACCTGCTGGCGGAGGTCTGCGAAGCGGCAAAAAAGCCGCTGGTGCATGCCGCGGTCAACGAGTTCTCCGGCGCCATCACCGTGCTCAAGCCCTATGAGGTGGGTGCGGATGGTAGCCTCAACCCGCGCTACACCGATCTTTACCCGGAAAAGCCCCCGGCGGACGCTATTCCCACCTGCTCGCAGGCCGGGGTGCTGGGTGCGCTGGTGGGGACCATCGGCTCGCTTCAGGCGATCGAAGTCATCCGGCAGATCACGCCCTTCGGCACGCCGCTGGTGGGGCGGCTCCTGATGGTGGACGCGCTGGAGATGCGGTTCGAGGTGATCGAATATGGGCGGTGATTTGCTCCGTCATGGCCGGGTTTAGCCCAGTCATTGACGAGTTTTCTCTCCTGACCAGAAGTCGTGGATACCCGCCCCAAGGGCGGGCATGACGCGCTTGGCTCTTACCGCCGCTTGCGCTTGCCAGAACCGGTGCTGCGCATGCCGGACCAAGGATCAATCGTGGCCTGAACGCGCCCGCCCGAGCGAGAAATGAGCAAGCCGTTGCCGCCTTCACTCCCCCGCATGGCTGTGCCGCCACGCCGACGCCCGTTGCGCACGGTCTGCTCGGGGTCCCCGCCCCCGCCGCGGCGCACGCTTTGCGCCTTGGGCGGTGCCTGTTTGGCGAGGCATTCGTTGTATTGGAACGCGTTGGTGATGTGATCGCACGGCCCGGCCTGGGCCTCGCCCGAAACAGCCACCCCGAAGGCGAGAATTCCGAGAACGACCCAGACCCGCATACCCGCTCCTTACCCGCGCAGAACCGCGCCCGTCTTGGCAGAGACCTCGCCCACCAGCTTTTGCGAGAACGCCTCGATTTCAGCATCGGTGAGCGTTTTCTCGCGCGGCTGAAGGGTGACGGCGAGGCCAAGAGAGACCTTGCCGGGCTCCACGCCCTTGCCCTGATAACGATCGAAGATAGTCGCCCCGGCAAAGAGCGCGCGATCAACACCGCGGGCGATCTTGAGAATCGCCTCGGCCTCCACCTTCTCATCCACGAGGAAGGCGAAATCACGGCTCACGGGCTGAAGCTCGGCGAGCTCCAGCTTCGGCTTGGCCTTGGTCGCCTTCTTCTTGGCGGGCGGCAGGGCATCGAGCGAAATCTCGAAGACCATGAGGCGGCCTTCCGCGCCGAGCGCTTCAGCGACGCGCGGATGCACCTCGCCGAAACAGCCGACGAGGTTCTTGGGGCCAAAGCCAAGCGTGGCAGAGCGGCCCGGATGCAGGAAGCTCGGCCCCGGCGCCATGATCTGCAGGCCGCCGGTCGGCACGTTGAGCGGGGAGAGCAGCGCGAGCACATCCGCCTTGATGGCAAAGACATCGGCCTCGGCATTGCCGGCCCAATGCTTGCCGCCCAGCGTGCCACGGCGCAAACCTGCCGCCGCCATGCGCTGGTCGTTCTCGCCCGCGCCGAGGAAGATCTGGCCCACCTCGAACAGCGCGTGATCGGCAAAACCACGATCCGCATTGCGCTGGCTGGCCATGATCAGACCCGGCAGCAGCGAGGGGCGCATATCCGACAGGTCAGCCGCGATGGGGTTGGCGAGCGCGAGTTCAGGCTTGCCGCCGCCGAAGGCTTCCGCCGCCTTCTTGGAGACGAAGGACCATGTCACAGCCTCGACCATGCCCTGCGCTGCCAGCGCGCGCTTGGCGCTGCGGGTGCGGATCTGAAGCGGGGTCAATACCGGCTGATGGATGCGATCCACGCGGGCAATCGGCTTGAGCGGCACATTGTCGAGGCCGACGATGCGCACAACCTCTTCCACCAGGTCGGTCTTGCCTTCGACGTCCGGGCGATAGCTCGGCACGGCGACGCGCAAATCAGGCGCTGCGCCGGAAACCCAGAAGCCGAGCGCCGTGAGGATCGCCTTGATCTCCTGCGGCGGCACATCCATGCCGGTGAGGCGTTTGACTTCCGAAATCGGGAACTCGACGATCTTCTCGGTTTCCGGAATACGACCCGCCAGGCTGACGGTTGTGGGCTTGCCGCCACACAGGTCCATCACCAGCTTGGTCGCCAGCTCAATGCCCGGCAGCGTGAACTGCGGATCGACCCCGCGCTCGAAACGATAGCGCGCATCGGTGACAATGCCGAGTTTGCGGCCGGATTGGGCGATGTTGAGCGGTGACCAGAGCGCGGATTCGATCAGCACATCGGTGGTGTTCTCATCGCAGCCCGAATGCTCGCCGCCCATGATGCCGGCGATGGATTCGGGGCCATTGTCATCGGAAATGACCACTGTGCCGGTGTCGAGCGCATAGGTCTTGCCGTCGAGCGCGAGAAGCTCCTCGCCGTCCCTGGCGCGGCGCACCACGAGGTTGCCCTTCACCTTGGCCGCATCGAAAACATGCAGCGGGCGGCCACGATCGAAGGTGACGTAGTTGGTGATATCGACCAGCGCGTTGATGGGGCGCAGGCCGATGGCTTTGAGGCGCTTCTGCATCCACTCCGGCGAGGGGCCGTTCTGCACACCGGAGACGAGGCGCAGGGCAAAAGCCGGGCACAGCGCACGATCCTCGCCTTCCAGCTCCAGCGTCACCTCGACCGGGCAGGCGCCCTGCCCCGCGACCTGCGCGGGCGCCTTGTCCTTGAGCTTGCCGAGGCCTGCCGCTGCGAGATCGCGCGCGATGCCGAAGACGCCGGTGGCATCGGGGCGGTTCGGGGTCAGGTTGATCTCGATGACAGGGTCCGCGAGCTTGGCCCAATCGATGTATTTGACGCCCACGGGGGCATCCGCGGCGATGTCGAGGATGCCGTCATGGTCCTCGGACAGACCAAGTTCGGCGGCCGAGCACAGCATGCCCGCCGATTCGACGCCGCGCACAACGCCCTTGGAGATGGTGATGTTCTTGCCCGGAATATAGGTGCCCGGCGGCGAGAAGACCGACTTCATGCCCGCGCGCGCATTGGGCGCCCCGCAGACCACCTGCACGGGCGCACCGTCCCCGATATCGACCATGCAGACGCGCAGGCGATCTGCATTGGGGTGCTGCTCGGCGGAGATGACATGCGCGATGATGAAGCCGCCCAGCGTCTTGCCGGGGTCTTCCACGCCTTCGACCTCAAGGCCGATGCGGTTGAGCGTGTCGCAGACCTGATCCAGCGTCGCGTCGGTTTCGAGGTGGTCTTTCAACCATTCAATCGTGAATTTCATCGTCTTGTCCTCAATCCGCCAGCACTTCGACGAAGCGCTTATGGACC
>JAIUNQ010000041.1 GCA_020161475.1 Pseudomonadota bacterium | reverse complement strand
CTGAAGAGGCGCACCATTCGCGGGGAGCGAAACGATGACGACCCATTTCGATGCGAGCGAAACCCGCGCGCAGGACCAGCGTGATGCCGCAGATCTGAGCGCGCTCCGGGCGCTGCTGTCAGAGGTGGCGAGCGCCGCACCGGGCCTGAAGCGCCAGCTCGAAGGCGTCGATATTGCCAGCCTCAAGACCCGCGACGATCTTGCCCGCATCCCCGTGCTGCGCAAATCCGACCTCGCGGCCCTGCAAAAGGCCGAGCCGCCGCTTGCGGGCCTGACCGGCGTTGCGCCGGGTCTGCTCAAGCGCATCCTGATCTCGCCCGGCCCGATCTTCGATGCGGAAGGCCATGGTTCGGACTGGTGGGGCACCGCGCGCGCGCTTTATGCAGCGGGCTTCCGCAAGGGCGAGGTCGTGCTCAACACCTTCGCCTATCACTTCACACCCGGTGGCCACATCATGGAGTCGGGTGCCCATGCGCTCGGCTGTGCCGTCATCCCCGCCGGTCCCGGCCAGACCGAGCAGCAGATCGAGGCGATCCATCTGCTCAAGCCTGCGGGTTATGTCGGCACGCCGGATTTCCTGAAAATCCTCATCGAAAAGGCGGCGGAAGCGGGCAAACCCGCGGGTTCCATCACCAAGGCGCTGGTATCCGGTGCGGCCTTCCCGCCCTCGCTGCAGGCTTGGGTGAAGGATCAGGGCGTGGATGCCTACCAGTGCTATGCCACGGCGGATCTGGGTGTGGTGGCCTACGAGACCGGCGCGCGCGCGGGCCTCGTGGTGAATGAGGGCATCATCGTCGAGATCGTCCGCCCCGGCACCAATGAGCCGGTGGCCGAGGGCGAGGTCGGCGAGATCGTCGTCACACGACTCAACAAGGAATATCCGCTGCTGCGTCTGGGCACCGGCGATCTCTCCAAGTTCCTGCCCGGCACCTCGCCCTGCGGGCGCACCAACCGCCGCCTTGCCGGCTGGCTGGGCCGCGCCGACCAGCGCACCAAGGTCAAGGGCATGTTCGTGGACCCCGCGCAGGTTGATGCTGTGGCGAAAAAGCACCCCGGCCTTGGTCGCCTGCGCCTCGTCGTCACGCGCGAGAACGAAGCGGATGAAATGACGCTCCATGTCGAAAGCACGGATGCGAGCATCGCCGATGCGATCGGGGCGAGCCTTAAGGCCGTCACCAACCTCAAGGGCAAGGTGAAGGTTGTCGCCCCCGGCTCGCTGCCGAATGACGGCAAGGTCATCTCGGATGAGAGGCCGGTTGGGTAAACCCGACATGGAGCCGTACTCGCGAAACATCGGGGCTTAACAAAATCGTGGCGCGCGGTATGTGAGGGGGCATGAGCACCAACGCCTCCGACACAGCCGCCGCTTTCCGCGCCATCCGCCTTCCCGAGGGGCATCCGCCTGTCAAGAAGGGCAAGGTGGGCGTGCTCCTGCTCAATCTCGGCACCCCCGATGCGACCGATTACTGGTCGATGCGTCGCTACCTGAAGCAGTTCCTCTCGGACCGCCGCGTCATCGAGGTGCCGCGCCTGATCTGGTGGCCGATCCTCAACCTGATCATCCTCACCACGCGCCCCGGCAAGAAGGGCAAGGATTACGCCTCGATCTGGAATAACGAGCGCAACGAAGGCCCCCTGAAGACCATTACGCGCGATCAGGCCGAAGGGCTTGCAGCCCGCCTCGCAAAAGCAAAATCAAGCGAAGTGGGAACCGGTTCGCGTGAAGATTTTGCGTCTGGCAATAATGCCTATGACAATGTCATTGTCGATTGGGCGATGCGCTACCAGAACCCTTCGACCGAGGCACGCATCAAGGCGCTGATGGCTGAGGGCTGCGATCGTATCCTGCTAGTGCCGCTCTATCCGCAATATGCAGCAGCCACCACCGCCACCGCCAATGACGAAGCCTTCCGCGCGCTGATGAAGATGCGCTGGCAGCCCTATGTGCGCATCGCCCCCGCTTACGCCGATGAGCCCGCCTATATCGAGGCGCTGGCCAAATCCGTGCGCGCGCATCTGGCAAGCCTCGATTGGGAGCCGGAAATCCTGCTCGCGACCTTCCACGGCATGCCGCAGAAGTATCTGGAACAGGGCGACCCCTACCACTGCGAATGCATGAAAACGGGCCGCCTCCTGCGTGAGGCGCTGGATTGGCCTGCCGAGCGCTACCGCATCACCTTCCAGTCGCGCTTCGGCAATGACCCGTGGCTCCAGCCCTACACGGATGAAACCGTCAAAGCACTCGCCGAGGGCGGCACCAAGCGGCTCGCCATGATCGCGCCGGGCTTTTCGGCCGATTGCCTTGAGACGCTGGAGGAACTCGACGTGGAAAATCGCGAGATCTTCGAGCACAACGGCGGCGAGAAGTTCTCTTATATCCCGGCGCTCAACGCTTCTCCGGAAGGCATCGACGTGATCGAAGCTGTGGTCCGGCGGGAATTGCAGGGCTGGGTTTAATACTCTTCACGACCCGGCAATAAATTCTGCTGCGCGCGCCTGCACGCCCTCGTCAAACAGGATGCGGCGGTGCCCCAGCCCCGGGGCGGCATGCAGCTGGACATGCGCCCCCACACCGGCCATGGCCTCCGCATCCGAAAACGGGATTTCCTTGTCGTCCGGCGCGTGGATCACCAGCGTCGGCTGGTGCAGGTCTTGCAGATAGGCGCTTCCGTTGAAGCTCTCCATCGGGCGCCCTGCCACCGCCAGCACTTCACCCTCGAAAGCGGCATGCGCCCGCTGCCCAAGGCCCAGCGTTTTCGAGAAAACGCGGCCATAGGGCTGCATGGCATTGGGCGCGGCAATCGTGACAATGCGCTCAACGCCCAGCTTGGGAAACAGCGGCACGCCCCCCGCTGCCGCAGCCAGCGCAACGGCACCGCCGAAAGAGTGTCCGATGATGCCCGCAAAGGCCTCCCCGCTCTCACGCGCCAGCGCACTCAGCGCCTCAATCGCCAGCGGAAAGTTGAGCCTGCGTCCGGAAGAGCCGCCATGGGCCGGTAGATCGATGGCCTGAACCTCATAGCCGCGCGCCACCAGCTTTTCGGCAAATCCTGCCATAAAAAGCCCCTGCCCGAGCCAGCCATGGACCAGCAGCACACGCCCGCGGGCCGGGCCTTCCGGCGCGAGGCGCGCAACACGAACGCTACCGCAGCCATGGGTCAAATGGCGATGTTCGGCCTGCGCGAAAATGGTCTTTGCCTTGGCCAGCGCCGGGTTCTTCTCATCGATCCGCGCATGCCCGAAGGGGGTGCAGAACAGATGGAAGGCCGCCCGCCCCACCGTGCGCGGCGCGATTCTACTCGAAAGGCGAACGACCGGGCGGATGACCTTGAGCGCAACCTGTGCCATGGTGATGGAGCCTTATGATTGTTCAACTTTGAACATTGTTCGTTCAAAACTGAACAATGTCAACCCCGCGTATCCGGGTCGATCCATGTCGAGTGCGCCTCCTCCGAAAATGCCGGGTCTGGAAAAGACCCCCTGGGCACGCCCGCGCTTCAAGAACTGGCTGGCGGTGGCACGCTGCCACGCGCTTTATGCGCAGCGCTTGCAACTCATCCTCGCCCCGCTTGGGTTGCGCATCGCGCAGTTCGATGTTCTCGCTAATCTTGTTTATGAGCCGGGCATGACGCAGCAGCGTCTGGCCGGAAAGCTCTTCGTGGGACGCTCGAACCTCTCCATGGCCCTCTCCGAAATGGAGAAGATGGGCTGGGTCCGCCGTGAGAGCGACCCGCAAGACAAGCGCATCCGCCGCCTGTTTCTCACTCCACAAGGGCAGGCCTTGGCGCTTCAGGCGCTGGAGGACGAATGCGTTCTTTTCGATGAAATGATGACGGCGCTCTCGGAAGAGGAGTGCAATGCGCTCGGCGATTCGATGCGCCGCCTGGGCGACTACCTGAAATCAGGCCTGCCACCGAAGGAAGGGTGAAACCGCAAGAGACCGTGACTTTGCACGCCACCCTCCCGCTTTTCCCCCTCAGGCAACCCCGATGCGCAGCAGATCGTGAATATGCACGATCCCCACGGCCTTGCCGCCGGAATCGCACACGAAAAGTGCCGTGATCTTGTTGCGGTTGAGCGCCTCAAGCGCCTCGACCGCCAATGTCTTCGGCGTCACCGTCTTGGGCGAGCGTGTCATCAC
The DNA here is from genome assembly GCA_020161475.1 of Pseudomonadota bacterium. Lineage (GTDB taxonomy): Bacteria > Pseudomonadota > Alphaproteobacteria > Rhizobiales > Beijerinckiaceae > Rhabdaerophilum. Next base: position 12,036 of record JAIUNQ010000041.1, on the reverse strand, counting down.
ACTGGCGACGGGACGGGTGATCAGATCCGCCCCCATGTGACGCCGCAGATCGCCATCGGAGACGATGCCGACCAGCACGCCGGCATTATTGACCACAGCCACGCAGCCAAAGCCATGCGAGGTCATCTCGACAATCGCCTCGCCCATGGTGGCGCCTTCGCTCACCAGCGGCAGCTCCTCGCCCTGATGCATGATGTCGCGCACGAAGCTGAGCTTGGCCCCCAGCTTGCCACCGGGGTGGAAGGTGCGGAATTCCTCGGGCGTAAAACCGCGCGCTTCCAGCAGCGCAACCGCGAGCGCATCCCCCAGCGTGATCTGCATGGTGGTGGAGGTGGTGGGGGCCAGCCCGTTCGGGCAGGCTTCCTCCACTTTGGGCAGCACGAGCGCGACATCGGCCTCGGTCGCGAGCGTGGAGTCGGGGTTCGAGGTGATCGCCACCAGCCCCACATTGAAGCGGCGCGAATAGGCGATGATATCGCTCAGCTCCGCCGTCTCGCCGGACCATGACAGCGCAAGAATCACATCCTCGTCACGAATCATGCCGAGATCGCCATGGCTGGCTTCGCCGGGGTGCACGAAATGCGCCGGGGTGCCGGTTGAGGCCATGGTTGCGGCGATCTTGCGCCCGACATGGCCGGATTTGCCCATGCCAGTGACGATGACACGCCCCTTGGCCGCCCCGATCTGCGCCACGGCACGGGCGAAAGGTTCGCCAAGGCCGTTGCCGATGGCGTGCGAGAGGGCTTCGAGGCCCGCAATCTCGGTCTTGATCGAACGCAGCGCGCTTTGCACCGCAGCTCCAGCCGCCTCACTCATTCAAAAGTCTCCGTGAGGGACGCCATGCTGGGGGCATAAAATGCCGCCTCGGCAAGAAAGCGTTAACCCTCCTTCTTTACTTCTCGATAACGGGCCGAGGGATCGGCCTGCCCTTCGTTCGCCAAACAGGACCACAGGATCCGGGAATCCAAGCCCCTTGACGCGCCGCTCTGATACGCCCTTCCGCCTCGAATGGATAGCCCGTCTTGGGCTGACGACGGCGCTCGGGCTTTTTCCGGCGCTTCTGGTAGGAAATTCCGCGCAATCCCAGGTGCTGGGCGATCAGACCCCCGGCACGCCCGGCGCTGTTGCGGGCGAGTTCCGCACCCGCCCGCTGGCCGTGCCGCCCCCGCGCCGCGAGGCGCCCTTCCGCGCCACCGATGTCGAGCAGGAGGGCGATGCCAGCGCCCGCTCCAAGCTCGGCCTGCGTCGCACCCCCAACACCACGGTCAAACGCCAGCTCGCCTCGGGCCAGACCCGTCCGGGGGGCTTCGCCGGGGCCTCTCCCACTGGTGGCGGCGTGCCCGGCGGCATGGCGCCCGCCCCCCGTTCCACCGATGCGCTCACCGGCACGCGGTTTTCCAACACGAGCCGGATGGCGACGGGCACCAATGCCCCGCCCGCACGCCCCTCCGTGCCGCAAACCATTGCGCCCGGCCTTGCGCCCAAGCCGATCTCGCCCCAACGCCGCGCCCCGCAGGAAGATGATCCCTATGCCTCGCTGGGCCTGCGCAGCGGCGGCATGATCTTCCGCCCCGGCATCGAGGTAGATGGTGGCTATGACACCAACCCCGCCCGCGCCAGCGGCACCAAGAAGGGCAGCACCTTCGTGCGCACCGAGGCCACGCTCGATGCAACCTCCGACTGGTCGGCCCATCGGCTCGATGTCGCCCTGCGCGGGGCCTACACCGGCTATTCCTCGGTCTCCTCCGCCAACCGCCCCGAAGGCGATGCGCGCATTGCCTTGCGGCTCGATGCCACGCGCGATCTGACGATCGAATCCGGCATAACCGCCCGCCTCGACACGGAGGCCGCCTCCTCGGTCAACCTGCCGGGCGGGGCCACCCGCCGCACGCCCTATTACAGCTACGGCGCAACCCTCGGGGCCACACAGCGCGTCGGCTATGCCAGCCTCAACCTGCGCTCCAGCATCGACCGTTACGACTTCGCCGATGTCACCACCGCCACCGGCTCCTCCAGCCAGCAGGCGCGCAATTACACTGCCTATGGCCTGCGCCTGCGCGGCGGCTATGAGGTGACACCGGGCATCACGCCCTTCGTCGAAGTGGGGGGCGATCGCCGCGTCCATGATCTAACGCGTGACGCCAACGGCTACGCCCGCGATTCCAACGGCCTCACCGCCCGCGTCGGCTCCACCGTGGAACTGGCCCGCACGCTCACCGGCGAGGCCTCCATCGGTTACACCGTGCGCGGCTATGAGGACCAGCGCCTGCGCACCATGCGCGCACCGCTGCTGGCCAGCGCACTGACATGGTCGATCTCGCCGCTCACCTCGCTCACGCTGCGCGCCGACAGCGACGTGACGGAAACGACCGTGGCGGGCTCGTCGGGCGCGCGCACCTATCGCGCCACGGCGGCGCTGAGCCATGCCTTCCTGCGCCACCTCACCGGCACCGCCACCCTCGGCATCGCACGGGCGGATTACGACGGCGTGACGCGCACCGAAACAACGCTGAACGGCGGGTTGCGCATGGAATACAAGTTCAACCGTTCGACGGCGCTGCGGGGCTCCTACACCTTCGAGAAGTTCCACGCCTCGACGCCGGGCAGCAACTACATCAGCCATGCCTTCATGGCGGGCCTGCGCTACACGCCATAAAAAAAGGCGCCCCAAGGCGCCTTTTTCAAGGTGAAGGCCAGGCCAATTTCAGCCCAGAATGTCCTTGATGACGGCGCGGAATTCCGGCGCGAGCTTCTCATCCGCCAACCCATAGGCGACGTTGGCGGCGAGAAAGCCGATCTTGGAACCGGTATCATAGACCTTGCCGTCAAAGCGCACGGCATAGAAGGGCTCCGCCTCCGCCAGCTTGAGCATGGAATCGGTCAGCTGGATTTCCCCGCCCGCACCGCGCTCCTGTGTGGCCAGCAGCTCGAAGATCTTGGGCTGAAGGATATAGCGACCCGAGATCGCAAGGTTGGACGGCGCGGTGCCCCTAGCAGGCTTTTCCACCATCGCCTTGATCTTGGCGACCTTGTCGGCCGAACCCGCGACATCCACGATGCCGTACTGATGGGTTTCATCATCACGCACCGGGTAAACGCCGATATGGTTGCCGCCCTTGGCCTCGTAGGCCTTGATCATCTCGGCCATGCAGCCGACCTTGCCATGGTGCAGCATGTCCGGCAGCAACAGCGCGAAGGGCTCGTCGCCCACGATATCGCGCGCGCACCACACCGCATGGCCAAGGCCCAGCGGCTCCTGCTGGCGGGTGAAGGAGGTGGCACCGGCAGCCGGGGTCTGCTGCTCCAGCTGGCGCAGTTCCACGGTCTTCCCGCGCGAGCGCAGCGTGGCTTCCAGCTCGAAGTGCTTGTCGAAGTGCTCTTCGATGACACCCTTGTTGCGCCCGGTGACGAAAACGAAGTGCTCGATGCCGGCGGCAATCGCCTCATCGACGACATGCTGGATCACGGGCCGGTCGACAACGGTCAGCATTTCCTTCGGCACCGCCTTGGTGGCGGGAAGGAAACGGGTGCCAAGACCCGCGACGGGAAAGACGGCCTTGCGAATACGCTTCATGGTCTGGTCCGTTCAATGGCGGGAGGCCCCGCAAAATACCGCGCTCCTGCGGCGTCTCTTACCTGCCGGGCGCAAGATTAACGCTCCTTGAACCGGATCAACCTAAAGGAATTATGGCAAATTTTCTCGAAAGGAATTCGGCATGGCCATTCTTGTCACGGGCGGTGCGGGCTACATCGGCTCCCACATGGTGCTGGCCCTCGCGGATGCGGGCGAGAAGGTCGTTGTGATCGACAATTTCTCGACCGGTTTTCCCTGGCTTCTCCCCCCCAATGTCGCGATCCGTGGCGGCGATGTCGGGGACGCCGGTTTTGTGACCTCGGTGATCGAGGAGTTCGGGATCACCGAACTGGCCCATTTCGCCGCGAAAATCGTTGTGCCGGAATCGGTATCGAACCCGATGCTTTACTACGGCAACAACACCGCCAAGAGCCGCACCCTGTTCGAAACCGCCATCAAATGCGGTGTGGAGCGCGTGATCTTCTCCTCCACCGCTGCTGTCTATGGCGATGTCTCGGGCGATCCGGTGAGCGAGGATATTCTCGTCAACCCTGTCTCGCCCTATGGCCGCTCCAAGCTGATGACCGAATGGATGCTGGAAGATGCCGCCAAGGCTCATGGCCTCTCTTACGTCATCCTGCGTTACTTCAACGTGGCGGGCGCGGACCCGAAGGGGCGCTCCGGCCAGTCCTTCCCCATCGCCACGCATCTGATCAAGATCGCGGTGCAGGCCGCGCTCGGCATGCGCGCCAAGATGGACATTTTCGGCACCGATTATGCCACCCCTGATGGCACCTGCGTGCGCGATTACATCCATGTCACCGATCTGGCGCAGGCCCATGTCGATGCCCTGAGCTACCTGCGCTCGGGTGGGCAGAACGCCATCCTCAACTGTGGCTATGGGCGCGGCTTCTCGGTCAAAGAAGTGGTCGATGTGGTCAAAGCCGTGACCAAGGTCGATTTCCGGGCCGATATCGGCCCGCGCCGCGCGGGTGATCCGGCCACCATCGTCGCCAAATCCGACAAGATCCGCGCGACCTTGGGCTGGAAACCCAAGCATGATGACCTCGAGGAAATCGTGGCCGCCGCCTACGCCTGGGAAGCCAAGCTCAAGGCCCGCAACGCGTAAAAAGGGATACCCGATGAAACCGCTTCGCCCGCTGGCCCTGTGCCTTGCCGCGCTGCTCAGTGCCTCGGCGCTGGCCCCCGTCGTGCTGCCCACGCCGGCGCGCGCCGAGCGGGGCGCGGGTTTTGCGGGCTTTGTTGCCGCGCTCTGGCCCGATGCCAAGGCGCGCGGCGTCTCACGGCAGACCTTCGATGCAGCGTTTTCGGGCCTCACCCCGGATGCCTCGATCATCCCGCTGACCAAGAAGCAGAGCGAATTCGCCAAGCCGATCTGGTCCTATCTCGACAGCGCGATTTCCAGCGCGCGCCTGTCGCGCGGGCAGGCGGCGGCGAGCCAATATGCCAGCGAACTTGCCAGTGCCGAGCGCAAATACGGCGTGGAACGCAGCGTCATCCTCGGCATCTGGGGCATGGAGACGAATTTCGGCTCCTTTTCCGGCAGCAAGGATGTCATCCGCTCGCTCGCAACCCTCGCCTATGTTCGCTACCGCGATGATTTCTTTCGCGATGAGCTGCTCGCGGCGCTGCAAATCCTCGAAGACGGGCATATCGAGCGCAGCCAGATGAAGGGCTCCTGGGCCGGGGCCATGGGGCAGACGCAGTTCATGCCCACGAGCTTCATCAAATACGCCGCCGATGGCGATGGCGACGGCGCCAAGGACATCTGGACCTCTTATCCCGACGCGATTGCTTCCACCGCCAATTACCTCAAGCAGCATGGCTGGCAGGCCGGTCTGCCCTGGGGTGTCGAAGTGAAACTGCCCGAGGGGTTTGATCTTGCCAGCGCGCAAGGCTGGGCGGATTTCTCCAGCTGGCGGCGCGCCGGGCTCACCTCGGCGGATGGCGAGCGCCTGCCCTCCTCCGGCAAGGCGATGCTCTATCTGCCGGCGGGCATCCATGGCCCGGCCCTGCTGATCACCGAGAATTACCGCGTCATCAAGAAATACAATTCCTCCGATGCCTATGCGCTGGGCGTGGCACATCTGGGCGATCGTATTCTGGGGGGCGACGCCTTTTCAAAGAGCTGGCCGCGGCATGAAAAGCGCCTGTCCGGGCCGGAACTGATGGAAGTGCAGCGCCGTCTCAAGGCCATGGGCCTGCCGGTGGGCAACAAGATCGACGGGCGCATCGGCGAGATCAGCCGCGAATCGGTAAAAAAGGCGCAGGTGAAATTCGGCCTTCCCGCCGATGGTTACCCCACGCTTGCGCTGCTCACCCGTTTGCGCCAGAAACCCTGATCGCCCTTTTTTGGCCCCCTTAGCGCGGTTTGCTCCGGGCGTCCGGGCTTACCGGGCTAGGGAGGTTTTCAACGTGCGCGCGTCCTCGCTCCTGCTGCTGCCCGCCTTGGCGGGGCTTGCCGCGCTGGCTTCACCAGCCCGCGGCATCGCGCAGGAAGAAAGCCCCATGCGCGTCATCATCTACAATACCTCCCCCAGCGCACGCCCCGCAGCGCCCCCCAAGCGGGCCTATCGCCCGCGCCAGCGCTACGACGACAAGAAGATGGTGCCGGTGCCGGAGTTCCTGCCCGACGGCACCCCCAACCCGGACTACAAGCCCGGCGCCATGATGCCCGCGCCGACTCCCCCCGGCACTGAGGCCGGCGCCACCCCGGCGCAGCCTGTGATCCCGCCCGCACAGCGCCCCGCCATTGCGCTGGTGGGCGACAGCCTCGCCGAAGCGCTCGCCTTCGGGCTGGAGGCGGATGAAGCCTTCCGCAACGAATTCAACCTGCGTCAGAAGACCGTCAGCGCCTCGGGTCTCGTGCGTGATGACTTTCACGATTGGCCGAAAAGCATCGAAACCGCACTGCGCGAAACGCCCTCTCCGGCCGCGCTCATTGTCATGTTGGGTTTGAACGACCGCCAGATCCTCAAGGCGGGCAGCGAAACCCTGCAGCCGCTCACCCCGGCCTGGCGCGATGCCTACGCCAAGCGCATCGAAGCGGTCATCAACGCGGCCCGCACGGCCAAGGTGCCGCTGGTCTGGGTGGGGCTGCCCACCATGCGCACCGCGTCCCTTTCCACCGATCTCGCGCAGATCAACGCCATGATCCGTGAACGCGTCACCGGCGCGGGCGAAACTTTCATTGAAACCTATGATGGCTTTGCCGATGCCTCAGGCGGCTTCACCGCAACGGGGCCGGATATCATCGGCGACACCGTGCGCCTGCGCGGCCCGGATGGTATTCACTTCACCCCGGCGGGCCAACGCAAGCTGGCCTTCTTCGTGGACAAGCCCCTGCGCAAGCGTCTTGAGCTGACCCTGCGCCCCGTCGCGCCCGCCTTGCCGGAAAAACGCGATGGCGAGGTGAGTGCGCCGCCCCCCGCCGCCAAGCCTGTCGTGGTGGCACCCCAGATTCCAGCCCGCATCCGTCCCGATATCGGGGAGATGCGCGCTCTCGGCCCCGCGCCGAGCGCACCTGCGCTGACCGGAACCGTGCCCCCGCATCAGGATCCGGTGACGGAATCGCTGTTTGCACAAGGCGTGAGCCCTGTTCCGCGCGCCGGACGCGCGGATGACCATCGCTGGAAGTAAGCCCTCCCGCCGGCGGACGCGCGACAAGCAGGAAATCAAGCTAGGGCGCGTCGCAGCCCGGCCTCACGCATTTACACTGTGACCTGCGTGCCCAGCTCCACCACGCGCCCGGTCGGGATGTGGAAGAAGTCCGTCGCATTGGCCGCCGTGCGCGACAGGAAGATGAAGAGGTTGTCCTGCCAGAGCGGCATGCCGGATTCGCGCGCGGGCTTGATCGTGCGTTTGCCGAGGAAGAACGATGTCGCCATGATGTCAAAATCGAGCCCCCGGCGCCGGGCCAGCGCGAGGAAATGCGGCACGCGCGGGCTTTCCATGTAGCCCACCTTCACGGTGATGCGCTTCACATCCTCGGAGAGTTCGTCGATCACAAGACGCTTGTCATCCGGCACGCGCGGGGACGGCACGGTGTTGATCGTCATCATGATATTGCGCTTATGCAGCACCTTGTTGTGCTTGAGGTTATGCAGCAGCGCGCTCGGCGCGGTATCGGGGTCCGAGGTCAGGAACACAGCGGTGCCGGCCACGCGCGTCGGCTTGGACTTCTCCAGCATCTTGATCAGGTCGAGCAGCGGCACGGAGTCCTTCTTCGACTTCTCGAAGACGATGCGCGAGCCGCGCACCCAGGTCCACATCATCAGCATCAGCAGCGCGCCGAACAGCAGCGGCATATAGGCGCCATCCGGGATCTTGAGGCAGTTCGCGCCGAAGAACACCAGATCGATCATCAGGAAGGGGATGCCGAACAGCGCAACGCGCCACGGCTGCCAGCCCCACACCAGCAGCGCCACGATGAAGAAGAGGCCCGTATCCGCCAGCATCGCACCGGTCACCGCAATCCCGTAAGCCGAGGCCAGCGCGGACGAGTTCTTGAAGGCGAAAACGAGCGCCAGCACGCCGATGGCCAGCATGCGGTTGACCTGCGGGATATAGATCTGCCCCAGCGTCGTCTCCGAGGTATGGCGGATCTCGATGCGCGGCAGCAGGCCCAGCTGCACCGCCTGCTGGGTGAGCGAGAACGCCCCGGTGATGACCGCCTGCGAGGCGATGATGGTGGCCAACCCTGACAGGATCACCAGCGGCAGCAGCGCCCATTCCGGCGCCATCAGAAAGAAGGGGTCTGCCAGCAGCGCCTTGTTGTCGATGTTCTTGAGGATCATCGCGCCCTGCCCGAGATAATTGAGCATGAGCGAGGGCATGACGAAAAGCAGCCAGGCTGCCCGGATCGGAAAACGACCGAAGTGGCCCATATCGGCATAGAGAGCTTCAGCGCCGGTCACCGCCAGAAACACCGAGCCGAGCACCAGCAGGCCGATCAGGCCGTGGCCTGCCACGAACTTGCCCGCATAATACGGGTTGAAGGCTGCCATGATGCCGAAGTCATCGGAGATATGCGAAACCCCAAGCACCGCCAGAACCGAAAACCACAGCACCATGATGGGGCCGAAAAAACGGGCCACGCTCTCCGTGCCACGGCTCTGCACCGCAAAAAGCCCCAGCAGAATCGCCACCGCCAGCAGGATGACGTTCCACTGGTCCTTGAAAACGGGCGTGACGAGCTTGAGCCCTTCCACGGCCGAGAGCACGGAAATCGCCGGCGTGATGATGGAATCGCCATAAAACAGCGCCGCACCCAGTACCCCGAGCAGAAAAACTGACAGCGAGCGCTTTCCGAAGGCCTTCTGCGCCAGCGCCATGAGCGAGAGCGTGCCGCCCTCGCCCTTGTTGTCCGCGCGCATGATGAAGAACACGTACTTGATCGTCACCACGACGATGATGGCCCAGAGCAGCAACGAGACGATGCCGATGACATCACCGCGCGTCAGGTTGCCATGGGTGGCATGGTGGAGCGATTCCTTGAGCGCATAGAGCGGCGACGTGCCGATATCGCCATACACCACGCCCACAGACCCCACCGCCATGGCGAAGTTGCGCTTGAAGCCCTTGGGCTCGCTGTGATGATGCTCTTGAAACTCGGAAGACGCTTCGGGGCTCGCCGTCTGGCTCATGCCTGTCTCCATCCGGTCCCGCACGCGGGCCATGCTGCCTCATCCCCCGGCCTTTCCGCAATGCGAAAAAGGTCCGTTGAGGCGGGCGGCTTATACACCCGGTCGAATGCGCCCGATAGCGGGATCAGGCGCGATTTCCGCCCCCTGTTGCAAAGCCGCCATGCTGCGAGCGGACGAGCGAAGTCCGGAGCGAGCAGCACGAGACAAAAAGCAGGCGCAAGCAGACGCCCACCTCAACCTATTCACCCCCATCAGAGCCAGCCTGCGCGCCACACTCAAAAAGAGACTGGAAAGGCGCGCGCATCTCGCTTAAATGCCCCCTTCCAAAGGGCTTGATGAGCCCGTGACAGGTGGGGCCGCTGTGGGCAGCGCCCCTCAGGAGATGCAAGATGAGCGCGCCGAAGACCCTTTACGACAAGATTTTCGACGATCACGTGGTTGATCGTCAGGCTGACGGCACCTGCCTCCTCTATATTGATCGCCACCTCGTGCACGAAGTGACCTCGCCGCAGGCCTTCGAGGGGCTGCGCATGACGAACCGCAAGGTCCGCGCGCCGGAAAAGACCCTCGCCGTGGTCGATCACAACGTGCCGACCTCCGATCGTTCGAAGGGCATTCAGGAGGAAGAAAGCCGCATTCAGGTCGAAACCCTGGCCAAGAACGCGGCTGATTTCGGCGTGGAGTATTACTCCGAGCGCGACAAGCGCCAGGGCGTCGTGCACGTCATCGGCCCGGAGCAGGGCTTCACCCTGCCCGGCACCACCATCGTCTGCGGTGACAGCCACACTTCCACCCACGGCGCTTTCGGCGCGCTTGCCCATGGCATCGGCACCTCCGAGGTAGAGCATGTGCTCGCCACCCAGACGCTGATCCAGAAGAAGGCCAAGAACATGCTGGTGCAGGTGAATGGCACCTTGCAGAATGGCGTCACCGGCAAGGACATCGCCCTCGCTGTCATCGGCAAGATCGGCACCGCCGGCGGCACCGGCTCGGTCATTGAGTATGCGGGCTCCGCCGTCGAGGCGCTCTCGATGGAAGGCCGCATGACGCTGTGCAACATGTCGATCGAGGGCGGCGCGCGCGCCGGTCTCGTCGCGCCGGATGAGAAGACCTTCGAATACCTCAAGGGTCGCCCCAAGGCCCCCACAGGTGCCCATTGGGACAGCGCTGTCGCCTTTTGGCGCACGCTGAAGTCCGATCCGGGCGCTCATTTCGACGAGATCATCACGCTCGACGCCGACAACCTGCCCCCGATCGTCTCCTGGGGCACCTCGCCGGAAGACGTTGTCTCCATCGAAGGCGTCGTACCCGATCCCACCCTGATCGAAGATGATGTGAAGCGCGAATCCAAGATCCGCGCGCTGGCCTATATGGGCCTGACCGCCGGCACCAAGATGACCGACATTGAACTCGATGTGGTCTGGATTGGCTCCTGCACCAACGGCCGCATTGAGGATCTGCGCGCCGCCGCCGATATCCTCAAGGGCAAGAAGATCTCGAACCGCCTCGAATACATGATGGTGGTGCCGGGCTCGGGCCTCGTGAAGGAACAGGCGGAAGCCGAAGGCCTCGACAAGATCTTCATCGAAGCGGGTGCCCTCTGGCGCGAACCGGGCTGCTCCATGTGCCTCGGCATGAACCCGGATCAGCTCAAACCCGGCCAGCGTTGCGCCTCGACCAGCAACCGCAACTTTGAAGGCCGTCAGGGCTTCAAGGGCCGCACGCACCTCGTCTCGCCGAAGATGGCCGCCGCCGCCGCGCTCGCGGGCCGCTTCGTCGACGTGCGCACGCTGGGCTGACATGAAGACGCCGCCGGATAACGAACCTGGCGGCGTCTTTTCGTCGCATCTGGCGCGTGCCGCCAAGCACCTTGCGGCCGATGACGGCCCGCAGGACGAGGCCGAGCGCTGGGGCAAACGCATCGGGCGGGCGTTATCCGCCCTCGCGCTTCTGGCCTTGGCGTGGTATTTCGGCCATCAGTTGAAGTGGTGGTGACGAGTATGAGCGCAACGGCGCGTTTTCCCGCCTCGAACTGGGCGCCCATGACCGCCCCGACGCTCGAGGATTTCGAACAGCTCGCAGATGCGGCCTTCGCCAGCCTGCCCGAGCATTTCCGCAAGCTGACCGGCAATCTCATCATCCGCATCGAGGATTTCCCCGATGAGGACGTGGTGGAAGCCATGGAGCTGGAAAGCCCCTTCGATCTGCTGGGTCTTTTCACCGGCCTCGGCCTGCCGGAAAGCCCCGCTGTGGCAGAGACCGGCACGCAGCCCAACATCATCTGGCTCTATCGCCGCCCGATCCTCGACTATTGGGCCGAGCACGAGGAAACGCTGGGCGCTGTTGTCACCCATGTTCTCGTTCATGAGGTGGGCCACCATTTTGGCCTCTCGGATGCCGACATGGAAAAGATCGAGGCCGAGGCGGGTTAACACCCAGACCAACCCTGTTTCCGGCGCTTGCGCCGCGCAACGCTTGCGTTAAAAAGCGCCCCAAGGAGTTTTCACATGCAGCCCTTCACCAAGCTTACCTCGACCCCCGCGCCGCTGAAAGTGGTCAATGTCGACACCGACATGATCATCCCCAAGCAGTACCTGAAGACCATCAAGCGCACGGGCCTTGGCACCGCGCTGTTTTCGGAAATGCGCTACAACGAGGATGGCTCGGAAAACCCCGAGTTCGTGCTCAACAAGCCGGCGTACCGCAAATCCGAGATCCTGATCGCGGGCGACAACTTCGGCTGCGGCTCCTCGCGTGAGCATGCGCCTTGGGCCCTGCTCGATTTCGGCATCCGCT
>JAIUNQ010000040.1 GCA_020161475.1 Pseudomonadota bacterium | reverse complement strand
GCGTGATGCTGTGCGGCTCGCCGGAAATGATCGCCTCGATCAAGGGACTTCTCGAGAAGTGGAAGTTCGAGGAGGGGGCCTCGGGCCGCCCCGCTTCCTTTGTTGTTGAACGCGCCTTCGTCGAAAAATAAGCAGAAGGGCCAGAGGGCGGTTTGCCGATCCGAAGCGTCAATCGCGCAGCCGATAGCTCACCGGAAGGGTGAAGGTGAAGCTTGCAGCGCCGGTGGCGGGCGGGGCGGGATAGGGTTCTGCCCGCCGGATCATGCTCTGGGCTTCCTCATCGAAGGCGATGATGCCGGAGGGTTGCACGATATGCGCGGAGAGAACCCGGCCCTCACGGTCTATCGTGAACCGCACCACCACCTGACCTGCCGCCTCGTGGCGTTTTACCCCGGCAGGAAAGCGCTTGAAGCGGGCCAGATGCTTGGCAAGGCGCGCATGATAAGCCTGTGAGGCGGCCGCATGCTGGACCTCGGCGGCCGGCGGCGGGGCGGCGCTGGCCAAGGCGATCGCGCTGGTTTCGGCCTTGGCCGCCTCGGGCTTTTGCGCCTGAGCGATGGCTTCGCCTTCGGTGTCCTCCGGCTGAGGGCGCTCATCTTGCCTGGCTTGTGCCATTTGGGCGACCTCCGGGGAGGGCGCCTCCGCTGTTGCCTCTGTCGGGGCGTCAGACAGGGGAGCAGCGGGGCTGGCGGCTTCTGCAATCACCATCTCGATCTCCATCACCTCCTCGCCCGCCGCAAGCGGCTCGCGGGCCGCGAAAGGCAGGGCAACAACCGCAAGGGGGGCAAGGTGGAGCAGGAGCGACAGGAGCAGGGCTGGAGCGCGCGGGCGTGCGGGGGTATCCGCCCCCACCGCCATGCGGGCCGTCGTCGAGGCCGAGACCTGAACGTCAGCGTTCAGGCTCGTGATCTCCTCGGGTTGGCGCATCGCGGTGAGGGCTTGCATGACGCTTACCACTTCATGTTGATGCCGCCGACGACCGAGAGGCCGTTGCCGGGGTTGAACACCTGCCCCGCAGCGCCTGCCGGGTTGTAGGTGGTGGAGATGCTGGCCGAGGAGACATAGCGCTTGTCGGTGAGGTTCTTGCCCTCGATGAAGGCCGACCACATCTTGCCGGACTCGTAGCCCGCGCGCAGGCCCAGCAGGGCATAGGGGTTGCCGCGCTTGGTGTTGGCGTTGTCCTGATAGAAGGACTCCGGCGCCCATTCCACATTCGGGCCGACGTAGAACCCTGACGTGTGGCGATAGACGAGTTCGGCTTTCAGAACATGGCGCGGCACGCCCGGCAGTACGTTGTTGCCATAGGTGGGGTTGCCATCGAAGCGGAAGTCATTGAGCGTATAGGCCGCGTTCAGCCAGAGCTTGTCTTCCGCCGCAACGATCCCCTTCCAGATCGCCGCGCCGAAGCCCGCTTCGATGCCCTGATGGATGGTTTTGGGCACATTGGTGGGCGTGCAGGAGCCGACGGCACCGATGCACTGGAACTCATCCCTCAGGTTGGCGCGATAGGCTGCGATATCCCATTGGACGTTTTCCTCACGACCCCGCGTGCCGATCTCGACGCTCAGGGACTTTTGAGGCCGGATGCCGATGAGCGAACCGGCAAGCGTTTCCGAGAAGCTCGGTGCTTCGGTCGCGCGCGAAACGTTGGCGAAGAGCTGCCAGTTCGGCTTCAGGTCATACACAAGGCCGACCTTCGGGTTGAAGGTCACGAAGTCCTTCGAGAAGGTCGGGGTGGCCAGACTGCCGCGCTGCTCGCGGCTGGCGAGCAGGGACTGCATTCCCAGCACCAGTGACAGGTCGGGCCGCAGATAGAACGCGTTTTCCGCGAATAGGCTGGTGTTCTTCGAGGTCTGGCGCGAGAGGGAAAGCAGAGCGCCCTTCGCGGCGCCGGTCAGGTTGGCATATTGTTTCGCCTGCGTGGTGCCGTTGTGCAGCGTGACGCCGGCGGTGAAACGGTTGCGATACGCGCCGATCTTGCGATCATCGGTGAGCTTCGCGAAGGCGCCGTAGTCGTTGTAGGTGTAATCCAGCCACTGGAAGATCGGGTGCATCAGGTGGCGGTTGAGGTAGAAGGCGCCGAATTCCACCGTCGTGGCGTCGAACTTGAGCGTGGTCTTGTTGCCGATGCGGAAGGTGTCGATGTTGCGCTGCTGGTCGTTCGTTACGTTGGCGAGGCGCGCCGTCCGCGGCTTGGTGATGGCATCGAACTCGTTCACCTCGCCCGGAATGCGCTGCCGCACGTGGTTGCCGTTGATGTAGAAGTGCGTCTCGGCATTGTCAGAGAACCTGTAGCCGATGTTGGCGCTGCCGCGCAGCGCACGGCCCTGCGAATGCTCGCGGTAGCCGTCGATCTGCTGGTTCGAGACGGTGATGAAATAATCCCACGGGCCATGCACGCCGCCCGAGGACGCCTGCTCGCGGTGGAAGCCGAAGCTGCCCGCCGCCAGCGAGGCTTGTGCGCGCGGAGCATCATAGCCCGAGGGGGTCACGAAATTGATCGCGCCGCCATAGGTGTTCGAGCCCAGAGCCAGCGCATTGCCGCCCTTGAAGACCTGCACAAGGCGATAGGCCGAGGGGTCGATTTCGTGGAAGTCGCCGTAGCCATCGGCGGTGTTGATCGGAATGCCATCGAGATACAGCTGGATGCCACGCAGATGGAAGTTGCGGGAAAGGCCCGATCCGCGAATGGAGAGGCGGGTGTCGTCTCCCCATTTCGGCTGGGCGAAAACGCCCGGCACGTAATCCAGCACGTCTTTGATCGTGTTGGCCTGGCGCTCTTTGAAGGTCGTGTCCGCAACGACACTGACCGCACCGGGAATGCGGGCCGCCTGCACCTGTGCCGCCTGCAGGTTCGGCGTGGTCAAGGCCGAGGGGGCCGGTGTTGTGGGTGCGCTTGCCACGGGGCGTTGCACCGGCGCCGCCGGGCGGATGGCCCGGGCCGTCGTCGGGCGGCGCGGTGCAGCGATTGTGCGCGTTCTGGGAGCAGGTGCCGCGCGACGCGCCTCCACCTTGAGTTCGGGCAGGGGGGCAGCATTCTGCGCCAGCGCAGGGACCGCGACGATCAGCGCCGCAAGCGAAGAAGCGGCCGCAAGGGACCGCCGGAAACGGGAAAACATGACAAACCTCGACTGACAGGAAAGGGCCGCGTGTCATTCGACGCACGCGGTTCTTGCAGGCAGGCCGCTGGGGCGGCCTTGTGGTCAGGCGATGGCAGGAGGTGCGCGGGGCTGTAGCGGGCGTGTTGCCGGAACGGGGGGCGCACGCCCCTGTTGCAGGACGAAGTAGGCAGCGGGACGTATCGCGGGGGCAGGCAGGAACACCACAGGAGCACCGGCCACGGGAGCCGGCTGGGCCAGCGGCGATGCACAAGCGAGCGTGCAGCAGCTGAAGTCGTGCACCTGGCGCGGTCCGCCATCACGTTCGCCATCGCCCGGCAGGGGGAGGCTCGCGGAGCACAGTACGTGGATGGCTGTATCAGTACCAAGGGCTTGAACGGTCTGGGCACGTACCAGCGGCAACGCGACGCTTTGCGCCGCGAGCATCCAGACGAACAGCGGAACGAGAAAACCTCTCGCCGCCTGCCGCCAGAGGGGTGGCTGTTTCAAACCCATGGGCTTTGTTACCCGCTCGCTCCGCCGCCATCAAGGGTGGTTCGCCCACGCGGTTTTGCGGCGCGCAGCTCTTGCGATGGTCGGAGCCGCAGCATTCGGTCCGCTACGCAAGGAGCAGGCGGTAGCCGTAATAGGCTTCTATTGCTCTGATATTGCTACGTTAAAAATAATTCGGTTTCCAAAAGACCAACATTTTCGCCAGCTGGCGACGAATGCGCACAAACGCGCTTGGACGAATGGCGGCTCTGCGCCCCCAAAGCGCTCGTTCGCTGGCGCGAGTAGAATGCCTGAAGCTGGATATTTATAACGAGCGCTCAAAAAACTCGGGGTTATTCAGTGGCGCATTTCAAGTGCACGGAGGTTCGACCGGATACGTCAGAGCCTCGAAGGGCTCGAAGCTGATGCACTGGAAGCGATCTGACGGAGTGCATTGTCTGAAGAGGCCAATGCCTGTGATAGTCACATGGCGCTCCGGCACTTCCCTTCCCAGCCAGGCTTCAAGATGCGCGCGCCAGTGTTCCGGTTCAAGCACATGCCCCGTTAGCGAGAAGTGAGGACGGAACTCGTCGAGGACAAAGGGATAGCCGTAGATATCCAGTAGTTCACGTTGGCGCGGGGTCAGGCGTTCGGGGCGCCGTCGAGCAATCTCCCGCGCGTCAAGCGCTGCGCGGAATGGCTCGAAAACACGAACAACCGCCTGCTCCATCAGGAACAGCGCCGGGCAAGGTGCTTCGGGGGCAAGGCACACAAATCCTTCGCCATCCGTGCCGCGCCGCGCTTCAACGGTCAGGGTGGGAAGTTCGAAGCCGATCTGCCCGGCGCAGAACCCGGCCAGCGCTGAGGAGAGGGCCGCCTCGGTCTGCCCCTCCGCGAGGCGAAAAGGAGCCTTGAGCGTCATGTGGAAGCCGTAGCGACGTGGATCTTCCGTCGCGTCCCGCAAGGCCTCGCGGTCAATGCCGACCAAGGTCGGCGTTGCAACCTCCCGACCGGCAACGGAGTCATATCCAAGCAGTGCCGAGGCCGCCTTCCACAGGGCAGTTTCCGGGGTGGGCAGCAGATAAAGAGCGTAGCGCATGGTGCGCCTCATGCCGTCTTTTCAGGTTCTCGCGCAAGCGCCGCGCGGATGATGGCCACAAACTCGGCGGCAGCCTGTTCGGGGGCTCCGTTATTGATGATGATGTGATCCGCACGGGTCTGCCCGGCATAGCGCGTATTGCGCTCAAGCCGCGCAGCCTGATCCGGTCCCGCTTCGCGTCCACGCCCGGCCAGTCGCTCGGCCAAAACCTCGGGGGATGCGGTGATCTCGACAATCCGATGCGCGACGCCCAACCGGCGGATCTCACCCAGCACACCACGCGAAACATTGGCGATGCCGCAGGTGCCAGCGCGCATCTGGTCGAGCAGGCTTACCGGCAGACCGTAACTCAACCCATGGGCCTGCCAGTGCAGGAGAAACTG
The DNA here is from genome assembly GCA_020161475.1 of Pseudomonadota bacterium. GTDB lineage: Bacteria > Pseudomonadota > Alphaproteobacteria > Rhizobiales > Beijerinckiaceae > Rhabdaerophilum. Next base: position 11,141 of record JAIUNQ010000040.1, on the reverse strand, counting down.
TCCTTCTCGAGCCCGTAACGCAAAATCCTCCGGGCTGATGCCCTCGTTGTCCTCGTTGCTTCCTGCCGCGCGGGTAATGACGCGGCGGGTAAAATGGACACCCGGATGGCCGTCAAGGGCGGCTTTTGCCAACCGCAACACCGTATCCTTGCCCGCGCCTGAAGGACCGCAGATGGCGATCAGCGTGCCGCTCATGCCGGTCGTCTTCATGCCACCCGCTTTCCCTCGCGCCAGGCCGCGCGCACCACGGGCTGATCATCCACCAGCGTGACGCGGATGATGTCCGCACGCCGGCCCGCCTCGATCGCCCCGCGATCCGTCAGGCCCGCCGCTTCCGCCGGGTTCTTGCTCACCAGCCGGATCGCGCCGGCAAGACCGCCGACCGCCGGCACATCGCGCAGGGCGAAAGCGCCCATCAGCAGGCTTTGCGGCACATAATCGGAGGAGAGCACATCGAGCACGCCTTCTTCCGCCAGCGCGCGCGCCGAGACATTGCCGGAGTGGGAGCCGCCGCGCACGACATTGGGGGCCCCCATCAGCACCTTCAGCCCCGCCGCGTGGCTGGCCTGCGCCGCCTCCACCGTGGTCGGGAATTCGGCGATATGCATCTTGTCGCGCACGGCCTCTTCCACATGGCCGATGGTGGCATCATCATGGCTGGCGATGGCGATGTCGTGCTGCTGGCACAGGCGCACGACCTCCAGACGATTGACCGTGCCGTACTTCTCCCACACGGCCTGGCGCTTCTCGATGGTGGCATCAAGCACCGCATCGGAGGCGTGCTTTTTGCCGCCGTAATAGGTCTTCCACTTGGAAACATCCGTGAACTGGCGCTGGCCGGGGGTATGGTCCATCACCGAGACGAGCTTGAGGTTCTCATCCGTCAGGAACGGCTCCATTTCTTCCACCACATCGGCGCAGGCGATTTCGCAACGCAGGTGCAGGAAGTGCTCGGCGCGGGTCAGGCCGGCCTGCTTGGCTTCCGCCACGGCATTGGCGAGCTTTTTCATCCGCGCGCCGAATTTCTCCTCGTCGAAATCATTGCCCACGCGCAGCGCATCGAACACCGTGGTGATGCCGGAGCCGATCACCTGCGCATCATGCGCCAGCACGGCGGGCAGGGCGGGCCATTCCACCTTGGGGCGCGGCATGAAATGCACCTCGAGGTGATCGGTGTGCAGTTCCACAAGGCCGGGCAGGGCGTAATCGCCGCCAAAATCGTGGCCACGCTCGGGCGCCTTGCCTTCGCCGATCTCGATGATGCGGCCACCCTCGCTGACGAGATAGCCGTTGAAATCCGCCTCCGCCGTGACGATGCGGGCGTTTTCGATGATGTGAAGCTCAGGCATGCTTGTGCTCGTATTTGGCGAGAAAATCTTCAATCGGCAGGGTGCGGAAATCCGGCAGCGCCGCGCGCAGCGCCTCGTGGGACCAATCCCACCACGCCAGCTTGTCCAGTCGGGCACCAATTTCCGACGAAAAACGGTATTTGATCAGTTTGGCCGGAACCCCGCCGACAATGGTGTAGGGCGCAACATTTTTCGCCACGACAGCGCCCGCGCCGATGGCAGCACCATTGCCGATGGTTACACCCGGCAGGATCGTCGCCCCATGGCCGATCCAGACGTCATGGCCGATGCTGACGTGGTTTTCCCGGCGCCATTCGAAAAAGCCTGCCTCGTTCTGCTCCTCCGGCCAGTAATCCCCGGCGCGATAGGTGAAGTGATGGAGGCTCGCGCGCCATGTCGGATGGTTCGGCGCGTTGATGCGCACGGAGGAGGCGATATTGGCGAACTTCCCGATGCTCGCGGCCCAGATCTGGCCATCGCGCATGATGTAGGAATAGTCGCCGATGGTGGCTTCATTGATGTGGCAGCGCTCCGCCACCTCGGTGTAATGGCCGAGGCGGCTGGCATGCAGCTCGCTGGACTCATGGACCACGGGGGTCTCGGAGAGCTTGGCTTTACGCGGTGTGCTCGCTTGGGCGTTCATGCGGCCTCTCCTTGAACGCTGGGCTTGAACCCGGTGACATCGACGATGCGGTCCGCCACCAGCGAGCGCACATCCTCATCGTGGAAAATGCCGAGAAAGCCGCAGCCCTGCGCCTTTTTCTCTTCGATCAGCTTCACCACAGCCGCGCGGTTGGTCGCATCGAGCGAGGCTGTTGGCTCGTCGAGGATCATCACGGCATGTTCACCGGCAAAGCCGCGCGCAATGTTCACGCGCTGCTGCTCGCCGCCCGAGAAGGTCGCGGGCGGCAGCCCCCAGAGCCGCTCCGGCAGGTTGAGACGCGCGAGCAGGCTGGCGGCACGCGCGCGGGCAGCCTCCATCGTCAGCCCGGCCGAGCGCGCAGGCTCCGCCACGATATCGAGCGCCGACACACGCGGGATGACCCGCAGAAACTGGCTGACATAGCCCAGCGTTTCGCGCCGAACCTCCAGCACCGCGCGCGGGCTGGCGTCCGTCAGCTCGATCATCTCCCCCTTATGGCGGATCAGCACCGAGCCACCATTGGTGAGGTAATTGCCATAGACCATCTTGAGGATGGAGGATTTGCCGGCGCCCGAGGGGCCGCCCAGCACGACGCACTCGCCCGCGTGCAGCGTGAAGCCGACATTCTCGACCACCGGCAGGCGCTTGGCGCCATGCAGATGCAGGGTGAAGTGCTTTTCCAGCCCCGCGACGATCAGAAGGGTTTCGTGTGTCATGCCGCCAGCACCGAGGAAACGAGAAGCTGCGTGTAGGGCGCCTGCGGATCATCGAGCACGCGGTCCGTCAGCCCGCTCTCGATCACCTCGCCCTGTTTCATCACCAGAATGCGCTGGGAAAGCAGCCGCGCGACCGCAAGGTCATGCGTCACCAGCACCACCGCGAGGCCCATTTCGGCCACCAGCGCGCGGATCATGTCGAGCAGGCGCGCCTGCACCGAAACATCGAGCCCACCCGTCGGCTCATCCATGAAGACGAGGCGCGGATTGGTGACGAGGTTACGGGCGATTTGCAGCCGCTGGCGCATGCCGCCCGAAAAAGCGGTGGGGCGCTCATCGACACGGGCCGGGTCGATCTCGACGCGCGAAAGCCAGACCTGCGCGGTTTCCCGGATATTGCCAAAATGACGGTTGCCGATGCCCATGAGGCGCTCGCCGATGTTGCCCCCGGCCGAGACATTCATGCGCAGGCCCTCGCGCGCATCCTGATGCACAAAGCCCCAATCGGTGCGGGCGAGCAGGCGGCGCTCTGCCTCGCTCATGGTCGCAAGGTCCCGCATCTGTCCCGGTGCAAGCGCATAGTCCACCCGCCCCGAATCCGGCGCAAGCCGCCCGGAGAGGAGGTTGAGCAGCGTCGATTTGCCCGAACCGGATTCCCCGACAATGGCGAGAACCTCGCCCGGCTCCAGCTCGAACGAGATGTCACGGCAGGCCGCGCGGTTGCCGTAGAATTTGCAAAGCCCCGAGGCTTTGAGCAGCGGCGTGGTGGGCGTGTTCATTCGGCGGCCTCCGGGCAAGTCTGGGGCGCGGCGGCATTGAGGTGCCCGATGTGTCCCTCGCGCTGGCGCGTTTCGCAGTAATCGGTGTCCGAACAGACGAACATGCGTCCGCCCGCATCATCGGTCACCACCTCGTCGAGATAGCTCATCGTCGAGCCGCACAGCGCGCAGGGGTGCTCGAACTTGGTGGGCTCGAAGGGGTGATCCTCGAAATCGAGGCTCACGACCTTGGTGTGCGGCGGAATGGCGTAGATGCGTTTCTCGCGCCCCGCCCCGAAGAGCTGGAGCGCCTCGCAATCATCGAGCCTCGGGTTGTCGTATTTGGGGATCGGCGAGGGGTCCATCACGTAGCGCCCGTTCACCGATACAGGATAGGCGTAGGTCGTGGCGATATGCCCGTGCCGCGCGATATCCTCATAGAGCTTCACATGCATAAGGCCATATTCGGCCAGCGCATGGAGCGTGCGCGTCTCGGTTTCGCGCGGCTCGAGGAAGCGCAAGGGTTCGGGGATCGGCACCTGATAGACCAGCACCTGATGCGCGCCGAGGTTCGTTTCCGGGAAACGGTGACGCGTCTGGATGACGGTAGCCTCCGTCGTGGCCGTCGTGGTCTTCACGCCCGCAGTCTTGGCGAAGAAAGCGCGGATCGACACCGCATTGGTGGTATCGTCCGCTCCCTGATCGATCACCTTGAGCACATCATCGGGGCCAAGGATCGAGGCTGTCACCTGCACGCCGCCGGTGCCCCAGCCATAGGGCATCGGCATCTCGCGGCTGGCGAAGGGCACCTGATAGCCCGGCACGGCGATGGCCTTCAGGATCGCGCGGCGGATCATCCGCTTGGTCTGCTCATCAAGGTAGGCGAAGTTATAGGCGCTCATTCGGCGGCCTCCGGATGCGAAGCATGATTTTCGCCGCGCATCTCGCGCAGCAGCGCCAGTTCCGCCTGAAAATCCACGTAATGCGGCAGTTTGAGATGCTCGACGAAGCCTGTGGCCTGCACGTTGTCCGAATGCGAGAGTACGAATTCCTCGTCCTGCGCGGGGCCCTTGCGCTCTTCCTCGAATTCGCCTGCGCGCAGCGCGCGGTCCACAAGCGCCATCGACATGGCGCGGCGTTCGCACTGCCCGAAGGAGAGGCCATAGCCGCGCGTGAACTTCGGCGCCTCGGTCTTGGAGCCGACGAACTGGTTGACCATCTGGCACTCGGTGAGCGTTACAGCGCCAAGCGGGGCGGCAAAGGGCAAGCCCTCCACCTCGACCTCAACCTGTACTTCCCCGAGGCGGATCTCGCCGACGAAGGGGTGGTTGCGGCCATAGCCGCGCTGGGTGGAATAGCCGAGCGCGAGCAGGAAGCCCTCATCACCGCGCGCCAGATTCTGCAGGCACAGATCGCGCGGGGCGGGGAAGGCGAGCGGATCACGCGTCAGGTCCGACACCGGCGCGCCCTCATCGGGCGGGCTGGCCTCGATCATATCGCCCGAGCCGATGATATCGGCCACCCGCGGCATGGCGGTTTGGGCCGCATGGGGGGCGGTGGCCGGGGCGGGCACCGCGTCCTGTTCCATCAACGAGAAGTCGATCAGGCGATGCGTGTAATCGAAGGTCGGCCCCAGCACCTGCCCGCCGGGCAGATCCTTGTAGGTGGCGGAAATGCGCCGCCGCACCTGCATCGCGCCGGTATCCAGCGGGTGGGAATAGCCAAAGCGCGGAAGGGTGGTGCGATAGGCGCGCACAAGAAAGATCGCCTCGATCAGATCGCCGCGCGCCTGCTTGATGGCCAGCGCCGCCAGCGCGCGATCGTAGAGCGAGCCTTCGCTCATCACGCGGTCCACCGCCAGCGAGAGTTGTTCATCGATCTGTGCGGGGGTGAGTTCCGGCACATCGCGCGGACCACGGCGCTTGTCGGCCAGCAGCCGATGGGCGTTCTCGATGGCGCGTTCGCCCCCTTTGACGGCCACATACATCAGCGTGCCTCCTCGACGATGCGCGCCGAGCGCGGCAACCCCAGCACATGGGCCGGGGCCGCAAACAGCAGGTCCACCCCCAGCGGATAGCGGGCGGCATTCAGCTGCCATTGCGCGGCAAAATCCGCCGGCAAGGGAGAAACGCCGAGGGTTGCGCGACCTTTGATGCCGGGGCCGACAAGCGCCGGACCATCGCTGCGCGATACGGTTTCCACCAGCGCCAGCACGGTGGCGGAACGGTCCGGATAGGCGGCTTCGCCCAGCTTGAACGACGTCAGATCGAGCGCATCAGCGGCGAGATCGAGCAGGACGAAATCAGCCTCCTGCGGGGCATCCACCTCGCGGGCCCCGGTGTGGAACCGGAGGAAGGCACCGACATCCCCGCCGGCAAGGCTCGGCGCGAGATGGAAGCTGACTTCGAAATCCAGAAGCGCCAGCGCGATGGCGGCGGCGGCCGGCGTCAGGGGGGAGGGTGGTGTCAGGTCGGTGATCAGCGCTGTGACGGCGCCGGGGCGTGACAGCGCATCCATGGCCGCGCGAAAAGCCGCTTGGGAATCAAAGACGGGCCGGGCAAAGCCGGCGGCGAGAGCGGCAGTCATCTCAGTCCTCTCCGCGCACGAGGGTGAAGAAATCGACGCGCGTTGCGGCGGTTTCGGCCTGGGTCTGCGAGGCCTGCCGCGCCACCCGCGCCCGGATCGGGGCGAGCACATGGCGCTCCACGCTCTCGGGTTCACGCTGGAACAGGGCATCGAGCAGCGCACCGAATTGCGCCATGCGCGCATCGCGCCCCAACACCTGCCCAAAGCCGCGCTCGCCGCTGTCCAGCTCCACCACGGCACGGCTCATGGTCGCTTCGCCGAGGTTGAACGGGGCGCCATCCCCGCCAATCCGTCCGCGCAGCATCACCAGCCCGGTTTCGGGCGCGCGCAGCGGGCGAAAGGCGAGGTCTGCCCAGCGCTCCGCCAGCGGTGTTTCGAGTTCAGGGCGAAGGGCAACGGCCAATAGGGCCATCGCCTCGCGGCGCTGTGCCGTTAGGTGAGAAAGATCAGTCATGTGAGCGTGTTAGGTCGTTTGCGTGACAGCGGAATGACAACTAGGCCGCGGCTCGCTCGCCGATGACAGCGAGGCGGATTTTCGTGGAGAGAAAGTCGATGAGGGCAACGGTGGCGAGCACGATCAGCACGATGAAAGCGACGCGGTCCCACTCGTAGGTCCGGATCATTTCGGCCAGATGCAGGCCAATGCCGCCCGCCCCCACAATGCCGATGATGGTGGCCGAGCGCGTGTTGGATTCGATCATGTAAAGCCATTGGCTGATGAAGACGGGGAGCACCTGCGGGATCAGCCCGAAGCGGATGGCATGTACCCGCGAGCCCCCCGCTGCCACCACGCCCTCGCTGGGTTTGCGGTCGGCGGTTTCAATCGCCTCCGAGAACATTTTGGTGAACAGCCCAAGGTCCGAGGTGATCAGCGCCAGCACCCCGGCGAAGGGGCCAAGGCCGACCACGTTGATCCAGATGAGCGCCCAGATCAGCGTATCGACACCACGCAGGCTGTCCGAGAAACGCCGGGTGAGAAACCGCAGCACCGCCCCGCCGATCACCCCGCGCGCAGCGAGAAAGCCGAGCGGAAATGCCAGCACCGCTGCCAGCGTGGTGCCAAGCACGGCAATCGCCACCGTCTCGCCCAGCGCCTTGAAGAAGGTGATGGCCATCCCGCCGGGGGAGGGCGGTACCATCAGGGTCAGGAAGGTACCAAGCTGAACAAGGCCGCTGCCCAACCGTGCGAAGGAGAACTCCAGCCGCGTCATGGCCAGCACGGCCAGTCCCAGCACCATTGCCACCACCAGCACGGCCGGCAGGCGCTGCATCAGCGGCGGATTGACCAGCGCGCCGTGACGGGCGGCGACTTCGGCACGATCGGTGAAGAAATCCGGGCTCGGGCTCATCGGGCCGCCTCCATGCTGAGAAGGCGATGACGCAGGCGCTCTGCCCCCAGATCAATCAGCATCACGGTGCCGATGATGAGCAGCAGAATGGCCGAGACATCGGAGTAATAGAACTTGCGCACGGCCTCGATGAGATCCTGCCCGATCCCGCCCGCGCCGACGAACCCCATCACGGCCGCGCCGCGCACATTGATCTCGAAGCGCAGCAGGGCATAGGATGCGAAGTTGGACAGTACCTGCGGCACCACGGCATAGCGGATGGCCTGCCAGCGGCTGGCCCCCGAGGAGGTGGCCCCTTCCACCGGCTTCAGATCGATATTCTCCACGACTTCCGCGAAGAGCTTGCCGAGCGCGCCGAAGGTGTGGATGGCAATCGCCAGCACGCCCGGCACCGGGCCGAGGCCGAAAGCCACCACGAAGATGAGGGCAAAAACCAGCTCCGGTACGGTGCGGCAGAATTCCAGCACACGGCGCATCAGGAACAGCGCGCCCTTGGAGGTCGCAAGGTTCGCACTGGCTGCAAAGCAGGCCGCAAATGCGCCCAGTGCGCCGATCAAGGTGCCAAGATAGGCGATCAGCACCGTATCGCCGATTTTGAGAAGCCAGCGCTTGAGCCCCCAGAACCATTCCCCCATGTCGCGCGCCGCAAAGCGCCCGTCATCGAGATAGAAGATGCGCCCGATGTAGTCGAAGAACTTGCCGGCATTGCCGAAGAGACGCTCCGGGTGGACCTCCGAAACAAAGGCGGCCACGAGCAGCACCAGCAGAAAAACCGCGAGCCCCCCCAGCGTGGCGCGGCGCCGCGCGGCGAGGGCGGCATCATACTGACCCATCAAGGGGGCGAGGGCGGTGTCCGGCAGGCGCAGCAGGGGGGCGGGCATGAATCGCGCTCAAAAAAAGGGCCGCAAGGAGGGGGATCCCTTCGGCCACAAGGCTCAGAATGACGAGGGAGAGACGGTGGGCGCCTCTCCCTCGGGCGGGATGTCAGGTACCGCTCTTCTTGCGCAGGGTATCGACGAACTTCACGAGATCCATCACCGGCAGATAGGCCTGATGATCGACCGCCACGAGTGGGCCCTGCTTGCCTTCATAGATCTTGTCGAAGGCGGCCTTGTCCTTGGCTGCGACGCCCAGCACGGCGTCCTTGATCTTTGCCTTCATCTCGGCCGGCAGATCGACGAGATAGGCCATCGGCGAGTTCACGATCTCGTCCGACTTGAAGATCATGCGGTAGTCTTCGAGCTTCACCATGTTCTTGCGCGCCATGCGGTGAAGGTTGGATTCGGCCTCGTTGTTCCACCAGTTGAAGGCGGCATCGCAGGTGCCCTGCGTCACGCCCAGCACGGCGTTCTCATGGCTGCCGGCATAGGTCACCTTGGCGAAGAACTTATCCGGCTCAATGCCGAGCTTGTTCATTGCAAAGCGGGGTACGTTGTTGCCCGAGGTCGAGTTGGGATCGACGAGGCACAGGTTCTTGCCCTTCAGGTCTTCCAGTTTCTGGAAGGCGCTGTCCTTCTTCACCCAGAGAACCGAGTGATAGCCGCGGGTGCCATCGAGGTTGGTCTCGATCGCGAAGGGCTCGATCTTCGCGCCGGTGATGACCGCGCGGGCATAGGACGCCGGGCCGTACTGGGCGATATGGATGTTGCCGGAGCGCTGGCCTTCAATGACAGCAGCGTAGTCCGAGGCAATGCGCAACGTCACCTTGGTGCCCAGCTCCTTGGAGAGGTAGGCGATAAAGGGGGCGTAACGTTCAGTGGTGCCGGTGGCGTTTTCCTGCGGGATGATCGCGAAGACGATCTCCGGGAACTTCTGCTTCCAGTCCTGCGCGAGAGCAGGAGCAGCAAAGCTGGCCGCGAATGCGGCACCGAGCACGAGGCGACGGGTGAGAGCCATGGGGCTTTTCCTTCGGTTGGGATGAAAACGGATCAGGCGACGGCGGCGAGACCGGGTACGGTGCCGGGGGCATTTTGCGGCAGCACGCTCATCGCCTCGTCGGCTTCGAGGCCGTAAAGCTCGCGGGCCGTGCTTTCCGTCAGGGCATCGGGCGCGCCATCGAAAACGATGCGACCGGCAGACATACCGACGAGGCGGTCGCAGTAGTCGCGGGCGATATCGAGATCATGCAGATTGCAGATCACGGTGATGCCGAAATGCTTGTTCAGGCGCAGCAGGGCGTCCATCACCAATTTGGTGTTGCGCGGATCGAGAGAGGCGATCGGTTCATCCGCCAGCACGATCTGCGGCTCCTGCACCAAGGCGCGGCAGATGGCGACGCGCTGCTGCTGGCCACCGGACAGCGTTTCAGCGCGTTGGCTGGCAAGCTGGGCGATGTCGAACTGCTCCAGCGCGCTCATCGCGATGGCACGATCCTCGCTGGCCCAGAGCTTGAGCAGCGCGCGGGAGAGCGAGGTGTGGTGCAGGCGGCCCATCAGCACATTGGTCAGGACATCCAGCCGCCCGACGAGGTTGAACTGCTGGAAGATCATGGCGCATTCCGAGCGCCACGCGCGCAGATCCTGCCCGGACAGCGTAGTGACCTCGCGCCCCTGCCAGATAATGCGGCCCGAGGACGGCTCCTGAAGCCTGTTGAGCGTGCGCAGCAAGGTGGATTTGCCAGCGCCGGAGCGCCCGATGATCCCGACAAAAGAGCCAGGTGCGACGCTGAGGGAAACATCGTCCAACGCCTTCTTGGCACCGAAGTATCGGGAGAGGCTTTCAATGACAAGCACGCGGCTGCTCCTGTGCGGCTGCAAATGCGTGCTTCTTAGGAGTGATGCGCGACAGTTACGTGACAGGTAATGGCGCCCCTCCCGGACCTCATGGAGAGCACCGCTCTGAGACACTCATGAACCGCACCCTATTGCGCCATCGTCACGCGCTCCTGCCAATATGCAGAGCGATTATAGGCGCGGCGCACCGCATCGGGGTCTTGGTGTGCCAAGGCGACGCAGCGCGGCATTCATGGTGTTTTCGCTGATCGGGCGGGTGACAACGCGAAGGCCGGGAAACAGCAAACGCCCCTGCCCGGTCAGGGCTTGCAGCTCGTGCAAGATGGCCAGCGCTTGGCGGGATAGCGGCACGGAATGCTCGCGCCGCATCTTGGTGCGATTGGCCGGGATGATCCAAATCGCATTGTCGAGGTCGAACTCTTTCCACTCGGCAAGCCGCAACTCGCTGGGGCGCGTGAAAACAAGCGGCAGAAGGCGCAAGGCGGCTCTGGTTGTCGGTTGCCCGTCGAAGGTTTCAATGGCCCTCAAAAGCCCGCCAAAGGCCACGGCATCGGTGATGGCGGCACGATGCGTCACTTTGGGGGCAATGATCGCATTTTTGAGCGCGGGCGTAGGGTCAGCTTCGGCGCGCGAGGTGGCAATCGCATAGCGGATCACCGTGCCGATGATGGCGCGCACGCGCTTGGGTGCTTCCAACGTGCCGCGCTTTTCGAGGTGCTTCAGGATGGCGACGATTTCCGCTGCCTTGATCTCGGCAATGGGGCGGTTGCCAATGCCGGGATAGGCTAACTCCAGAAGATAGCGATTCTTGGCCAGCGTTGTTTCGACGCGGCCTTCGCGTGCTTGGCGTTCCAGATATTCCTCTGCCACCGCCTAGTAGTTTGAATAGCCCCTAGATTTCTGGACGCCTTCTTTCCTAATTTTGAGGCAAGGAGGCCATGATGGGCAACGCCAGATTCAGCGACGAGTTCAAGCGCGACGCGGTGCGTCAGATCACGGAACGGGGCT
>JAIUNQ010000039.1 GCA_020161475.1 Pseudomonadota bacterium | reverse complement strand
CCCCGGAGGTCAACGTCCGGCAGCGCGATGCGCCCCCGGGCGCGAAAATGTTTGGGAAGACGCTTGGGGCAGGCCCCAAGCTTTTGCCCGGGCGCGAAAGTGTTTGGGATATTGGCTGCTTTCCGAAAGGGGGTGGCTGGCAAGGCCGAAAGCCGAAAGGCTTGAGGCTAGAAGCAACGCGACGCCGAGCAGGGCTTTCGCCCGTTGCGAGGGAACCGATCCTGAGGAATGGCTTTTTGCTGAAAGCCATTCCTCAGGATCAAAGGAAGAGACCATGTTTGAAGGCCTTTCGGGTCGTCTTTCCGGCATTCTCGACAAGCTCACGCGCCGTGGCGCGCTGAGCGAGGCGGATGTTGGCGAGGCCATGCGTGAGGTGCGCCGCGCCCTGTTGGAAGCGGACGTTGCGCTCGATGTCGTCAAATCCTTCACCGACCGCGTGCGCGAGCGTGCCGTCGGCGCCACCGTTCTCAAGTCCGTCACCCCCGGTCAGATGGTCGTCAAGATCGTCCATGACGAGCTGGTGGCGACGCTGGGCTCGGATGCCGATCCGATTTCGCTGAACGCGACCCCGCCGGTCGGCATTCTCATGGTCGGCCTTCAGGGCTCGGGTAAAACCACCACCACAGCTAAGATCGCGCTGCGCCTCAGCAGCCGCGAGAAGAAGAAGGTGCTGCTCGCCTCGCTCGATACCCGCCGTCCGGCGGCGATGGAGCAGCTGGCGGTGCTGGGCCGTGACAACGGCATTGATGTGCTGCCCATCGTGGCAGGCCAGAACGCCGTCGAGATCGGCAAGCGCGCGCAGAATGAAGCGCGCCTCGGTGGCTATGATGTGGTGATCTTCGATACCGCCGGCCGCGTCACGCTCGACAATGAGCTGATGGAAGAGGTGGTGCGCGTGCGCGATGCGGTGAAACCGCATGAGACGCTGCTCGTCGCCGACAGCCTGACCGGTCAGGACGCGGTGAACACCGCGCGCGCCTTTGATGGCCGCGTGGGCATCACCGGCATCGTGCTTACGCGTGTTGACGGCGATGGCCGTGGCGGTGCCGCGCTCTCGATGCGCGCTGTCACCGGCAAGCCGATCAAGCTGATCGGCATGGGCGAAAAGATGGACGCGCTGGAGGATTTCCATCCCGCGCGGATCGCCAACCGCATCCTCGGCATGGGCGACATCGTCTCGCTCGTCGAGAAAGCCGCGCAGACCATCGATCAGGAAAAAGCGCTGGCCATGGCCGAGCGCATGAAGAAGGGCAAGTTCGACTTGTCCGACATGCGCGAGCAGCTCAAACAGATGGAAAAGCTGGGCGGCATGGGCGGACTGATGGGCATGCTGCCCGGCGTTGCCAAGTTCAAGGACCAGATCGCCAATGCCGGCATCGGCGACAAGATGATCGGCCGTCAGGTCGCCATCATCAACTCGATGACTCCGGCGGAGCGCGCCAACCCCGATATCCTGAAGCATTCGCGCAAGAAGCGTATCGCGGCGGGCTCGGGCACCTCGGCGGAAGAGATCAACAAGCTGCTGAAGATGCACCGCACCATGGCGGACATGATGAAGGCGGTCGGCAAGGGCGGTCGCGGGCCGCTCGCGGGCCTTGCCAACATGTTCGGGCTTGGCGGCGGCATGCCGGATCTTTCGCAGATGCCTGCGCCGGGCAAGGACGGGAGCCTCTCGCCCGATGCCATCGCACAGGCGCAGAAAGAACTCGAGAAGATGCAGGGCGGCAAACCCGCGCTGCCGCCCGCTGGCCTTCCCGGCCTCGGCAAGCCCGGTCTTCCGGGCTTGGGCGGCTTGCCGGGTCTTGGTGGCTTCAACCCGTTTGGGGGGAAGAAGAAGTGAGCGACTTCCTTGGCGCACAGATTGCGGCAGCACTAATTCTTGCCATTTTTAGTGTGGCTTTCATGTTGAGGATGGAGCGTAAATCGATCATTGCATTGATTTTAGCCATGCATAACACAAAGCATTTGGAGTGGAATATTTCTAATATTCAGATTTCTTTTGCTCATTTTATATCTGAAGCCAAACTCCTCTCGGAAGTGGAGGATGATAACATTCGAAAAAGATATCGGAAAAATATAATAAGGGCTAGAGGTAAGTTTATATCGTCAATTCTTGCGAGTTTTCCCAATAGGATTTTTTATAACAAAATAATCGGTTCTTCTGAGTCGATTATTAAACATGCAATGGATTGCAATTGTGACAAATTGAACGCCGAATGCGCAAATTTACATTTTTATTTGTCCGAAATTCTTCGTGAAGAACGCAACAAAACTCTGATAGCAGTCGGCGTTTAAGCTGACCAGAACGTCAACCTTGAAAACCAAAACCTCAGGAGTAACCCATGTCTCTGAAAATCCGTCTCGCCCGTGGCGGCGCCAAGAAGCGCCCGGTTTACCGCATCGTCGTGGCCGATGCCCGCGCCCCGCGTGATGGCCGCTTCATCGAGAAGCTCGGCACCTATTCGCCGATGCTGCCGAAGGACTCGGGCACCCGCGTCGTTCTCGATATCGAGAAGGCCAAGGAATGGCTCGCCAAGGGTGCCCAGCCGACCGATCGCGTGGCCCGCTTCCTCGACGCTGCCGGCGCCCTGAAGCGCGAAGCCCGCAACAACCCGAACAAGGCCGAGCCGGGCAAGAAGGCTCAGGAGCGCGCTGAAGCCAAGGCGAAGAAGGCCGGCGAAGCCGCTGCCGAGTAATGGATCAGGAGGCCGGGTTTTCCCGGCCTCTTTCATCTTGAGGGTATGATGGCCAAGCCGAAGAAGCCCAAAGCCGCCCCTGCCGTTCCCCCGCAGGAGCGCCGCCTCACCATCTGCGTGATCGGCGCGCCCCATGGTGTGCGCGGGGAGGCCCGCGTGAAAAGCTATACTGGCGATCCCATGGCGATTGCCGATTACGGCACGCTGTTTTCCGCCGATGGCCGCGCGTTTGAAATCGAGGATGGCCGCCACCTGAAGGAAGACATGCTCGTCGTTTCCTTCGAGGGTATCCGCGACCGCGACCAGATCAAGGCGCTGACGGGTACCGAGCTTTTCGTGGACCGCGCCATGCTGCCCGAGGCCGAGGAGGACGACGAGTTCTACCACGCGGATATGATCGGTCTCGATGTGGTGGATTTTGAAGGCCAGAAGATCGGCACCCTCCACACCATCCTGAATTTCGGGGCGGGGGATCTTCTGGAGATCAAGCCGGTTCAGGGCGGGCAGACGTGGCTCCAGCCCTTCACCAAGGTGGCAACGCCTGAGGTGAATCTTGGCGCACGCCGCATCGTGATTGATCCGAAGCATCTCGCCAAGCCGGAGGCACGCCCGGCCAAAGGAACGCCCGAGGCGCGTGAAGCCGAGGACGGGGAATGAGCGGCTTTGAAGCCCTCGTCCTGACGCTTCAGCCGGAGATGTTTCCCGGCACGCTGGGGCTCTCGCTCGCGGGGGACGCCAAGGCGCGCGGGGCGTGGTCCTTGGCGGTCAAAGACATCCGCGATCACGGGCGCGGCAAGCATCGCGCGGTGGATGATACGCCTGCGGGCGGCGGTCCCGGCATGGTGATCCGTGCCGATGTGCTGGCCGAGGCGATCGACGCGGCTGTTCCGGCGGATGATCCGCGACCGCGGTTTCTCATGTCCCCGCGCGGCCGTGTGTTCGACCAGAAACTCGCGCGTGAGCTTGCCGCAGGGCCCGGGGCGGTCATCGTCTGCGGGCGTTTCGAGGGCGTCGATGAGCGCGTCATCGCCGCGCGCGGCCTTCAGGAACTCTCCATCGGCGATTACGTGCTCTCAGGCGGGGAAGTCGCCGCGCAGGTGGTGCTCGACGCTGTCATTCGCCTGCTGCCCGGTGTCATGGGCGGGGAGGGGTCGGATGTGGAGGAGAGCCATGAGAATGGCTTGCTCGAATATCCGCATTACACCCGTCCGCGTGATTTCGAGGGCCAAAGTATCCCTGAGGTGCTGACCTCTGGCAACCATGCGGCCATTGCGGCCTGGCGGCATGAGCAGGCGCTGGCGCTGACCAAAACACGCCGCCCGGAGCTGGCCGAGGCCTATCTGCTGGCGAACCCGCCCAAAGCAAAGAAAAAGCGGCGCGGCCCGCCCTCCGAGGGGTGACAGCCCGACCCTTTTCGTGTATCGGCCCCGCTTCAACTTAAAACAAGCGTCCCGAAACGCCCGCCATAGAAGCGAAACGGATAGAAGGTTTACTGTCATGGACATCATCCAGACTCTCGAAAAAGAAGAAGCCGCGCGCGTGCTCGGCGACAAGAAGATCCCGGACTTCGCCCCCGGCGACACCGTGATCGTCAACGTGAAGGTGAAGGAAGGCGAGCGCTCGCGCGTTCAGGCTTACGAAGGCGTCTGCATCGCCCGCAACGGCGGCGGCCTCAACGAGAGCTTCACGGTTCGCAAGATTTCCTACGGTGAAGGTGTCGAGCGCGTGTTCCCGCTCTACTCGCCGAACATCGATTCCATCAAGCTCGTGCGCCGCGGCAAGGTTCGCCGTGCGAAGCTCTATTACCTGCGTGATCGTCGCGGCAAGTCGGCCCGTATCGCCGAGCGCACCGACCGCAAGGTCAACGAGGCCTGATCGCCTCCGGCCTTCGGCCAAAACACCTATCAGGCGCCCCAAAAGGGCGCCTTTTTTGTTTTTCAGCCCCTGTTTTGGCTTCATGCCCGTGAAATCGTGCGCTCAACATGTCGAGGGAGGAGTAACAAAGGCACAACTTTAAGTTGTTACAATGCGTTCCATGTTCCTTACAGGAGTTCAGCGGGATGCGTAGCGAAGCCCTCACCTATTGTTCCTCCAGCGGCTGGGCCGACAACATGGGCGGCAAAGCGGGCCTACCGGCCTTCAATGCCGGCCTGGTGATTGCTTTTGGGACCCGTGAAGCCCTGCAGGATGCAGAAGGGGTGGCCGCCTTGCATCGGCGCTATCCGGAGGCGCGCATCGTGGGGTGTTCCACCGGCGGGCAGATCGTGCGGGGGGATGTGTGCGATGATGAAATCGGCGTTCTGGCGCTGCGCTTCGAGCGCTCTGCCTTCGCGATTGCACAGGAATTCATTGATGATCCGGAGGAATCCGAGCGCCTCGGCACCAAGCTCGGTCTTGATCTGAACCGAGCGGATCTCAAGGCGATTTTCGTGCTCTCGGATGGCACACGCGTCAATGGTTCGCGGCTGGTGGCGGGGCTGCGCGGGGCCGTGGGTGAGGGGGTTTCGATCACCGGCGGGCTGGCGGGTGATGGCGCCCGTTTTCAGGAAACGCTGGTGCTGCTCGATGAAAGCGTGGAGCCGGGCCGCATTGTCGCCATCGGGTTTTACGGTGAGGCGTTCCGCGTGGGGCATGGCTGTCGTGATGGCTGGAGTGCCTTCGGGCCCCGCCGCAAGGTGACCGGCTCGCGCGGGAATGTGCTGCTGAGCCTCGACGACAAGCCCGCGCTGGCGCTCTACAAGAGCTACCTTGGGCCGGAGGCCGATGGGCTTCCCGCCACGGGCCTGCTCTACCCCGTGATGCTCACCGACCCGGACAACCCCGAGCACAGGGTGATCCGCACGGTGCTGGCGGTGGATGATGCCAACCAGAGCCTCACCTTTGCGGGCGATACGCCGCAGGGCTGGCACGCGCAACTGATGCGCGGGCATTTCGACCGCCTGAGCGATGCTGCCGGTGAAGCGGCGGCCCATGCCATGGAACAGGCGCGGGGCGAAACAGCGGCCATTCTCATCTCCTGCATCGGGCGTCGCCTCGTGATGGGCGAGAACACCGTCGACGAGATTTCCGCCGCGCGCGAGGCGCTCGGAGCGGACGTCGCAAGTGCGGGATTCTACTCCTACGGCGAGATTTCGCCGCATGCCGGCTCCGGCTTCTGCGAGCTGCACAACCAGACCATGACGGTCACGACCTTCAGCGAAGGATAAGCGTATGCATCGCGTGCTGAAAAACCAGATTGCGCGGGCCAGCGCCGAAAAGGGCGAACTGGACATCGATGCGCTGCTTCAGTTGGTCAGCAAATCCTACTCGGAGTTCGACCGCGAGCGCGGTCGGCAGGAGCACGCCAATCAGCTGATGATGGCGGAGGTCGAAGAGGTGAATGCCGCACGCGATGCTGTGCTCGAGCGCTTGTCGCAGGAGCATCGCAAGCTCGATGCCGCGCTGGAAAACATGGCCCATGGTCTGGGTATGTATGACGCCGATGAGCGGCTGATTGTCGCCAACCGGCGTTTTGGCGGGCGGGTGTCGCGGGCGCGGGACCTGCGGGCGCGCACCTACAGCGAAAACCTTCAGGCCGTGCGGCACAAGATCCTCTCGTTCGATCAGCCGCTCGAGGATATTCCCTATCTCATGGCCTCCGGCACGCCGGCGGAGCGAATGGTGGAGCTGGCGGATGGACGCACGGTGTCCATCAGCTTTCAGCCGCTGATCGGCGGGGGCTGGGTGCAGGTGGAGCGCGATATTTCCGAACAGCGCCGCGCCGACGAGAAAATCCGCTACCTCGCCCGGCACGATTCGCTGACGGGCCTTGCCAACCGCGCTGTGTTCAATGAGGTGATCACGGAAGAGCTTGAGCGGCGGCCGAATGAATCCATAGGGCTTTTGTGCCTCGATCTCGACCACTTCAAGAGCGTCAACGACACGCTGGGTCACCCGATTGGTGATGCGTTGCTCAAGATCGTGGCGCAGCGCCTCCAGCGGCAGGTGCGCGAGGGCGATGTGGTGGCGCGCCTCGGGGGTGACGAATTCGCGGTGCTTCAGCTGGGCGGCGAGCAACCGGCTGCGGCAGAGCGTCTTTCCAAGGCCATCGTTGAGTCGCTGATCGGTTCTTACGAGATAGACGGGCACTCGGTGCAGGTGGGCGTCTCCATCGGCATTGCGGTGGCGCCGGTTGATGGGCACGACGCAGAGACGCTGATGCGCAATGCGGATATCGCGCTCTACCGCGCCAAGTCTGACGGGCGCGGCGTGTTCCGCTTCTTCGAGGCCGGCATGGACGAGAAGATGCAGGCCCGTCGGCAGTTGGAAATGGATCTGCGCCAAGCCCTGCTTCAGCGGCAGTTCGAGGTGTTCTACCAGCCGCTGGTGGATATTCCGACGCAGAAGGTCAATGCCTGCGAGGCTCTGCTGCGCTGGCGTCACCCTGTGCGCGGGCTGGTGCCGCCGGACAGTTTCATTCCGCTGGCCGAGGAAATCGGCCTGATTGTCGATATCGGCGAATGGGTGCTGGAGCAGGCCTGTCAGGAGGCCTGCGGCTGGTCTCCCGATATTTCAGTGGCGGTCAATGTGTCCCCGGCCCAGTTCGGCTCCATGCGGCTGGTGAAAGCCGTGGAGCGCGCGCTCAAGAAATCGGGCCTGAGTCCGGATCGGCTGGAGCTGGAGATCACAGAGTCGGTGCTCATCAACGACACGGCCCACACCCTTGAGCTGCTCCACCGGCTCAAGGGGCTCGGCGTGCGCATCTCGATGGATGATTTTGGCACCGGTTACTCCTCGCTGAGCTACCTGAGACGCTTCCCCTTCGACAAACTCAAGATCGACCGCTCCTTCATCGGCGATCTGACGCGTGATCCGGAGGCGAGCGCCATCGTGCGCGCGGTGATCCAGCTGGCCAATACGCTCGGCATGTCCACGACGGCGGAGGGCGTGGAGGACAGTGACCAGCGCGATCTGCTTCAGGCGCTCAACTGCCGCCAGTTTCAGGGGTATCTCGTCTCCAAGCCGATCGACGCCACGGCGCTGCACGCGTTTTTGGGGCCCAAGACGCTCACGAAGGATCGTTCGGTGGCCTGAGGGGCCGGTTCTGACGGCTGCAAAACCGGATTCCCCTTTGCGCGCACATGCTTTAGGGAAGAGGTCTTGACCGGAGGACCTCCATGAAGGCACGCGCGAAACTCATCGAAGGCATGGCATTTCTGGGCGAGGCTGGCAGCGGCCATTCCCTCGTGATGGACGGATCGCCCGAATACGGCGGTCGTAATGCCGGGTTCCGCCCCATGGAGCTGCTGCTGGTGGGCCTGGCCGGCTGCACGGCTTTCGATGTGGTGCATATCCTGCGCAAGGGCCGCGAGCGCGTGGACGACTGCACAGTCGAGGTGAATGCGACGCGCGCGGATGCCGATCCCAAGGTTTTCACCAAGCTGCACCTTGTTTACCGCGTCAAGGGCAAGGGGCTGGCGCTCACCAAGGTGGAGCGCGCGGTGCAGCTCTCGAAAGAGAAGTATTGCTCGGCCTCGATCATGTTCGCGCAAGTTGCGGAGGTGACCTACGAGTTCCATCTTGAGCCTGAGGACGCCTGATGGGCCCGCTCGTCTCGCCTGCCGAGCTGGCCAGCGCGCTGGATGACAACGGCCTGCGCATCATCGAGGTGAGGCTCGCCGCTGATGGCGGCGCGCATGCTTTTGCCGCGGGCCATGTGCCGGGCGCGGCCTTTTCCGATTACGCTGCCGATGGCTGGCGCCGGAAGATCGGCAATGCGCCGGGCAAGGTGCCGGATGAAGCGCATCTGGCGAGCCTTCTGGGGCGGTTGGGCATCATCCCTGCGCACCATGTCGTGCTGGTTCCCTCGGGTACCAGCGCGAATGATCTGGCGGCCTCGGCGCGGGTCTATTTCACGCTCAAGCTGGTGGGCCATGAGGCTGTCTCCATCCTTGATGGCGGCTCGGCAGCGTGGTTGTCGGATCCTGCCTTTCCGGTGGAGCAGGGCGAGAGCCGGGTGAAACCGCTTGGCCCCTATCCGGTGCGCTGGAACGGGGCGGTGCGGGCGGAAATCGCCGAGGTGGAAGCAGCGCTCGCGGCGGGCGGCCTGATCGTCGATGCGCGCTCCCCCGCCTATTTCGAGGGACGCGAGAAGGCTGGTGAGGCGCGTGTTGCGGGCCGCATTCCGGGGGCGGTCAACCGGGATTACGCCGGGCTGTTCGATCCCGCGCGGCATGGGCTGAAGGCGCCCGAGGCGCTGGTGGCCTATTTTGCCGGGCTGCCGGAAGGCGAAGCGATTGCCTATTGCAATACCGGCCACACCGCTGCGCTCGATTGGTTCGTGCTCAACGAGGTGCTGGGGCGCAAGACCCGCCTTTATGACGGGTCGATGACCGAATGGACCGAGGACGCGTCCCGCCCCGTTGAAAACGGCTGAAGGCAAGACCTGATGCCGGGCTGCGCATGGCGATGCCCGGCATTTCAGTGCGCGAACCTCGCCCTTCTCGCCACGTTTCCTGCCTCGGCCTGAGGCCTTTCTGGTGCCGCGCCTGCTGTCGGCTGGTCCGTATTACACCTGCGCCAGCGCGTTCTCCAGATCGGCGATCAGATCATCGGGATGTTCAAGGCCGACCGAGAGGCGCACCATGCCCTCCGAGACCCCCATTGAGGCGCGAACCTCGGGCGTGAAACGCTGGTGCGTGGTGGTGGCGGGGTGCACCGCAAGGCTCTTGGCGTCGCCGAGGTTGTTCGAGATGCGGAAGATCTTGAGCGCATTGAGGAAGCGATAGGCGCCCGCCTTGTCGCCCTGCACTTCCAGCGCGATCAGGGTGGTCGGCCCGCCCATCTGCTTGGCGATGATCTCGGCCTGCGGATGGTCCTTGCGGCCGCAATAGATCAGCTTCTTCACCTTGGGCTGGCCCGCCAGCCAATCGGCCAGCACAGCGGCGCTCTCGGTCTGGCGGCGGATGCGCAGGGGCAGGGTTTCGAGCGCCTTGAGCATCACCCAGGCGTTGAACGGCGAGAGCGCCGGGCCCGTCTGGCGCAGCAGCGTGTGGACGTGATCGTTGATGAACTTTTCGGACGCGAGGATCGCCCCGCCCAGACACCGTCCCTGCCCATCAATGTGTTTGGTGGTCGAATAGACGACGCAATCCGCGCCCAGTTCCAGCGGCTTCTGCCAGAGCGGCGTGGCGAAGACATTGTCCACGATGAGGATGGCGCCGGCTTCCTTGGCGATCTTCGCCACGGCGGCGATGTCGATCACTTCCAAGGTTGGGTTGGAGGGGCTTTCCAGAAAGAAAACCTTGGTGTTAGGTCGCACGGCCTTGCGCCAGGCGTCCAGATCCTTGCCGTCCACCAGCGTGCTTTCGACGCCATAGCGCGGCAGATGCTCCTCGACGACATAGCGGCAGGAGCCGAAGAGCGCTTGAGCCGCCACCACATGATCGCCCGCGCGCACCGGGCCCATCAGCGCGGCGGTGACGGCGGCCATGCCGGTGGCGGTACAGCGGGCGGCTTCCGCCCCCTCAAGCGCACACAGGCGCTTTTCCAGCATCGCCACGGTGGGGTTGGAGAAGCGGGCGTAGATGAAGCCCGGATCCTCGCCCACGAAACGCTTTTCGCATTGCTCGGCGGAATCGTAGACATGGCCCTGCGTGAGGAACAGCGCCTCGGAGGTTTCAGCGAACTGAGAGCGCAGGGTGCCGGCGTGAACAAGCTCGGTTTCGACGTGACGGGGCTTCTGGGACACGGGATTGGCCTTCGGAAACGGGAAATTGGCGCGGAGCATACGCGCGTCGCGTCCGTTCGTAAAGAAGAACAAGTGTCCTTTTTGTCGGATTTTGTGGTTTTGATCCGTTATGCCAGTACGCGGGCGTGCAGGCTGGCCACCGGGTTCTGCTGGCGTGCACGCACCCATTCCTCCACCTCATGGGCGGGCATGGGGCGGGCGAAAAGGAAGCCCTGCAGCGTGGTGCAGCCCGCCTGCTGAAGAAAGGCGGCTTGGCGCGGGTTCTCGATCCCTTCGGCGATGGTGTCGTAGTTCATCGCATTGGCCATATCGGCGATGGCGCGGATGATGGCTTCGTTCTTCGGATCAACGCCGATTTCCTGCACCAGCGAGCGGTCGATCTTGATGGTGTTGATCGGCAGCTTGGAGAGCAGCGAGAGGTTGGAGAAGCCGACGCCGAAGTCATCGATCGAGAGGCGAAGGCCAGCGAGGCGCAGCTCCTCGATGCGGGTGCGCGTAGCGGTGAAATCCTCCATGACGAGGGATTCGGTGATTTCGACCTCGATCAGAGCCGGGTCGATCTCGGCATCCGAGATCATGCGCAGCAGCCCCGGCACCAGTTGCGGATCGCTGAACTGGGAGGGCGAGACGTTGATCGCCACCGGAATGCGCAGCCCCTTGTCGCACCATGCGCGGCACTGGCGGATGGCGGCGGCACTGACGAGGCGGCCCAAGGCCGGCATGAGGCCTGCCCGCTCGGCAATGTCGATGAAGCGGCTAGGGGGCAGGAAACCACGCGTGGGATGATGCCAGCGCACCAATGCTTCCACGCCGGCGAAGCGGAAATCCTGAGCGGCCACCTTGGGCTGGAAATGCAGGGTCAGGGCGTCCTGCGCGATGGCCTGACGCAGATCGGCTTCGATCTGGGAGCGCTCGGTCACCTGATCGTGCAGCTTCTGGTCGAAGAAGACATATGTGCCCTTGCCCGATTCCTTTGCCGCGTACATGGCGAAATCCGCCAGCGTCACCAGTTCGGTCGCGGTGCGGGTGTCTTCCGGCGCGCGGGCGATGCCGATGCTCGCGCCGACCTTCACGTCCACACCGTCGATGCGGAAGGGCTCATCAAGGCAGGCCACGATGTCGGCTGCCATGGTGGCAAGGGTGTTGATGTCGCTCACATCCGGGATGAGGGCGACGAATTCATCGCCCGCGAACCGGGCGAAGACGATGTCCTGTGGCCAGCGATCACACAGCTCGCCGAACGAGGTCATGCAGGTGTCGATTTCCTCGCGGGCGCGCTTGAGCCCCCGCTCGATGATGCGCAGGCTGCACATCTGGAGCAGGTCATCCCCCGCCTTGTGACCAAAGGTGTCGTTGATCGCCTTGAAGCCATCGAGATCAATGAACAGCAGGCTGACGCGGCAATCGCCGTTCGGGTGATGCTTTTGCGCATGGCTGAGGATGTGATCGATGACGCTGCGGTTGGGCAGGCCGGTGATCGGATCGGAATGCGCCAGCACATTCATGCGCAGGATGTTGGAATTGAGCCTGTCCACCATGCGGCGGAAGCTGTCGGCCAGACCGCCGACCTCGCAGGCACACTCCACCTCCACCGGCAGGTTCATGTCGCCGCGCGCGATGGCTTCGGTCGAGCGGTGGAGGGCGCGGATGGATCCCGTCAGTTTGCTGGCCGCCAGATATGTGACGCTGGCCGGAATGAGCACGGCGGCTGCCACGGCCGCCACTGGCCAGGGCCAGATCGTGGCGGAGGTGCCGATGTTGAGCCAGAAATAGGCCTGAGCGCCCGCGCAAAGGCAGGCCAGCACAAGGCTGAGCAGCGCGAAGCGGACGGGGATGCTGTTGAGGCCGCGGCCATAGGGAACAGAGGTCAAGGACATACTGAGGCTCAATACCAACTTTAAGTTGCATTTAGTTGATACCGCTACCGCATAAAAATATCTTCACAGACGCGGAGAAAATTTGAACGAAAGTCGAATGAGGCTGGCAAAGCTCGGATTGAACGGTCGCGGGCCGTGTCATGACGGATTTATTGTCGTGGCAGATGAACCTTTGTCCGCCATGGTGCGACCAAGACAAAGTGCATCGCGGTTGCGCCCTTGATCTTGAGGGGGGCTTGGGCCGACGATGCCATGACGAAGGGGATCAACCATGCATAAATCTTCCGCCCGTTGGGGCTTCTCGCTGGCCGCGCTTGTTCTGTGTGCGGCGGGCGCACCTGTGTTGGCCAAGGATGTCGCCGGAGCCAAGGATCATCCGCTCGTCGGGCGCTACACGGGCTCGGAGATCACGCAATACACGGCCTCGGAGTTTGACGAGCAGCGGTTCATCACGGCTCCGGTCGATCTGCGCGCGGATGGTGAGGCTTTCACAGCTGCCAATTCGAAGCGCCTTGAAGGCAAGGTGTTCCGCATCCGTTATGATGCACCCAAGGAGCGCTCGGCGCTGGAGATCATGCGCAATTACGAGGAATCGCTGAAGGCCAAGGGCTTTGTGCCGCTCTATTCCTGCGCCAACGAGAGCTGCTTCAAGGGGACGGGCAGCCCCTATCGCATGAGCGCGTTTTCTGGCGATGGGGCGGTCAATTATCGCTATGCCGACGGCGCGCATTACCTTCTGGCCAAGGCGGAGCGACCGAGCGGCGATGTGACGGCGGCGGTGTTTGTGGGCACCAGCAAGGGCGCGCCGATCGTCAAGGTTATCGCGCTGGAGGAAAGGCCGATGCAGGGCGGGCAGATCGCCTTCATCGATGCCGATGCCATGGGCCGTGCGATTTCCGCCCATGGGCGCGTCGCGCTTTACGGAATCCAGTTCGATTACGACAAGGCCGAGATCAAGCCGGAGTCGCGGCCCACGCTCGATGAGATTGCCAAATATCTGAAGGCAAACCCTACCGTGGGGTTGGTGGTGGCTGGGCACACCGATGCCAAGGGCGGCTTCGATTACAATGTCGATCTTTCACGGCGCCGGGCGGGTGCGGTGGTGGCAGAGCTGACCCAACGTTACGGCATTGCCGCTGCCCGCCTCACCCCCTTCGGCGCGGGCATGGCGGCCCCCATCGCCCCCAATGAGGATGAGGCGGGGCGCGCGAAAAACCGCCGTGTGGAGCTGGTGAAGCGCTGAGCGGGGGTGCGCGGTGAAAGGGTCAAAACAGCAATATTGAGAGAGATTGTTTCTCAGTGAGAAAAATTCCTTGGAGTGATTTCGCTCTGCGCGCGCGCGGCAATCGGCGCTAAGACAGGCATCCTCAGGGTGCCGCCATGCGGGACGGCCCTTGGTGCCGTCCTTCCCGCACTTTTGCAGGATCACCATGGGCCGCATCCGTCTCGCGCAAGCCAATACCATTATCGAGGCTGCTCTTGCCAAGGGCGCTGAAGCCGGCATCAAGCCGCTGAGCGTTGCCGTGGTCGATGCGGGCGGTCATCTCATCGCCTTCCAGCGGCAGGACCGCGCCTCCTCGATGCGCCTTCAGATCGCGCAGGGCAAGGCAGCGGGCGCGCTCGCCATGGGCGTCTCCAGCCGCACGCTCGGCACCATGGCGGTGGATCGCCCGCATTTCATCGCCTCGCTCGGTCCGTTGGCGGCCAACGGGCTGATCCCTGTTGCGGGTGGGGTCATCGTTGTTGATGCGGAGGGCTTTCCCATCGGCGCGGTCGGCGTTACAGGCGACACCAGCGACAACGACGAGATTGCGGCACTGGCGGGGATCGCCGCCGCGGGCCTGACCGCCCAAGCTTGATTTAAAAGGGGGAATTGACATGACCAAACGTGTTGACAAAGCTGGCCTGCAGGTGGCCGCTGAACTCGCCAGCTTCATTGACGAGCGCGTGCTGCCGGCCGCCGGCCTGAAGGCCGACGCCTTCTGGAAGGGCGCGGCCGATATCTTCAACACCTTTGCGCCGAAGAACCGCGCGCTGCTGGCCAAGCGCGATGATCTTCAGGCCAAGATCGACGCCTACCACAAGGCCAATGCAGGCAAGCCGCAGGATGCCGCCGGTTATGAGGCCTTTCTGCGCGAGATCGGCTACCTTGTGCCGGAACCCGCGCCCTTCAAGGTGAGCACGACCAATGTGGATGCGGAAATTGCGTCTTCTGCCGGTCCGCAGCTCGTGGTGCCGGTGCTCAACGCCCGCTTCGTGCTCAACGCCGCCAATGCCCGCTGGGGCAGCCTTTATGATGCGCTTTATGGCACTGATGCCATCGAGCCGCCGGTTTCCGGTCCCTATTCCGCCGAGCGCGGTGCGAAGGTGATCGCCTGGGCAAAGGCGTTTCTCGACAAGTCTGTTCCGCTCGCTTTTGGTTCCTGGACCGAGTGGAAAGGCGATGAGCCGAAGCTGAAGGGCCCGGCGCAGGTGATTGGCCGCAACGGCGACAACTACCTCATCAAGAACAACGGGCTTCACATCGAACTGGTGATCGACAAGAGCCACCGCATCGGCGCGACCGATCCGGCGGGCCTTGCCGACGTGATCCTCGAGAGCGCGCTCACCACCATTGTCGATCTCGAAGATTCGATTGCTGCCGTGGATGCCGAGGACAAGGTTGCGGCTTATTCCAACTGGCTCGGCCTGATGGACGGCACGCTGGAGGATACCTTCGAGAAGAACGGCAAGCCGATGACCCGCAAGCTCAATGCGGATCGCAGCTACACCGGGCTCGACGGCAAGGCCTTCACCCTGCCGGGCCGCTCGCTCCTTTTCGTGCGCAACGTCGGCCACCTGATGACCAACCCGGCGGTGTTGCTCGCCGATGGCTCGGAAGCCCCGGAAGGCATTCTCGACGGCATCGTCACCTCGGCGATCGCGCTCATCGACATCAAGGGCAAGCGCATCAACTCGCGCAACGGCAACGTTTATATCGTGAAGCCGAAGATGCACGGCCCGGAAGAGGCGGGCTTCACCAACGCGCTGTTCGATGCGGTGGAGGATCTGCTCGGCATGGCGCGCAACACCCTGAAGGTGGGTGTGATGGACGAGGAACGCCGCACCTCGGCGAATCTGGCCGCCTGTATCGCCGCCGTTCAGAACCGCATCGTCTTCATCAACACCGGCTTCCTCGATCGTACCGGCGATGAGATGCACACCTCGATGCAGGCCGGCCCGATGATCCGCAAGGGCGACATGAAGACCTCGTCGTGGATCTCTTCTTATGAGGACCGCAACGTGCAGATCGGCCTCGCCTGCGGCCTTTCCGGCAAGGCGCAGATCGGCAAGGGCATGTGGGCCGCTCCGGACCGCATGAACGACATGCTCGCCCAGAAGATCGGCCACCCGAAGTCCGGCGCGACCACCGCCTGGACCCCCTCGCCGACCGCCGCGACCCTGCACGCCACGCATTACCATCAGGTGGATGTCTATGCCCGCCAGAAGGAGCGCCTCGCCGAGCCCGTGGCCCCGCTCTCTGCGCTGCTCACCATTCCGGTGGCGCAGGGCAAGAACTGGTCGGAGGACGAAATCATCGCCGAGCTCGACAACAACGCGCAGGGTATCCTCGGTTATGTCGTGCGCTGGGTGGATCAGGGTATCGGCTGCTCCAAGGTGCCGGATATCCACGATATCGGCCTGATGGAAGACCGTGCCACCCTGCGCATCTCCAGCCAGCATATGGCCAACTGGCTGCTCCACGGTGTGTGCACGCCGGAGCAGGTGGATGCCGCTTTTGCCCGCATGGCCAAGAAGGTGGACGGCCAGAACGCCGGTGACGCGCTCTACAAGCCCATGTCCGGCAACGAGAAAACCTCGCTCGCCTACAGGGCAGCCCGCGCGCTGGTGTTCGAGGGTGTTGAGCAGCCGAATGGCTACACCGAGCCGCTGCTCCACGCCTTCCGCCAAAAGGTGAAAGCGCAGGCCTGATTGGGCCTTGCGTTGAAAGAACAGGGCGGTCCTTCGGGGCCGCCTTTTTTTGATGAGGTGTCAGCCATTGACGTTGGGGCTTCCGGCTTCTAGCCTCCCTGTTGTGAACATGCGTTTCGGACGCCATGCCCGGTGCGGGCTGCGTTGCCGCCAATATCGCTGACGGGGCTCCGCCGGACCTGTTCACCTG
>JAIUNQ010000038.1 GCA_020161475.1 Pseudomonadota bacterium | reverse complement strand
GAAATCCTGAAAGGCGGTGAGGTTGCTCAGCCCCCCGACAATCTTCAGGTGCGTCTTGGGCAGATCCTGCGCCTGCGCCGCACCGGCGGCCAGCAGGGCGGCGGCAACAATCAGCTTCTTCATCGGGGCTCCCCTTTTTGCTTGGTGGGTTGGTTCATTTCGCCGCTACTCCCAGACTTGGCAGGTCGAGGGAAAACGCAGCAGAAATTCGGGTTCCTCGTCGGTCACGAGCATCATTTCGCCCAATGCCGCGCCGCCAAGGTCTGAAACGAAGATGTTGGGATGCAGCTCGAACACCATGCCGGGCGCGAGCGTGATATCCCCCGGCGCGGCTTGCGCTGCGGGGTCGAAGTGCTGGCGGAAGGGGTTGGTTGCGAGCGGCTCCTCATAGGAGGCACCCAGCCCATGGCCGTTGCGGAAGCGGCGGAAGCGACCGGCATTTTCCCGCGCGAGCCGGCTTGCAAAGACGTCCTCCATCGCGGCCTCAACACCGGCCAAGGGCAGGCCGGGCCTGAGCGCCGAGACCCCCGCCTTGAGCATCGCCTCCACCTGCCGCGCCAGTGCGGCATGGGTCGAACGCTGCGGGCCGATGCTGCCCATGCGGATGCCGTGCCCCCAGTGTCCCTCCACGGTGAGGGCAATGCCGAACAGCACCTGATCGCCCCGTTCCGGCGTGCGTTGGGCTTCCTGCGGCCAGTAGCGCGGATAATCCGCCGCCGGCGCGGTGGTGAGCCAGGTGCGGCAGTAATCCGCGCCCTGCCGACGGGCGTGGGTTTCAAGATTGAGCTGCGCCTCCCAGGCCGGGCGCCGCGCAGCCAGCTCTGCGCCAAGGCGCGCGAACAGCTCGTCGCACAGGCCCGCGGCCTCGCGCATCAGCGCGAGCGAGGCCGCATCCTTGACGAGACGCTGGCGGGCCGCGGCCTCGTCCAGCGAGAGCGCCGGGATGACACCCAGCGCGCTCAAGGACTTCTCGATCTGGGCGGGCATTTCGCCAAACCCCAGCGCAGCAAATGCCGCGCCGCCGAGCCCATCGCGCAGTGCCTGCGGCCAGCCGGTGGGGTGAACATAGCGCGCATTGAGATCGGGCCGGGTGGCCTGCGCCAGCGCCAGCATGAAGGGGCTGCCGACAATGAGCTGCGATACCCCCGCGCCCAGCACCAGCAGCGAGAGGCTCTCATGACCATCCCAGCCGGAGAAAAAACGAAGGTGGCCATGCGAGAGCGTACCTGCCCCCAAGGCACTGCCAAACCCGAAGATGACCACGTTCGACACACCTTCGCGCTGCGCAGTCGCCAGAAGAGCTTCGCGACGGGCCTCAAAGATATGGGGAGCGGGGCCGGCCATGGGGCGCACAGCCGATCAGCGCGGGGTATAAATTTTGGTCAAGCTGACGCTTGAGCCATCGACGGACTGGATGTGTCGAACCATCTATACCCCCCTGGAACGCTGGATTTCACCTTATCCAGACATTCCATCCGAGCAGGGCAGGTCTGTCCAATCGTTAGTTTGGAAGCGCGATATAAATTTTACTTATGCCTTGCGGGTCGTGGCATCGAGGTCCGCGATATGCTGGGCCATGGTGGCGATCACACGCGCCGGATGGCTGGATGGGCCTTCCAGCCAACTTGCCGTGAAATTGAGCATGGGCAGAGGCTCGGCATCCACGGCAAGCTCGCGCAACTCGCCGCGCTCGATCTCATCTTGCAGGAACACCGGCGTGATGAACCCCGCGCCGATGCCATCGCGCACCATCCGCGCGATCATGGCCAGCGAGGCGCAACCATACATACGCGGCGCGCCAATGCCCGCCCGCATCAGCATGTCGCGCACGTGGCGATAGGGCTGACTTGTGGAGGGATAGGTGACGATCGGCATGCTGGCGACACGCTCCAGCGGCACGGGCGCGGGGCCAAGATCCAGCCCCGGTGCGGCCACCCACGCCAGCCGATAGGTCGAGAGGGGCACATTCTCGACCCGCGCCTCGAGGATCGGCCCGAGCAGGAAGGCGAGATCAATCCGGCGGGACGTGAGGTGGGCGGCGAGCGTCACTGTGTTGTCCACCTCGATTTCCAGCAGCAGCTGGGGATAGGTATGGTGGATCTTCTCGATCAGGCGCGGCAGCCATGTCTGCACGATGGTTTCCGCCACACCCAGCTTGAGCGTGCCGCTCATCGCCGCGTGGTCCTTGGCGGCCCGCACCAGATCGCGCCGGGCATCGAGCAGGCGCTCGGCATGGGCCAGCAATTCATGTCCCTTCGCCGTGAGCGTGACCCCGCGCGCATCGCGCTCGAAGAGGCGTACGCCCAAGGCTCCCTCCAACGCCGAGATGCGCTGGGAAATGGCGGGCTGGGTTGTAGAGAGCTTCTCCGAGGTCGCGCGCAGGCTCCCCAGCACGGCAGCCCAATAGAAGGTCTCGATGTTGCGCAGATCAATCATGACACAGGATTAGCACAGCTTGTGGCAAGGCCCAGATGCCCTTGCGCGCAAGCGCAAGATCGAGAGCCGGCAGACCCCGGCGTGCCGTTCCGCCAGGCGCGGGCCAGCGCAAACAAGCCCCTGTCACACGCATGACATGCGGCAGCGGCACGGCAGGAGAGCGAAATGCCGCTTTTTGTTTGTCCGCCGTTACCGCTACCATTGCTGCCGATTCGTCGGGTATCGATGAGACATCCGCCCCACCTTCGCCGTTGCGAACGATAATCGCGCGCTACGACGCACGAGAAACAGAGCCTGCCATGCGCCGCACCCGCCACGCCAAGATCGTCGCCACCCTTGGTCCCGCCTCGAACACACCGGAGATGATCCGCGCGCTGTTTCTGGCCGGGGCCGATACTTTCCGTCTCAACTTCAGCCACGGCACCCATGACGACCACGCCAAGGTCCATGCTGCCATCCGTGCGCTGGAAAAAGAGGTGAAGCGCCCCATCGGCATCCTGCAGGACCTTCAGGGCCCCAAGATCCGCATCGGCACCTTGAAAGAGGGCAAGATCGAGGTGAAGGCGGGCGAGCGTCTCAAGTTCGTGCTCACCAAGGACGAGGGCTCGCGCGAGCGCATCCCCCTGCCCCATCCCGAAATCTTCGCCGCTGTTGATCCCGGCCACGAGCTGCTGATCGACGATGGCCGCGTGCGTGTGCGGGTACTCTCGCCCGGTGATGACGAGATGGATATCGAGGTCGTCAACGGCGGCGTCATCTCCAACCGCAAGGGCGTCAACCTGCCCGGCACGGTGCTCAACCTCTCCCCGCTGACCGAGAAGGATCGCCGTGATCTCGCCTTCGGGCTGGAGCTGGGGGTCGATTGGGTGGCCCTCTCCTTCGTGCAGAAGGCCTCGGATGTGATCGAAGCGCGTGGCCTCATTCAGGAGCGCGCGGGGCTCGTCTCCAAGATCGAAAAGCCCTCGGCGCTGCTGGAAATCGACGACATCATCGCGCTCTCCGATGCTGTCATGGTCGCGCGCGGAGACTTGGGCGTGGAAATTCCGCATGAGGATGTGCCGGGCCGCCAGAAGGAACTGGTGCGCGCCTGCCGCCTTGCCGCCAAGCCCGTGATCGTGGCGACGCAGATGCTCGATTCCATGGTCTCCTCGCCCGCCCCAACCCGCGCGGAAGCCTCCGATGTCGCCACCGCCATCTATGACGGGGCTGATGCCGTGATGCTCTCGGCGGAGAGCGCTTCGGGCGAATACCCGCGCGAAACCGTGGCGATGATGGACCGCATCATCCGCTCCACCGAGAACCACAAGCTCTACCGCTCGCTGATTGATGCCGCGCATCCGGATGTCGAGCACACCCCGCCCCATGCAGTGGCGGCAGCGGCGGCGGATTTGGCCACCGCAATCGATGCCGCGGTGATCGTCGGCTTCACCTCCTCGGGCACCACGGCGGCGCGTATTGCGCGCAAGCGTCCGGGCGTTCCGATCCTCGCGCTCACGCCGGATATCGCGGTGGCGCGGCGCATGAGCCTGTTCTGGGGCGCGCATAGCGTGCGCACCGAAAACGCCTCGGGCTATGAGGAGATGGTGGAAATCGCCCAAGGTGCCGCCAAGCAGGAGGGGTTCCTGACCATCGGCCAGCTCGGCGTGGTGGTGGCCGGAATCCCCTTCGGCAAGGCAGGCTCCACCAACAACCTGCGCGTCTTCAGGGCGTGAGTTGCGCCGCGCCTACTCGGCCACCGTAATCAAGGCCTGCGTCGCCTCCCTGAGGCGGCGCAGCTGATGGGGCACATGGCCGGGGAACTGGAGGAAATCGCCTTCCTCAAGGGTCAGCGTGCGGTCATGGAAGCGGATTTCGAGCGCGCCCCGCACCACGAAGATCATTTCGGTGCCGGCGTGATGGACATGCCCGCGCGGGCGAAACTCTGGCCCCGGCACATAGAGGAACGCCTGTGCACCGGAGGCCCGCGTCGCGCGGCTCAGCAGCGTGAAACTGGCCTCGCCATCCGCCGCGAAGCCTCCCGCCGTTTCGTCTTTGCGCACCAGATGCATCGCCGTCTCATCGAAGCTCTCCCCGAACAGCGCCGCAACAGGCACATCAAGGGCCTGCGCAACCTTCATCACGGTGGCGATGGAGGGCCGCTTTTCGCGCCGTTCCAGACGTGAGAGGTAGCCCTTGTTCAGCCCCGTCGCCTGCGCCAGCTGATCCAGCGTGAGCCCGCGCGCGCGCCTTGTTACGGCAAGGTGCAGACCGAAGATCTCTCCGGTCCCGGCATCGGGCGCATTTTTCGGGGTTGAGCGGGGCACGCTGTCCTCTTGGCTGTGGCCCCGCTTTTACACGCTCCGGCTCTTGCGCGAAACCCGGCGACGCGTTACCCATTAGACAACTTGTTGCCCAATGGGTAACCGCGAAAACAAGAGGTCTCCCATGCGCCCCCGCTGGCTCGGCGAACTCGTCCATATCCATATTGCGCCCGAGGCTTCCTATGAGATGGAAGCGCTGAGCGAGGCCCGCCTCATTGCCGGGCGCGGCATCGAGGGTGATCGCTATTTTCTCGGCACCGGCACCTATTCCGCCAAGCCCGACATCCGGGAAGTGACGCTGATCGAGATCGAGACGCTGGAAGCCTTGCAGCAGGGCGAGCCGAAGATTCCCGGCATCCGGATCGAGCTGTCTCCTGCTGATCACCGACGCAATCTGACGACGCGCGGCGTGCCGCTCAATCACCTCGTCGGCAAGCGCTTCCGCATCGGCGAGGTGGTGCTGCGCGGGGGGCGGCTCAACTTCCCGTGCAAATACATCGAGGAGCTGCTGGGCCTGCCGCAGTTGCACGATGCCTTGCTCAACCGCTCTGGCCTCAATTGCTCGATTGAAAAGGGCGGGGTCATCCGTCCGGGTGATCCCATCGAGCCGCTGGAGGATTGAGCCTTGGCCACGCCCCGCATCGTGATGAAGCTGTGCGTGGCCGAGATCCGCGCCGAGCCGGGCGATGTACGCGTGATCACGCTTGAGCACCCCAGCCGCCCGCACCTGCCGCCGTTTGGGGCTGGCGCGCACGTGGACCTGCACCTGCCGAACGGTCGGGTCCGGCAGTATTCCCTGATGGGGGATGAGAAGGACCGCAGCCGCTACCTGATCGGCGTGAAGCGGGAGCCGGAAGGGCGTGGCGGTTCCGCCTGGCTGCATGACCAGCTCGCCCTCGGCGACATTCTTCCCGTCTCGTCCCCGCGCAGCCATTTTGCGCTCGCGCCCGGCACAAGCCACCTTCTGCTGGCCGGGGGGATCGGCATCACGCCACTGCTCGCCATGGGGCGCCGCCTGAAAGAGACGGGGCAGCACTTCCATCTCCATTACTTCGCCCGCTCGCGCGCCTCGACACCGCTCCTGAGCGATATTTCGCAGGCGCTGGAGAGCCGCCACGTCAGCCTGCATTTTGATGATGAGCCCGCAACACAGTGCGATCTTGTTGCCCTGCTCGCCCCGCGGCAGGACGACCAACAGCTCTATTACTGCGGCCCCGCCGGTTTCATGCGGGCGATTTCCGCCGCGGCGGCGCATTGGCCGGAAGAAGCCGTGCATTTCGAAGCTTTCGCGGCGCCGCGCGATGAGGATTTCACCCCGGAGCCCTTCACCTTGCGCCTCGCCTCTTCAGGGGCGCTGCTGCCGGTGCCCGCCGGGGAGAGTGCGCTCGAAGCCTTACGCAGCGTGGGCATCGCGCTGCCCTCGGCATGCGAGAACGGTGCGTGCGGTACCTGCGAATGCGGGTATCTCGACGGGGAGGCCTTGCATCGCGATGGTGTGCTCAGGCCCAGCGCGCGGGCGAACCGCTTCATCCCTTGCGTCTCGCGCGCCAAGGGCACGCTGACGCTGGATCTTTAGCGCAGAACAGCCATTACATTGATAAATATTATTTATTTCTGACCATGCCTGCCTGAGACAGTAGCTCATCCCGTGGATTTTTACGGGTCGAATGAATGTCCTGCGCCCCCATTCAGATAAAATGTCGATAATTTGTTGACATAATTTTGTCACGCGGTAGCCTTCATTCAGGGCAGGCTATTTAGGGCTTTCACGCAAGACCTTGCCCTTAGAGGACGCCGCATGCCGCCAGCCTTGAGCCGACGCGACATTGCCAATGCCCGCTCCCCCGAAGCGTGCAGCCTCCTCCGGTTTTCGCTCCCCATGCCCGGCCAATGGGACAGCGCGCCAATCAAAAACGGCCGGACACACCGAAAAAGACTGGGAGACGACACATGAACCTTGCAGTGAAGGGGCTGGCCGCGTTTGGCCTCGCCATGACGATGACGACCGCCGCCGCCGTGGCGCAGACCAAGTGGGATATGCCCACCCCCTACTCTGACGGCACGTTCCAGACCGTCAATGTGCGCGAGTTCGTCGCCGATGTCGCCAAGAGCACGGGCGACAAGCTCCAGATCACCGTGCATTCCAACGCCTCGCTGGTGAAGATGCCGGAGATGAAGCGCGCCATCCAGTCCGGGCAGGCGCCGATCGGCGAGATCCTGATCTCGGTGCTGGCGAATGAAGACGCCATGTTCGGCTTTGAAAGCGTGCCGGGCCTCGTCGGCTCCTATGCCGAGGCGCGCAAGCTGCATAACCTTGCCAAGCCCGCCATTGCGGCCCGCCTTGAAAAGCAGGGCATGAAGTATCTCTACTCGGTAGCCTGGCCGCCGCAGGGTGTTTACACCAAGGCACCGATCTCGAAGCTGGCGGACCTCAAGGGCACGAAGTTCCGCTCGTTCAACCCGGCCACCGCGCGCTTCATCCAGCTCATCGGCGCGCTGCCCGCCACCATTCAGGTGCCGGAAATCGCGCAGGCCTTCCGCACCGGCGTGCTGGATGCGATGATCACCTCGGGCGCGACTGGCGTTGACCAGCAGGCCTGGGACTATCTCACGCACTACTATGATACCGCGGCCTTCCTGCCGCAGAACCTCGTGTTCGTGAACAAGGCTGCCTTCGATGCCCTGCCCGCCGATGTGCAGAAGGGCGTCCTCGAAGCGGCCGCGCGCGCCGAAGACCGTGGCTGGAAGACCTCGGAAACCCTCAATGATGGCTACAAGAAGACGCTGGCGGACAAGGGCATCAAGGTTTCGCCGGCCTCCGCCGAGATGAAGGCCGAACTCAAGGCCATCGGCGAGACCATGGCCAAGGAATGGGCGGCCAAGGCCGGCCCGGACGGCGAGAAGCTGATTGCGGACTTCCGCAAGTAACAGCCTATCCGGGGCGGCCATGGGTCGCCCCCACCTGTTTTCTTTCCCCCACATTTCAGACAGGACCAGCGCCATGCGACGCGCCTTGGACTCTCTTTATGCCTTTACGGCCTTTGTCGCCGCGGCCAGCTTGGTGGGCATTGCCCTGCTGGTGCTCGCGCAGGTTTTCCTGCGCACCATCGGCGGGCAGGTTCCCTCCGCCGATGATTTTGCCGGCTTTGCCCTTGTTGCCACCACGGTCGTCGGGCTGGCTCCAGCCTATCGTCACAACGCCCACATCCGGGTGGGACTGCTGATCGAGCGCTTTGCCCCAGGCACCCCGGTCCGCAAGCTGCTGGAGCGGCTGGTCACCCTCGCCTCCATCCTCCTGATGGGCTGGGCCTCTTGGCAGTGCCTGCGCTTCGTGCACGAGAGCTACATCTACAATGAACTCAACCAGGGCCTCGTGGCCGTGAAGCTGTGGTACCCCCAGAGCCTGATGGCCTTCGGCTTCATCGTGTTTCTCATTGCGCTGGTTGACGATCTCGTCACCGACCTGATGGGCGGCACCCAGAGCCACCTCGCCGCCGTCACCGGCGATGAAATGCCTGTCGAGAAGTGAGGCCTGATCATGGAACCCGCAACCGCCTCCTTCATCCTCATCGGCCTGATGCTGGTGATCCTGTCCACCGGCATCTGGATCGGGCTTGCCCTCGGCTTTGTCGGCTATCTCGCCTTCCTGCTGATGACGAGCGCCAACCCCGGTCTTTCCTTCGCGCCCACGCTCTGGGGCTCGATGAACTCCTGGACCCTGACCGCCCTGCCCATGTTCATCTGGATGGGCGAGATCCTGTTCCGCTCGTCGCTCTCCGATGACATGTTCAAGGGGCTTGCGCCGTGGATGCAGCGTCTTCCGGGCCGCCTGCTGCACACCAATGTGTTCGGCTGCGGCATCTTCGCCGCCATCTCCGGCTCCTCTGCCGCCACCGCCGCGACCATTGGCCGCATGACGATCCCGGAGCTACGCAAGCGCGGCTACGATGACTTCATGAACATCGGCTCGCTGGCCGGCTCGGGCACACTGGGGCTGCTCATTCCGCCCTCTATCATCATGATCGTTTATGGTGTTGCGGCAGAAGTCTCGATCGCGCGTCTTTTCATTGCCGGTGTCATCCCCGGCATTGCCTTGATGCTGATCTTCTCGGGCGTGCTGATGGGCTGGGCGGTGCTGAACCCGGACAAGGTGCCCCCGCGCGATCCGCCGATGACCTTCGCACAGAAGCTCAACGAGAGCCGCCGCCTCATCCCCATCGTCGGGCTGATCGGCGTGGTGCTCGGCTCCATCTACACCGGCATTGCCACCCCCACGGAGAGCGCGGTGCTCGGTGTGGTCGGCTCGCTCGTGCTGACGCTCATCACCCGCACCTTCTCGTGGAAGATGTTCGCCGACAGCGTGATGGGCGCGGTGCGCACCAATGCGATGATCGGTCTGATCCTCGCCGGCGCCTCGTTCCTTACCGTAGCCATGGGCTTCACCGGCCTGCCGCGCCTGTTCGCGGAATGGATCAACTCGCTGGGGTTGAGCCAGTTTGCCCTGATCATGGCGTTGATGGTGGTCTATATCATCCTCGGCTGCCTGATCGACGGCATCTCGATGGTGGTGCTCACGGCGGCCGTCGTCATGCCGGCGGTGAAGGCAGCGGGCATTGATCTGGTGTGGTTCGGCATCTTCGTGGTGCTGGTGGTGGAAATGGCGCAGATTACCCCGCCGGTGGGCTTCAACCTTTATGTTCTGCAAGGGTTGACCAATAAGCCGATGGGCTACATTGCGATGGCCGCGCTGCCGTTCTTCCTTGCGATGATCGGCATGGTGTTCCTCATCATCTTCCTGCCCGATCTCGTCACCTGGTTGCCCAACCAGATGCTGGGCCAGAAGTGAGACCCTGAACCATGGTCAACCCGAAAAACGAACCCACCGACACGGCCAGCGACAATCCGCGCGCCATCAAATCGCTGCTGGGGCCCATTGTGTCCTCGGCGCATCTGGCGAGCGGAGAAAGCCCGGCCCTGTCGGAATTCGAATTCGGGTTGATCCTCGTCGGCCACGCCTTCGAGCGCTGGATGGTGCGCTGCATGGCGGCGGCGGGCGTGAAAGACCTCTCCCCGCTCGATGTGCTGGTGCTGCACACGGTCAACCATCGCTCGCGTCCCAAGAAGCTGGCGGATATCTGCCTTGTCCTCAACGTCGAGGACACCCACACCGTCAATTACGCCATCAAGAAGCTCGAGAAGCTCAAGCTTCTGAAGACCGGTCGTTCGGGCAAGGAGAAGACCGTGGGCATTACCCCCGCCGGAGAGCAGGCCTGCCTTGCCTACCGTGAAGTGCGGGAGGCCTTGCTGGTCCGCTCGATCCGGGCGCTGGGCATGGACGAAAAAGTGCTTCAGGAAGTGGGCCAGCGTATGCGCGCCCTTTCCGGGCATTATGATCAGGCCGCCCGCTCGGCGGCGAGCCTTTGAACGAGAAGAGAGACACGGTGAGCGCGAGCGCACACAACTACGTGCCTGCCCGGCTGCTGCCTCTGGGTGACAGCGCCCTGACACTTGAACTCGGCAGGAGCATCGAAACCGAAACGCACGAGCGGGTGCTCGGCGTGGCGGCAGCGCTCGAAGCCCTGAAGGGCGAGCCGGCGCTGGCGGGGGTGGAGGAATGGGTGTCCTCCTTCTGCGCGCTGACCGTTCATTTCGACCCCGACGTGACGGATGCAGAAGCGCTCGGCCATTTGCTGCTGGCGCTGGCGGCACGGGGCACACGCGCCAGCATCGCGGGGCTCGAATGGGTTCTCCCGGCCTGTTTCGATGAAGAATTCGCTCCCGATCTCGACGCGCTGGCGGCCCGCAAGGGCATGAGCCCGCAGGCGGTGATCGACACCCTGCTGGGCGCAACCTTCCGGGTCTATACCATCGGGTTCCTGCCCGGCTTTCCCTATCTCGGTGGCTTGCCGGAGGCGCTGGAGGTGCCGCGCCTCTCCTCGCCACGCTCGGCGGTGCCCGCCAAATCGATTGCTGTGGCCGGGGCGATGTGCGCGGTTTATCCGTGGCTCAGCCCCGGCGGCTGGCATCTTCTGGGCCGCACGCCGGTGCCCATGTTCGATCCGCGCTACAGCGCGCGCCCGGCCCTGCTGGCACCGGGCGACCGCCTGCGCTGGCGCGCGGTGGACCGGGAAACCTATGATGCGATGGCTGCACAAGCCGAAGCGGGGACGCTGGATCGCGAGCGCTTCTGCCGCAAGGACATGCCCGCATGAGTGCCGTGCTGGAGGTGCTCGATCCGGGCTTTTTCGTCACGCTTCAGGATGGCGGACGCAAGGGCTTTCGCAACATTGGCGTGCCGCTGGCCGGCGCGCTTGACCCGGTCTGGCTCGCAGCGGCCAATGCGCTGGCGGGCAACCCTGTGGATGCGCCGGGGCTGGAGGTTCGCCTTGCCGGCCCCACCCTGCGCCTCAAGGAAGGCGGGCCGGTGCGCCTTGCGCTTGTCGGCGCGATGACCGGCGAGGTGACCACTGCGGAGGGCGCAAAGCGACCCGTTGCCGCCAATGCCGCCGTGACCCTGAAGCCGGGGGATACCTTCAAGGCAGGGCGCGCGACAGGTACGGCCTATATCGCCGTCTCGGGCGGGTTTCTGGGCGATGCGGATCTGGGGAGCTATTCGACCTTCGAGCGTGCGCGCCTCGGCGGCATCAAGGGCCGTGCCCCGCAGCGGGGCGACCTGATCGCCTGCCGCGCGCTGGCAGCCAGCGCAGGGGGGGACCTATGCGCCGAAGCGCCGCCCGCTCATGCACGCGGGCCCATCCGCATCATGCTCGGCCCGCAGGATGATCATTTCGAACCCGAAACGCTGCAAGCCTTCTGCCGCGACACCTACACCGTCAGCCCCAGCCTCGACCGCATGGGCATGCGCCTCGAAGGGCCGGTGCTCACGCACAATGCGCTGGGGGCCGATATTGTCTCGGATGGTGTGACGCCCGGCGTCATCCAATGTCCGGCAAACGGCCAGCCGATCATCCTGCTGGCGGATGGCCAGACGACGGGCGGTTACGCCAAGATCGCCTGCGCGATCCGCGCCGATCTGCCGCGCCTTGCGCACCTGCGTCCCGGCGACACCCTGCACTTTGCCGCGGTGACAAGGGACGAGGCCAAAGCTGCACGCCAAGCGGCCCAAGCCGTTTTCACGCAGTGGGTGTGCACCTTGGCGCCTGTCCGTCCGGAGGGGCCGCCCGACAGCGTGATGCTGCTGTCGCACAATCTGATTTCGGGCGTCACCGCCGGAGAGGACGAGAGCGTCTGAGCGCCTCCTTTTCCGACACCGCCCGACCTCCAACTTGCTGATTGTCAAGGCGGGCAAGATCACTCACAGATATAGCTATATTTGAATGGGAGTGATGATGCTGGCGGGTGCGACCGAGATTTTGGGGGAGAGCGGGCTTGCCGCGATCGGCGGGCTGGCCATCGGCCTGCTCTTCGGTTTTGCCGCCCAGCGTTCGCGCTTTTGCCTGCGCGCCGCAACCCTCGATTTCTGGCGCGGACAGCTGACCGACCGCGTCGCGGTGTGGGTGCTCGCCTTTTCGGCGGCGGTGATGTTGACGCAGGCGGCGATCCTGCTCGACCTCATCGATCTCAACCTCATCCGCTCGCTCAACCAGCGCGGCTCGCTCTCCGGCGCGATTATCGGCGGGGCGATGTTTGGCACCGGCATGGTGCTCACACGCGGCTGCGCCAGCCGTCTGCTCGTACTTTCCGCCGGGGGCAACCTGCGCTCGGTGGTGACGGGGCTGATTTTCGCAGTGACCGCGCAAGCCTCCCTGCGGGGCTGGCTCTCGCCCATCCGCGATGCGCTCGCCAATGCCTGGACGATCTCCGACCCCGGCACGCTCAGCCTGATCACCTACATGGGAGCCAGGCCGGTGTTCGGCCTTGTTGCCGGCGCGATTTGCCTTGGCATCGGCCTGTGGATGGCGCTCCATACGCGCCTTTCCGTGGCGGTGGGGTTTTTCGCGCTGATCGTGGGGCTGGGCGTTGCCGCGGGCTGGACCTTCACGGCCCTTCTGGCGGGTGCGAGCTTTGATCCCCAGCCGGTGAAAAGCCTGAGCTTCACCGGACCTTCCGCCGCCACCCTGATGCAGGTGCTGACCCTGCCGGTGCTCAAGCCCGAGTTCGACATCGGCCTCGTGCCGGGCGTGCTGCTTGGCGCGTTTCTGGGGGCGGCCTATGGGCGCGACCTGAAGCTCGAAGGCTTCTCCGACGGCATCGGCATGCGGCGCTACATCATCGGCGCGGTGCTGATGGGGTTTGGCGGCATGCTCGCGGGGGGCTGTGCCATCGGCGCGGGGGTTTCCGGTGCCTCTGTTTTCGCCACCATCTCCTGGCTCACGTTGCTGGCGATGTGGGTGGCGGCGGGCGTGACGGATGCGATGATTGACCGCGCACCCGTGCTTCACCCCGAGATGAAACGGTAGGCGGCTCCCGCCTTTTCCACGCGCCCGCGCCCGCCGCTCGGCAGGTGGTAGCCCACCATCATGCGCTTTTCGCTCGCCAGCCTGTCGAGGAGTTTCTTGCGGGTCGCGGCAGCGACATCGGCCTCGTGGTCAAAGCCGCCCGCCCATTCGGGATAGGCGAAGGAGAGGATCGGGTGGGTGAGCGCATCGCCCGCCACCGTGATGATCTCGCTGCCCATCTTTACATCATAAGACACGTGCCCCGGCGTATGGCCGGGTGTCGCGGCGGCGAAAAGGCCGGGGAGGATCTCCTGCTCCGGCTTGAACTGCTTGAGGACGGGCGTCAGCTCCTTGAAGTGCCGCTGTGCGCCGGTTGCGAAGACCTGCCGATCCTCCGGCATCAGGTTCAGGATATCCTTGCGGTGCCAGAAGTCGTATTCGCCCTGCGAGACATGGAAGGTGGCATTCGGGAAGGCGGGCGCGCCGAAATCATCGAGCGAACCCCAGAGGTGATCCGGGTGAGCATGGGTGAAGACCAGATGCTTCACCTTCTCCGCCTCAACCCCCGCGGCCTTGAGGGATTCCATAAGTTTCCCTGCGCCGGGGATGAAATTGGCCCCCGC
Source organism: Pseudomonadota bacterium (assembly GCA_020161475.1). Taxonomy (GTDB): domain Bacteria; phylum Pseudomonadota; class Alphaproteobacteria; order Rhizobiales; family Beijerinckiaceae; genus Rhabdaerophilum. The sequence goes on along the minus strand of JAIUNQ010000038.1, from coordinate 3,422 downwards.
GCCGCAATCGAACACGGTGAAGCCCTCGGCGCGCTCCAGCACGGTGATGTTGAGCTGACTGATGTAGCTCTCCGCCCCGCCCAGCGCCGCCTTGATCTCTTCCGGCTTGCGGCCCCGGTTGAGCATGGAGGCGGGCAGCGAGAACGAACCGTCCGACACCGTGAACAGCCTATCCTGCCCCGCCTGTGCGAGGGTGGTGATGGTCACCGGAGCAAGGGCGAGCCCGCCAAGGAAGGAACGACGATCCATGGTTTTTGTCCTTTTCAGTTGCCGGGCCTTTGGCCCGGCGGTCCCGGCTTTTTTGTCCTGCCGAAGGCTCCGCCCGGCAGGACAAGTGCCTCGCGGGGAGGTTTCGAGGTTTTTACTGGAACATGTCCGCCGTGATGCCGGCGTACCAGCCCGTATTCTCGTCCTGCTGTTCCTTGCGCTGGGCATCGGTTTCGCCGACCTTCGAGACGAAGGTTTCAACGGACGCGATGCGCCCGTCCTTCGGCCCATAAGAGCCGCCCACCTTCACCGTGTTGTTGGGCGAGATCAGGGACCAGCAGGTGTTGGCGTAGCGCGCGGGGAAGGTGCGCGCGCCGATCAGCTCGCCGCGGATCATCATGGCGGCGACCTTCGCCTGAGAATTGGCGGCGAAGGCGGATTTGGGCATGTCACCGGCGATGGCGGCATCACCGATGACGTAGATGAGCGGGTCGATGGCGGATTGCATCGTCTCCGGCTTAATCGGGCAATAGCCTGTTTCATTCACGAGCTTGGCGTCGCGCGCTATCTTGCCCGCCATCTGCGCCGGAATGACGTTCACCAGCGCGGCATTGGTGTAGGTCTCGAAGCCGGTGACCACGGTGCCGGTCTTGGGATCGACGCTTTTCAGGCCATCATGGATTTTTGGGCCGAGCCATTCCACCATGCCGGGGTAGTGCTTTTCCCAGCCCTCCTGAAACAGGCCCTGTTTGGAGAAGCTCTCCTTGGGATCGATGATGACGATGCGGGCCTTCTTCTTGCCCGCCTGTTGCAGCCGATAGGCCATCATCGAAACGCGCTCGTAGGGGCCGGGCGGGCAGCGATAGGGGTTGGGCGGCGCGATCATGACGATAGTGCCGCCATCGGGCACGGCATCGAGTTTGGCGCGCAAAATCTCGGTCTGCTTGCCCGCCTTCCAGGCGTGGGGCATCACCTCCTCGAAGGCCTGCCCCCAGCCGGGTACGGAATCGTATTTGAGGTCGATCCCCGGCGCGACGATCAGGCGATCATAGGCCTGATGCGAGGAATCATCGAGTTCGACGCGCTTGTTCTCGCGGTCGATCATGGCGACGCGGCTATGGATCACCTTGACGCCATGGTTCTTGAGCGCCTCGTAGGAATGGGTGATCGCCTTCATGTCCTTGAAGCCACCTAAGTAAAGGTTCGAGTGGAAGCAGGTGACGAAGGTGCGCGAGGGTTCGATCAGCGTGACGTCGATCTTGCCGCCCGAATCCTTGGCGATGTATTTGGCGGCCGTGGCACCGCCCGCCCCGCCGCCGATGATGACAACGCGCGGGCGTGCATCGGCGCGGGCCACATGGGGTGCGGCGATCAGGGCGCCGGTGGCGGCCAGAAGCTGGCGACGGTTCATGCTCATCTTGGATCCTCCCATCCTTGAAATTTCTTTTTATCAGAAAGACTTGGGCCTTCGAGCGGCAGCGCTCAGCCGATTTTCATATAAGCGAAGCCCTTGGCCTGAAGGGCCGCGACGCTGGCCACGCCCGAAGGGACAAAGGAGATGAAATCCGCCTTTCGCGCCTTGGCGCGGTCGATCTTCTGGCGCTCGAAGGTGATGTTGCAGAGATAGACCTTGAGCCCTTGCTTGGAGACGGCCTCCACGCGCTCGAAGATCTGCGGCACCATCACCTCTTCCTTCCAGGGCGTGTTCTCGAGATTTTCGAGAAAGAACTTCACGCCCGGCCCATGGGCGACAATCGCGATCTGGAGATCGAACGGGTTTGCGCCATAAGCCGAGTAATGGTTGGAAATATTGGTGAGCGTTTGGACGAAGCGGGGCGGATCGCCGTAATCAACGTGATAGACGCAGGCGACATCCGCCTCCTTCTTCAGGTCTGACAGGGGGCGCACCGCCGGAGCGGTCTGGGCACTGGCCGCATGAGCCGACCCCAACAGGGCCAGCGTGCCGAGAAGCGCACGGCGATCAACATCCGTCATGGGGTCTCCCTTCCTGAGCGGGTCCGTTTCCTCGTCTTTTCCGTGCGGATCTTTTTGCCCGCATCGGCGTCGTTTCGCTCAGTTCTTCACGCCGGGTTTGAGCGATCCGAAATAGGCGGCGAGCGCGGCCATCTCCTCATCCGAGAGGCGGGAGGCCATGGTCTGCATGACCTGATTGTCGCGCTCGCGGCGCTTGAAGCTGTGCATCACCGCCACGAACTGGTCTTCCGGCCAGCCGATGATGACGGGGATGGCACCCACCTGCTTGCCCGAAGGCTGATGGCAGGTGACGCACTCCGAGGAGAGATATTCTCCGAGGTCGCGATCGCCCTTGAGAACGCTCGCGACCTTTTCCTCGGCGCGGGCTGATGGGGCGGCCAAGGCCGCCAACACCAGCAGGCACGGCACAAGCCGGGCCTTCATCAATCGACCTTCGGCCCGGACTTGCCGTCCGGCGTCACGTCCAGCACGCGGGCACGACCGGTGACCTTTGCGGGTTCAGCGGCGCAGTTCTTCATGCAGGGCTCCTTCTTCCAGAAGGCCTTCTCGGTCTTCTCGCGGTCATCGTCGTAGAAGGTGTCCACGTTGGGAAGCTTCACGCTGGTGAAGTTCTCCTTCGTGAGCACGAAGTCCTCTTTGACGAGATCATTGAGGTGCAGAAGATAGGCCGTGATGGCGTAGGTTTCGTCCGGCGTCAGCGACTGCGCATTGCCGAAGGGCATGGCACGGTTGATGTAATCGAACGCCGTGGAGGCATAGGGCCAGAAGGAGCCGATGGTCTTCTCCGGGCTTTCCCCCTTGAGCGAGCCCTTGCCCCCGGCGAGCACCGGATAGCGCCCTGCCCCTTCGCCGAATTCGCCATGGCAGGAAGCACAGCGCTCCAGATAAAGCGTTTCGCCCTCCTTCACCGACCCCTTACCGGCCGGCAGGCCGAGACCATCGGGCCGGACATCGATATCCCAGGCCTTGACCTCTTCGGGGAGCGCCTCGCGCCCGATGCCCATTTTTTTGGGGGCGTCCTTGGCGACGACAGGTGCCGCGAACGCAAACAGTGCGAGCGCGGGAAGCGCGAAAAGCGCCTTACGAAATTTCGACATTTTCCGTCTCCCCGTTGGCGCGCACAAGCCAGGTCTGGATGCCGTTGTTGTGATAGATGGAGTTGAGACCGCGCACCTTGCGCAGCTCGTTCTTGGTGGGCTGGACGTAGCCGGTATCGTCCA
>JAIUNQ010000037.1 GCA_020161475.1 Pseudomonadota bacterium | reverse complement strand
GGGCGAGCCCCTGATCCCAACTAGGCACGGGCCCGTAAAGTTCAACGAGAAAATCGATGAAGACCCGGGTGCGCTGGGGCAAATGGCGGCGGGACGGATAAACCGCATGAATCGCCACCCTATGGGAAGCCCTATAGCGTGGAAGCACGATGCTCAATTTGTTCGAGCGCAATTCCGGGCCCACATCCCATGTCGAGCGCAGCGCAATGCCGAGGCCGGAGAGCACCGCCTCGCGGATGACTTCACTCGAGTTGGTATGAACGACGGAATCGACCGGCACGGTGACTGCGCCTTCCGGTCCATCAAGCCGCCAGTGATCGGTGTTATGGACCAGCAGACGGTGCCGGGCGAGATCCGCCAGGGTTTGCGGCGTGCCGTGCTCGGCCAGATAGGCGGGCGTTGCACACAGCACCCTGTGATTGGGCGCCAGTTTGCGCGCCACCAGCGAGGTATCCGCCAGATCCGCGATGCGGATGGCGACATCAAAACCATCGCCGACGACATCGACAAAACTGTCGGTGAGGGAGAGATCCAGCGCGATATCCGGATATTTGGTGAGAAAGCGCACCAGATGGGGCGCGACATGCAGCCGCCCGAAGGTGGTGGGCGCGGAGACCCGCAGGGGACCGCGCGCCTGCTGCGCCCGCTGGGACACCCAGTTCTCGGCCTCCTCAACGGAGGAGAGAATGGCCAGAACCCGCTCATGAAAGCCCTTGCCGGCCTCCGTCAGCGCGATCTGGCGGGTGGTGCGCTGGAGCAGGCGCGTACCCAAACGCTCCTCCAGACGCTTGATGCGCTTGGAAATGACGGGCGGAGAAAGGGAGAGTTCGCGGGCGGCCTGGGACATGGAGCCCGTCGCTGCGACCCTTGCGAAGATATCGAGATCACCGAGCCTGTCCATGCGGAAATAAATAGTCCGATTTTTGACAATTGGGAATAGATAACATGTCGCATGAAGCCCTCGCGCCAAGCGCTCGAACGACATACTTTAGCACAACAACATGCGCCCGGACGGAAGCGTGCCTTGTGTGGTAATTTTATTTGACCAACGCAGCCACTTCGTCCATGGAGACGCCACGATCAGGAGGACCGGCCATGAGTGCGATTGCCTTCCCCACCCCCGACAGCGAAATCCTTGCGCGACGCGATGCGCTGATTGCCGGGCTTGCGGCCCTTGTGCCCGCTGATGCGCTGATCACCAGCGAGGATGAGCGCCGCGCTTTCGAGACGGATGCCTTCACCGCCTATCGGCGCATGCCGCTGGCTGTGGTGCTGCCGCGCACCACAGAGGAAGTGGCCAAGGTTCTCGCCTATTGCCACCACGCCAAGGTGCCGGTGATCCCGCGCGGGGCAGGCACCTCGCTGGCCGGCGGTGCCATTCCGCAGGAAGATGCCGTCGTCATCGGGCTGTCCCGCCTCAACCGCGTGCTGGACATCGATTTCCCCAACCGCATTGCGCATGTGCAGGCGGGCGTGACCAACCTTTCGATTACCAATGCGGTGAGCGCGGAGGGGTATTTCTTCGCGCCCGATCCCTCCAGCCAGCTTGCCTGCACCATCGGCGGCAACATCGGCATGAACTCGGGCGGCGCGCATTGCCTCAAGTACGGCGTGACCACCAATAACATTCTGGGCGTGACGCTGGTGCTGGTGGACGGCACGGTGGTCGAAATCGGTGGGGACGCCATGGATGCGCCCGGCTATGACTACCTCGGCCTCGTGTGCGGCTCGGAAGGCCAGCTCGGCATCATCACGGAAGCGAAGGTGCGCATCCTGCGCGCGGCGGAAGGGGCGCGTCCGGTGCTCTTCGGCTTCGAGACCTCCGAGCAGGCGGGTTCTGCCGTGGCGGCCATCATCGGCGCGGGCATTATTCCGGTGGCGATGGAATTCATGGACAAGCCCGCGATCGAAATCTGCGAAGCCTTTGCCCATGCGGGCTATCCGCTCGATGTCGATGCCCTGTTGATCATCGAGGTCGAAGGCTCGGATGAGGAGATGGATGCCGCGCTGGCGCGGATCGTCGCCATCGCCAAGCAGCACGGCGTCAAAACGGTCAAGGAGAGCAAATCCGCGATCGAAACCGCCGCCATCTGGAAGGGCCGCAAATCGGCCTTCGGTGCCACGGGCCGCGTGGCGGATTACATCTGCATGGACGGCACCATCCCCACCGGGCAGCTGCCCTTCGTGCTGCGCCGCATCGACGAGATCGTGAAGGGGTATGGCCTGCGCGTCGCCAATGTGTTCCACGCCGGGGACGGCAACCTGCATCCGCTGGTGCTCTACAACGTCAATGACCCGGAGGAGGCCCGCAAGGCCGAGGATGCGGGCAATGACATCCTCAAGCTCTGTGTGGAAGTGGGTGGTTGCCTGACCGGCGAGCACGGCGTGGGCATCGAGAAGCGCGACCTGATGAACCACCAGTTCAACCGCGAAGACCTGCACGAGCAGATGCGCATTCGCGCGAGCTTCGATGCCCGATGGATCCTCAACCCGGCCAAGGTGTTCCCGCTCGACGGGCGTCTGGCGGGAGAAGCCGCATGAAACAGATCGACACTCCCCAGTCCGAAGCGCAAGCGATCGAGGCCGTAGCCTCGGCGCTCGCCGAGCGCACGCCCCTGCGCATCACCGGCGGCGGCACCCGCGCGGGTCTTGGCCGCCCCGTGGCCGCCGCGCGCGGCCTCAGCGCCGCCAAGCTCAGCGGCATCACGCTTTATGAGCCGGCCGAGATGGTGATCGGTGCCAAAGCCGGCACCCCGCTGGCCGAGATCGAGGCGACGCTGGCGGAAAAGGGCCAGCGCCTGCCCTTCGAGCCGATGGATCACCGCGCGATTCTCGGCTCCACCGGCACGCCGACCATTGGCGCTGTGGCGGCTGGCAATATCTCCGGGCCGCGCCGCGTCATGGCGGGTGCCGCGCGCGATGCGCTGATCGGCGTGCGCTATGTCAACGGTCGCGCCGAGGCGATCAAGAACGGCGGGCGCGTGATGAAGAACGTCACGGGGCTCGATCTCGTGAAGTTTCAGGCCGGGGCTTACGGCACGCTGGGGTTTCTGACGGAGGTGACCTTCCGCGTGGTGCCGCGCGCCGAGCAGGAGGCCGTGCTGGTGATCGAGGGGCTGGACGATGCCCGTGCGATTGCCGCCATGAGCACCGCGCTCACCTCACCTTACGAGATGACCGGAACGGCGCATCTGCCGGCCGATGTTGCGGGCGGCGCGGCGCGCACGCTGTTCCGTCTGGAAGGCTTTGCGGATTCGGTGAGCTATCGCACCCGCGCGCTGCGTCACATGCTGGCTGGTTTCGGCAAGGCCGAGACGCTGGCCAGCGATGTTGGCAGCAAGGCCTTTGCCGATCTACGCGATGCCAAGCCGCTGGCGGCCGAAGGCGGCGCGATCTGGCGTCTGAGCGTCAAACCCTCGCTTGCTGCTCAGACCGTGGCGCAGATCCGCGCGCAGCGTGCGGCCCGCGTCTTTTATGATTGGGGCGGCGGGTTGATCTGGCTCGCCACCGGCATCGAGAGCGAAGCCGGCGCAGGCGTCATCCGGGCCGCAGCCAAGGCCGCCAAGGGCTATGCCACCCTCCAGCGCGCACCGGAGGAGGTGCGCGTCACGGTGCCACCCTTCGAGCCGGAAGCACCGGCGCTGGCGGCCCTGACCAAGCGCATCAAAACGGCTGCTGATCCGGCCGGCATCTTCAACCCCGGCCTGATGTTTGCCGGCGTGTGACCCTCCATTCGGAAACCTGAGCCACCATGCAGACCAATTTCTCCCTCGCGGCGCTCGCGGTCCCCGGCATGCAGGAGGCCGAAAAAATCCTGCGGACTTGCGTGCATTGCGGGTTCTGCACGGCCACCTGCCCCACCTATCTTGAACTTGGCGATGAGCTGGATAGCCCGCGTGGGCGCATCTACCTCATCAAGTCGATGTTCGAGCAGAACGCCCCAGCCAGCGAAGAGGTGGCCACGCATATCGACCGCTGCCTCACCTGCCTCTCCTGCATGACCACCTGCCCCTCCGGCGTGGATTACATGCACCTCATCGACAAGGCGCGCGTGCATGTCGAGGAAACCTATTGGCGCCCCTGGCATCAGCGCCTGCCGCGTTACCTGCTGGCGCAGCTGCTCCCCTATCCGCGACGCTTCGCCGCTCTGCTGCCTTTTGCCCGCATGGCGCGCCCGCTGGCGCCCCTGATGGCGAAGATCCCGAAGATCGGGCAGACGCTGGCGGCCATGCTGACGCTGGCTCCCAAGGAGGCACCGCCCAAGGCCACCTTTAAAGGCCCGGCCCTGCTGATCCCGAAGGGGGTCAAGCGCGGCCGCGTGGCCCTGCTGGGGGGCTGCGCCCAGAAGGCGCTGGCGCCGAACATCAATGATGCTGCCGTGCGCGTGCTCGCGCTGCTGGGCTACGAGGTGGTGCTGCCCCGCGGAGAAGGCTGCTGCGGCGCGCTGGTGCAGCACATGGGCGATGAGAGCACGGCGCGCGAGCAGGCGCGCAAGCTTGTCAACGCCATCTGGGACGAGCACGAGGAGGCCGAACTCGAGGCGGTCATCATCACGGCCTCCGGCTGCGGCACCTCGATCAAGGACTACGGCCATCTGCTCGCCGGGGATCAGGCCTATGCCGCGCGCGCCGCCACCGTTGCCGGGCTGGCCAAGGACATCTCCGAGTTTCTGGCGGACAAGGATCTGGCCGCGAAGATCCCGACCGGCCAGGTCGTCGCCTATCATTCTGCCTGCTCGATGCAGCACGGCCAGAAAATCACCGAGGCGCCCAAGACAATCCTGAAAAAGCTGGGCTTTGTGGTGCGCGATGTGCCGGAAGGCCACATCTGCTGCGGCTCCGCCGGCACCTACAACATGCTTCAACCCGAGATCTCGGGACGCCTGAGAGCGCGCAAGACCAAAAACATCGCGCGCCTTCGTCCCCACATGGTGGCGACTGGAAACCTCGGATGTATCAGCCAGATTTCGCTTGGCTTTGACGAACGCGGCGAGAAAACGCCAGTGGTCCATACGGTGGAGTTGGTGGAATGGGCGCTGGGCGGAGAGAAACCCAAAGCACTTGTGGGGATCAGATCGCTTTAGCTTTGCGACTTCTTTTCAGATTTACCCCTTGATCTGAAAAACGCTTACTGCGCCTTTATTTGACGTATTTCTGCCCGCGACGAGGTTTCGTTGCGGGCTTTTTGTTACCCGAAAGGCCTCAGAACTTAGGCATTTGTTTATATGCGACCCTGATAGTGCCCCCACACAGAAGGTAAATAACAGCCCCTGCGCTGTTATCCTGGAGAGAGACACTCATCTTCCCTCCAACACATATTCGCATCGACGTTCAATTGCTCGAAAATACTATCGAGAGCTGTCGACGAGGAGAGAGAAGCTCATGCGATTCCGCATCAAACGTCTGCGCACGAAGTATGCCGGGCTGACAGCGATTGTTTTTGTCCTTGGTTTTGCCGCCGCCGGACTGATTTCTCACGCCGTGGTTGAGCAGTCGAGCGAGCGGGCTTTCGAGACGGATCTGAGCCATTCCTCACGCACGGCAAAGGTGACCCTGGAAGGCATCGTCAAGCGCGCGGGTGTGGTGGGTGACCTGATGTCACGTCTGCCGGGCGTTGTGGCTGCCACGGAGGCCGCCGACAAATATCAACGCCTTGAGGGCACGGTCGATCAGTTCAACGCGATCCGGGAATTGGACCCGCTGGTCTCAACCTTCGAGCTGACCAATACCACCGGCATCGTGGTGGCGCGCGGGCACAACCCGGCGCAGCGCGGCGACGACAAAAGCAAGGAAATCGATGTTCGCTTGGCGCTTGGCGGGGACAACAGCACGGGCATCGCTGTTTCTCCCACCAGTGGTCAGGTTACTTTCGGCGCGGTGGTCCCGGTCGTCAAGCTGGGCAAGCCGATTGGCACGCTTCGCCTCGGCACGCGGGCAGACGCGCGCTTTGCCACCTCCCTGAAGCTGGCAGCCGGGGCTGATGTCGCCTTCTATGTACATGGCAAGCCGGTCGTCTCCAGTATGCCCGAAGGCAAGACACCGGCGATACCCGCCGAAATCCTCCAGCGTGCCGCCAAAGTCGGCAACGCACGTGAAACCATCGTCGCAGGAGATACCGTCTGGCGCGCGCAACTCGACGTCCTCGACACCATCGACAGTACGCCGCTCGTCATGGTCACATTTCGCGATTTCTCTGCCGTGGGGCGCGAGATCTCGGAGTTTCGTCAATCGCTGATCAGCAAGGCGCTGATGGCCATGCCGCTGGTTCTGCTGGTGGGCTTTCTGGCCGGCCATGTGATGGCGCGCCCGCCCCGCCGCACGGCGGAGGCCCTGAAGGCACTGACGCTGGGCCAGGAAGCCTCGCTGGACATGTTCTCGGGACGCCTTGATGAGATCGGCGACATGGCCCGCGCGTTTGAAACGCTTTCGGTGGAAGTGGGCAATGCCGTGCGCCTGCGCCAGACCGTCGACGGTATGCCGATGGGCGTGATGACGCTGGATCGCGCCAGTGGCTGGCGTATCAATTACCTCAACGCCGCGCTGGCACATGAACTGGCGCCGCTGGTGGATGAGTTGCCGGTTCCGTTCGCGGAGCTGATGGGGCAGAAGGCGGAACTCCTGCTGCGCAAGACTGGCCTGAATGATGAGCAACTCGAGACATTGCCGGATGCGGGCCTAAGGGTTCAGCTCAACTTCCATCAGGCGGCGTTCCTGCTGACACTGGCGCCGGTGCGCTCCAACCATGGCCAGATCATCGGCGCCATGGTGGCCTTCCAGAACATCACCGAGCGCCGTGTGCTCGCCAGCCACTTCGAAGAAGCGGTGATGGGCGTGGCGCGGCGCGTGGAAGCGGCTTCCGAGGAGCTGCGGGCGCGGGCCGGGGATGTGCGCGAAAGCGCCACCACCGCCCAGTGCCAGGCCGAACAGGTGGCGCGGGCCTCAGAGGAAAGCTCTATCTCGGTGACGACCGTTGCCGCCGCAGCCGAGGAGCTTCTCGCCTCGATCGAGGAAATAAGCCGCCAGATCGGCGATTCGACACAGGTCACCGCCCGTGCGACGCAGGAAAACGAGCGCATCATCGATGTGATGAGCGAACTTGCCAATGCTTCTGAGCGCATCGGCACGATTACCCAGACCATCGGCGCGATTGCGGGGCAGACCAACCTGCTGGCCCTCAACGCGACCATCGAGGCCGCGCGCGCCGGGGATGCCGGACGCGGCTTTGCCGTCGTGGCGCAGGAAGTCAAAGCGCTGGCCACCCAGACCGCGAAGGCCGCCGAGGAAGTGGTGGGGCAGATTGCCGCCATCCAGCAATCGACCGATGCCGCAGCGCGGGCGATCGATTCCGTCTCGGAAACCATTCGCAATATCGTGGATGTCACCGCCGGAATCGGCCAGGCCATCGACCAGCAGCGCTCCGCCACCTGCGAGATCGCCCGCAATACGCAGCAGACCGCCTCGGGCACCGATGAGGTCGCAGCTTCGATCACGGAGGTCTCCGCCGCCAACCGGGTGACGGGGGAAGCCTCAGATGCGATGTTCGAGCGCTCCGATGCGCTGCGCGGCGAGGTGGAAACCCTCAAGCGCGAGGTGGAGAAGTTCCTCGCCTCGCTCGCAGCCTGAGGTCAGGGATAGGCAAAAAGGGCCACAGGCGCTGAGCCTGCGGCCCTCTTCAGCTCAGCGGAAGAAGATGAAGGTGGCGAGAATGAAGCACGGCACCAGAATAGCCCCCGACCAGAGCATGTAGCCGAAGAAGCTCGGCATTTTGACGCCCATGTCCTTGGCGATGGCATAGACCATGAAGTTGGGCGCATTGCCGATGTAGCTGTTGGCCCCCATGAACACCGCGCCCGAGGAAATCGCCGCCAGCGTCAGCGCACCCTTGGTCATCAGCGCCTGCGGATCGCCCCCGGCCAGCTCGAAGAACACCAGATAGGTCGGCGCATTGTCGAGGAAGGACGAGAGGATGCCCGTGGCCCAGAAATAGGCCGCGTTGTTGGGCGAGCCATCCGGGTTGGTGACCAGCGCGACCAGCGGCGCAAAAGCGCCCGCCTTGCCCGCCTTGAGCATGGCCAGCACCGGAATCATGGCGATGAAGATGCCCGCGAAAAGCTTAGCCACTTCCTGAATCGGCCCCCAGCTGAAGGCGTTGCCCGCGCGCACGGGCTTGGGCGTGAGCAGGAGCGAGAGCCCTGCAATGCCCACCAGAACAATATCGCGCACGACGTTCTGAAGCTCCATCTCACCGCCGGGGAAGGGGATCGTCACGCCCGGCTTCCAGACAGCGGAGGCCAGAATGGCCACGATGATGGCGCCGAGCAGCAGGAAATTGACCTTGCCATGCAAGGTAATGCGGCTGTCCGGGGTTTTATCGGTGATCGGCGGCTTCTTCTCGTCCTGACGATAGAGCCAGCTGTCGAGCACAAAGAACAGCGCGAGCAGCAGGGCTGCAATCAGCGCGGTTTCGCTGAAAAGATGCGTCGTGGTCCACCAGAAGGACACGCCGCGCAGGAAGCCCAGGAACAGCGGCGGATCCCCCAGCGGGGTCAGCGAGCCGCCGATGTTGGAGACAAGGAAGATAAAGAACACAACGACATGCACATTGTGACGGCGGTTGTCGTTCGCGCGGATGATGGGGCGGATCAGGATCATCGAAGCGCCCGTTGTGCCCACCACACTGGCCAGCAGCGTACCGATGGCCAGCAGCCCGGTGTTGACGCCCGGAGAGCCATGCAGGTTGCCTGAGACCAGAATGCCGCCTGCCGTGGTGAAAAGCGCCAGCAGAAGGATGATGAAGCTGACGTACTCAAGCAGCATGGTGTGTGCCACCACATGCAGCGTGGCCGTGCCGCCTTGCGTCATGATCAGCGGCACCAGCGTCAGCACCGCCCACATGGCCGAAATCTTGCCGTAATGATGCTCCCAGAAGTGGGGGAAGAGCACCGGCCCAGTGGCAATGGAGAGCAGCAGCCCGCAAAACGGAATGGCCCAGAGGGGGGAGAGCGTCGCCCCGTTCAGCCCTTCGGCCGCAAAGGCCGGCCCACTTGCCGCCAGCGCCAGCAGCGCGGCCATCATCACACGACGCATCATTTCCCCCGTTAACAAGGTGTTTAGATTTGCCTCAGACCTAAGCGCGAAATTGGACGAAAGTGCAACCCTCCTGCCCTTCAGTTCCGGTTCACCAATTGCGCGCACACTGGGGTTATCGTCAGGATTTTTCGCGCCATGTGTCGATTCCTTGCCTATCTCGGCCAGCCCGTGCTGATGGAGAGCGTTGTCTCCAAGCCCTGCCATTCGCTCATCCACCAGTCGATCTGCGCGGAGGAAGCCAAAACCGCAACCAACGGCGACGGCTTCGGCCTCGGCTGGTATGGCGAGCGGCCCGAACCGGGTCTTTACCGCGATCTTCGCCCGGCATGGTCGGATGATAACCTGCTCTCGATTGTCGCGCAGGTACGCTCGCGGCTGTTCTTCGCCCATGTGCGCGCCGCCACCGGCACCGCCACCGCGCGCGCCAATTGCCACCCCTTCGTGCATGGCACCTGCCTTTTCATGCACAATGGGCAGGTTGGCGGTTATCAGCATGTGCGCCGCGCGCTGGAAAACATGATCCCCGACACGCTTTACGCCGAGCGCCACGGCACCACGGATACGGAAGCGATTTTCCTCGCCGCGATTGCCGCCGGGGCGCAGCGCGATGCGATCGGCGCATTCCACGCCGTGCTCTCGAAGGTGAAGGACGTGATGCGCGCCGCGCGCATTGACGAAGCCCTGCGCTTCACCGCCGCCTTCACGAATGGGGAGACGCTGCACGCCTTCCGCTGGGCCTGTGATGGCGAGGCGCCGACGCTCTACTGGCGCCATGACGGCTCGGGCCTGCATGTCGTCTCAGAGCCGTATGATGCAAGCCGTGCGGCATGGAACGCCATTCCGCAGAATGCCGTGCTGATTGCCGACAAGAACACCCTGCCGCGCGTGGAGGTGTTTGAGCCGGGGGTGAGTGCGAAGGCGGCGTGAAGGCGCGCGCAACGACTGCCCCTCGGTCAAGCCGGGGATGACAGGCCGCGCAGCTCAATGCGCCAAGAAAAGAATGGGATTCGAGGCGCTCAATGCGCCTCGTCCCAGTTCTTGGCCGCGCGGGCGTCCACCTTAAGCGGCACTTTCAGCTGAAGCAGCGGATGAGGGGCCTCCTCCATCACCTTCGTGATGACCGGAATCGCGGCTTCGGCGGCGGCTTCAGGCACCTCGAAGATCAATTCGTCGTGCACCTGAAGCAGCATCTCAGCCGGTGAGCCGGCGGCCTCCAAAGCGGCATCCATGCGCAGCATCGCGCGGCGGATGATGTCTGCCGCCGAGCCTTGAATCGGCGCGTTGATGGCCGCGCGTTCGACGAAGGCGCGCTCCGAAGGGTTCTTGGAGGTGATGCCGGGGAAGTGGCACTTGCGCCCGAAGATGGTTTCCACGAACCCATCCGCCTTCACCTTGGCTTTGGCGGCCTCCATATAGTCCTTGATGCCGGGGAAGCGCTCGAAATAGCGCTTGATATAGGCCGAGGCTTCCTCACGCGGAATGGCAAGCTGGTTGGCCAAGCCGAACGCCGAAATGCCGTAGATGATGCCGAAGTTGATGGCTTTCGCGCGCCGACGCACCTCGCCCGTCATCTCCGCGAGGGGCACGTTAAACATCTCCGAGGCCGTCATGGCGTGGATGTCGATGCCGTCCTCGAAGGCTTTCCGGAGTTGCGGGATCTCCGCGATATGCGCGAGCAGGCGCAGCTCGATTTGGCTGTAATCCGCCGAGATCAGCAGGTTGCCGGGGGTGGCGACAAAGGCCGTCCTGATCTTGCGGCCCATCTCGTTGCGCACGGGGATGTTCTGAATATTGGGCTCGGATGAGGAGAGCCGCCCGGTGGTGGTGGAGGCCAGCGCGAAAGAGGTGTGCACCCGCCCGGTCTTGGGGTTCACGTAGGAGGGCAGTGCATCGGTATAGGTGGATTTGAGCTTGGCCATGCCGCGCCATTCGAGCAGGCGCGCGGGAAGTTCGTGCCCCTGCCCCGCGAGGTCCTCGAGCACATCCGCGCCCGTGGCCCAGGCGCCGGTTGCGGTCTTTTTGCCGCCCGGCAGCCCCATCTTCCCGAAAAGCAAATCACCCAGCTGCTTTGGGGAGGCGAGGTTGAAGGTTTCCCCCGCAAGCTGATGGATTTCGCTTTCCAGCCGCGCCATGCCCTGCGCAAATTCCCCCGAAAGCCGCGAGAGGATCTGGCGATCAATCGCGATGCCGCGCGCTTCCATTTTGGCGAGGCAATCGGGCATGCCGCGCTCCAGTGTCTCATAGACGCTCGTCATGCCCTCGGCCGCAAGGCGGGGTTTGAGCGCCTGCCACAGGCGTAGGGTGACATCGGCATCTTCCGCCGCATAGCGCGTGGCAGGCTCGATCTCGACCTTATCGAAGGTCACCGAGCCCTTGCCCTTGCCCGCGACATCCGAGAACGCAATCGGCTTGTGCTGAAGGTGGAGCGTGGAAAGCTCATCCATGCCATGCCCATGCACGCCCGCATCCAGCACGTAGGAGATCAGCATGGTGTCATCAATGGCACGGATATCGACGCCGTGCTGGCGCATCACCACGAGATCGTATTTCAGGTTCTGGCCGACCTTGAGAACGGCTTCGTCTTCCAGCAGTGGCTTGATGATACGAAGCGCTTCTGCAACCGGAATCTGCCCCTCGACGAGCCCGGAATCGAACAGCCCCTCCCCCGCCGAATGCTGCAAGGGCACGTAAGCCCCGTTACCCGGCGCGGTGGAGAGGGAGAGGCCGACAAGATCGGCCTGCATCGGGTCGAGCGAGTTGGTTTCGGTGTCAAAAGAGACGACGCCCGCCGCAAAAGCCTCATCCACCCAGCGCTTAAGCGTGGCGGCGTCGCGCACGGTTTCATAAGCCTCGTAACGCACCGGCACCTTGCGCAGGGCTTCGAGGCGCTGGGCCGCGAGGGCTGCGGGGCCAGAGGCAGCACCACCTTCGGGGGGAGCGCTGGCGGGCGCAGTCTCGTTGGCGGGAAAGGCCGCGGCAGGCGCAGCCTCCCCGCTCTTTGCCGGGTAATGGCCCTTGGCATAGGCGGGATCGGGCTCGGTTTTGTCGAAATCGACGCCATAAAGTTCGGCCACACGCTTGGTGAGCGTCGTGAATTCGAGCGCTTTGAGGAAGGCCACGGCGCGCTCGCCCTGCGGGGGGTGCGCCACCAAGGTTTCGAGCGGAATTTCTACCGGCACATCGCGCACCAGCGTCACCAGCTCTTTCGAGATGCGGATTTTCTCCACGCTTTCCGGCGCGGTGAGCACCTCGCGGCGCTTGGGCTGCTTGATCTCGGCAGCGCGGGCGAGGAGCGTTTCAAGGTCGCCGTATTCGGTGATCAGCTGCGCCGCCGTCTTGATGCCGATGCCCGCTGCGCCGGGGACATTGTCAGTCGAATCACCCGCGAGCGATTGCACATCGACCACCTTGTCAGGCGGCACGCCGAAATACTCGATCACCTCGGCCTCGCCGATCAGGCGCTCCTCCCGCTCGCCCGAAGCGGGGTCATAAAGCATCACCCCCGGCTCGATGAGCTGCATCAGGTCCTTGTCGGCGGAAACGATGGTGACTTCCGCGCCGCCCGCGCGCGCCTGCTTGGCGTAGGTGGCGATGAGATCGTCGGCTTCGTATTTGGCCATTTCCACCGGCTCATAGCCGAAGGCGCGCACCACAGCGCGCATGAGCGGAAACTGGGGCACCAGATCTTCCGGCGGATCATTCCGGTTGGCCTTGTAGGCGGGGTAGAGCGCCTTGCGGAAGCTGTCCTCAGACTTGTCGAAGATCATCGCAAGGTGGGTGGCCTTGCGGCCGCGCGCGCCCTCGCGAATGAACTGCATCAGCTTGGTGGCGAAGATGCGCACCGCGCCGGTGGGTAGCTGGTCCGAGCGGTAATTGTAGCGCTTGTCCTGCCGGATCGACTGGAAATAGGCGCGGAAGACGAAGGACGAGCCATCGACGAGGATGACGTGATCGCCCGCAGCGGGCATTTTGGGGGGCAGCGTGCTCATGGCACGGTTATAAGGGGCGAATGCGCCCCCGTCAGCCGGATACGCCCGCTGGCCACAGCTTTAGGCAGGACGCTTGTCCCCGAGCACTTCCGGGTTGATGACATGGATCGGGCAGCCCGCCGCAAACGCGTTGATCTCTTCGTAGATATCCGCGAATTGCAGATCGAGCTCATCCTCCGTCACGAAGCCGATATGCGGCGTGCCGATGACGTTGGGGTGGTGCACCAGCGCATCCTTGGCATCTGTCAACGGCTCGACATCGAAGACATCCAGCGCAGCCATGCCGGGGCGGCCCGCGTTGAGGCCAGCGAGCAGCACGCCGGGCGCGATGAGGCCAGAGCGCGAGGTGTTGACCAGAAGCGATCCCGGTTTCATGGCCGCGAGATCCTCCGGGGTGATGATGCCGCGCGTCGCCGGGATCAGGCGCAGATGCAGACTGATGACATCGGCCCCGGAAAAGAAGGCTTCGCGGCTCTCCGGCACGATGCAGCCTGCTTCGAGCGCCCGGGCGCGGCCCGCCTCGGTGCCCCAGACTGTGACCTTCATGCCAAAGGCTTTGGCGTAGCCCGCTACCACCGCGCCAATGCGCCCAAAGCCGTAAAGGCCCAGCGTGCGCCCGCGCAGGCTCTTGCCCACGCCCATCTGCCATTGCCCGGCGCGCAGCGAGGCCATCTGCTGCGGCAGCTGGCGCATCCCGGCAAGGACGAGCGCCCAGGTCAGCTCGGCGGCGGCGTAAGAGGGCTGACCCGCGCTCATGTTGGAGGAGAGCAGCTTGCCGTGCTTGGTGCAGGCCGGAACATCGACATGCGGATAGACCCCGCGCTGCGCGATGAGTTTCAGCTTGGGCAGGCGGGCGAGCAAGCCTTCGGTGATGGGCGTGCGCTCGCGGAAGAGGACCAGCGCTTCGGCGTCCGCAAGACGGGTTGCGAGGGTGTCGATGTCCTCGCAATGGTCATTCCAGATTTTGACATCATGCCGCTCGAGCGCGGCAAAGCTCGGCAGGTGGCGAAGGGTGTCGAACCAATCGTCGAGGATATGGACGCGCATCATGCTTTCTCTTGCTCTCGGCTCAGCGCAGCTTGCGGTGTGCCGTCGCCGTATCAAACCGAACGCCGCCGATCATCTTGACGCAGGAAGTTGTGCCGGGCACCGCCTGAAAACCGGGGCCATGGGCCGCACAAGGGTTGGCCTGCACCACTGGCGGCTTGGACTTGCCGTAGCCAAGGGTGATCTCGCGGTTGCGATCGCGTTCAGCGGCCAAGGCGGTTGAACCCGCCAGCACAACACTCGTGACCATGAGCGCCCAGCGGTGTGCGATACGCATTACCCATTCTCCCCGAAGCAGAACCTAGAGCTTCGATATAACCCGGCATCCAGCGGGACGCCAAAAACAAAAAACCGGCGGGGACACCGCCGGTTTGATGATCTTGGAGGCGCCCCGACGCCCTTGGGGTGTCGGGGAAGCGCGCAAGCCGAGGCTTACTTGCCCTTCTTGAGGGCCGCGCCGAGAATGTCGCCGAGGGTGGCGCCGGAGTCGGCCGAGCCGTACTGCGCCATGGCTTCCTTCTCTTCGGCCATTTCGAGCGCCTTGATCGACACCTGAACCTTGCGGGTCTTCTTGTCGAACAGGATCACACGGGCGTCGAACTTCTCGCCGGCGGCGAAACGGTCCGGACGCTGGTCCATGCGGTCACGCGCGAGTTCAGCGCGCTTGACGAAGGTGGTGAGATCCGAACCCGCGATCTTCACTTCGAGACCGCCATCCTTCACTTCGAGAACTTCGCAGGTCACAACGGCACCCTTGCGGATTTCGTCGCTCGCGCCGGCGAACGGGTCGGAACCGACCTGCTTGATGCCGAGCGAAATGCGCTCCTTCTCGATGTCCACATCGAGCACCACGGCCTTGACCATGTCGCCCTTCTTGAACTCGTCGATGACCTGCTCGCCCGGGCGCGCCCAGTCGAGGTCGGAGAGGTGGACCATGCCGTCCACATCGCCTTCGAGGCCGATGAAGAGACCGAATTCGGTCTTGTTCTTCACTTCGCCTTCCACGGTCGAGCCGACCGGGTGACGGTCGATGAAGGATTCCCACGGGTTGGCGAGGGTCTGCTTCAGGCCGAGCGAGATGCGGCGCTTCACCGGATCCACCTCGAGCACCTGCACTTCGACTTCCTGCGAGGTGGAGAGAATCTTGCCCGGATGGACGTTCTTCTTGGTCCAGCTCATTTCGGAAACGTGGATCAGGCCTTCGATGCCCGGCTCCAGCTCCACGAAGGCGCCGTAATCGGTGATGTTGGTGACGCGGCCGGTGAACTTGCCCTCGACCGGGTACTTCGCCTCGATGCCCTCCCAGGGGTTGCCCTGGAGCTGCTTCATGCCGAGCGAGATGCGGTGCGTGTCCTGGTTGATCTTGACGATCTTGACCTTCACGGTCTGGCCCACGGAGAGCACTTCGGTCGGGTGGTTGACACGGCGCCACGCGATGTCGGTGACGTGCAGCAGGCCATCGATGCCGCCGAGATCAACGAACGCACCGTAATCGGTGATGTTCTTGACCACGCCGTCGATGATCTGGCCTTCCTCGAGGTTCGAGACGAGTTCCTGACGCTGGCCGGCGCGGGTCTCTTCGAGAACGGTGCGGCGCGAGACAACGATGTTGCCACGGCGGCGATCCATCTTCAGGATCTCGAAGGGCTGCGGCACGTTCATCAGCGGGGCCACATCGCGGATCGGACGGATGTCCACTTGGCTACGCGGCAGGAAGGCCACGGCGCCGTCGAGATCGACGGTGTAGCCACCCTTCACCTGGTTGAAGATGGTGCCGGTGACCTTTTCCTTGGCCTCGAAGGCCTTTTCGAGCTTCACCCAGCTCTCCTCGCGGCGGGCCTTGTCACGCGAGATGACGGCCTCACCCATCGCGTTCTCGACGCGCTCAAGGTAGACTTCCACGGTATCGCCGACCTTGAGGGTCGACTCGCGGTTCGGGCCCGCGAATTCCTTGAGGGCCACGCGGCCTTCGGTCTTCAGGCCGACGTCGATGACGGCCACGTCCTTCTCGATGGCGACGACCTTGCCGGTGATGACCGAGCCTTCAGCGGTGTCGTTGGAAGCGAAGGATTCTTCGAGGAGCGCCGCGAAATCCTCACGGCTGGGGTTGAAGTTGGACGACATTAAAACTCCGAAATGCCCGATGCGGGCGGCGCCGGCATGGCTGGTTGGGAATGCCCGGAAAAGACGGCCATCTTTCGGGAAAAAAGATGTGCCCCGAGGGGCTGCCGACGCGAGAACCGTCGTTTACAGGCAGGTTTTGCGCAACACGCCGTGCCGCAACAGCGGACAAGAATGCAGCACGCGCCGGTGCGCCTAGCAAAAAACGGGATTTAAAGCAAGCATAAACCCTGTTTTCACGGCTCGCGCGGAACATTCAGACGCAGCAGGACCAGCATGATGAGCGCACCGCCGACAAAACCAGAGAGATGCGCCTGCCAGTCGATCCCCGGCACCATGAAGGGCACGGCGATATTGAGGCCGATATTGATCAGGAAAAAGCTCGCGGGCAGCCTGACGATCCGCATCAAATAAAGCACGAACAGCGCGCCAAGAAGCCCCGAGACGCCGCCGGAAGCCCCGGCTGTCACGGTCGGCCCTGTTTGCATCAGGAAAGAGCCGATGCCGGCGATGACAATGCTGGCAAGATACAGCAGCGCCATGCGCCGCGCCCCCAGCCAGCCTTCCAACGGCACACCCCAGGCGATCAGGCAGATGGAATTGGCGGCAATGTGCATGGGCGAGAAATGCAGGAAGCCGTAGGAGAGCAGCCGCCAGTATTCGCCCTCGATCGCTTCTCGCGGCACCAGCGCGCCGAAGGAGAGCATGGTATCGGCGGAAATGGTGAAGTCTCCGTCGGTGATCACCAGCAGCGCATAGGCCAGCGCATTGAGCGCCAGAACGATGAAGACGACCGGGTAGCGGGAGAAACCATAAACCGGGGCGTCATCCTCCTGCGCGGGGATCGGCGGAACACTCATGCGCCGGCACGCAGAGGCACACGCGCCCGGACGATATTGAGCGCCGCCGCGACCGCAGCCTGCGCGTCGAGCGTGGTGGTATCCAGCCGGATCGCATCCTCCGCCACCACCATGTTGGGGGCATCACGCGCATCACGCGCCTGAAGGTCCGCGAGAATATCGGCCTCGCTCACCTGTTCGCCACGCGAGATGAGTTCGAGCGTGCGGCGGCGCGCACGCTCCTTCACGTCGGCATCGACCCAGAGTTTGACCGTGGCATTCGGCGCGATCACCGTGCCGATATCGCGACCATCGAGCACGGCCCCGCCGACCTGATGAGCGAAATCGACCTGAAAGCGTTTGAGGGCTTCACGCACCTGCGGCACCTTGGCGACACGGCTCGCCGCCTCCCCGGCGATGCGATCGCGCAGGCGGGGGTCTTCCAGCCAGCTCGGCTCGAAAATGCGGGCGATGGCAGCGGCAGCCCCTGCGTCGTCCAGATCATGCCCGGCATCGCGCAGCTGCTGGCCGACAGCGCGGTAGAGAA
This sequence comes from Pseudomonadota bacterium, assembly GCA_020161475.1. Classification (GTDB taxonomy): domain Bacteria; phylum Pseudomonadota; class Alphaproteobacteria; order Rhizobiales; family Beijerinckiaceae; genus Rhabdaerophilum. The sequence continues at coordinate 24 of JAIUNQ010000037.1, read as the reverse complement.
TACCGGTATCGAGCAGCGGCAATG
>JAIUNQ010000036.1 GCA_020161475.1 Pseudomonadota bacterium | reverse complement strand
CTCTGCTTGTTCCCGATTTCCGAGAACGAGAGGATGAGCGCGAGCATCGCGATCATCAGACCGATCTTCTTGTTGCCTTCGCCGTGATCGTGTCCGCCGTGGCCATGCGACATGAGTGCTTCCCCCCCGAATCAGGATTTTCGCCAACTATCGGGGCTGGCGTGACAATTTCAAGAAGGCGCGCCGATCCGTGCCACGATCAGATCAGGAGCGGGGGTGCGCCGCCTTGTAGGCGGCCATGAGGCGCGCGGTATCGACCTGCGTGTAAATCTGCGTGGTCGAGAGCGAGGCGTGGCCGAGAAGCTCCTGAATGGTGCGTAGATCCCCCCCGCGCGCCAGAAGATGCGTGGCGAAGGAATGGCGCAGCGCATGGGGGGTGGCGCTCTCGGGCAGGCCCAGCGCGCCGCGCAAACCTTCCATGGCGAGCTGGATGATGCGCGGGGAGAGCTCGCCCCCCTTGGCTCCCACGAACAGCGGGCCTTCGCTGCCAACCTGATAGGGGCACTGGGCCAGATAATCGGCGATGGCCCGGCTGATCTGCGGAAGAACCGGCACCTGCCGCATCTTGCCGCCCTTGCCACGCACGATCAGAGTGTGGTCCCCCTCCCGCGGGGCTTGGCCCCGGCGCAGGGAAAGCGCCTCGGAAATACGCAGGCCCGCACCGTAAAGGAGCGCGAAGACGGCGGCATCACGCGCCAGAATCCAGGGCGCTTTCGCCTCGCCCGAACGCGCCGTGGTGCGGGCGACCTCGCGCGCGGCCTCGGGGGGCAGGGGGCGCGGCAGCCCCTTTTTCACACGCGGCCCCTTGATGGCCTTGAAGGCGCTGGCATGGCCATAGCCCTCGCGCTCAAGGTAGCGCGCAAAGGAGCGCAGCCCCGCGATCTGGCGCATGAGGGAGCGGCTTTCGACGCCGGAGGCGCGGCGCTCGGCCAGAAAAAGGCGCAGGTCTGCCGGTTTGACGGCGAGATAATCGGCCCCCGTGCGGCAGGCTTCACCGAGATGCGCGAGAAACTGGCCGACATCCCGGCCGTAGGCCTCGATGGTATTGGCGGAATAGAGCCGCTCCTGCGAGAGGCCGCGCAGCCAGGCGATGCGCAGATCGTGAAGGCTCATGGTGCTGATCCGATTCGGGTGCTGATCAGGATATTCGCTAACGCGGGTTAAGGAATTGGCGGCAGCGCCCGCGGGGAGTATCAGCGCTGGGATGGACCTTTACGATTCCACCCCCTCGCAGGTTGCCGATGTGGCGCTGCCGCTCGGCATCGGCATCGCCTATTCCTATGCGGTGCCGCGTGGTCTCGTGGTGGCGCCGGGGGACTGCGTGAAGGTGCCGCTTGGCGCGCGCGAGACACATGGCTTGGTTGTTGCCGTGCGGGCGGGCGAGGCGGGCAAGCTCAAGGCGATTGCTTCGCTCACCGATCTGCCGCGCCTGTCTCCGGTCATGCTGTCATTCTTGCAGAAGGTGGCCGATTATACGCTCGCGCCCATCGGCATGGTGGCGAAGATGGCCCTGCGCGACCCGGATGCTGAAGCGCATGAGGCACCCAAATTCGGCGTGCGCGCCACGGGCAAAGTGCCGGGGCGCATGACCCCCACCCGCGCGCGGCTGCTGGCGGCGGCGCAAGGCGGGCTGACCTTTTCCAAACGGGATTTGGCCCAAGCGGCGGGCTGCTCGACCGGTGTGATCGATGCCATGGTGGATGATGGCGCGCTGGAGGTGATCGAGCGTGCGCCCGAGGGGGGCAAGGCGCTGGACCCACGCGGGCGTGCACCGCAGCTCTCGCCGGATCAGGCCAAGGCCGCGCAGGGTCTGCGCGAGGCGGTAGCCGGTGGCGCTTTCGCGCCGATTCTTCTGGAAGGTGTCACCGGCTCGGGCAAAACAGAGGTTTATTTCGAGGCCGTGGCCGCCGCGATTGAAGCGGGGCGACAGGTCTTGATTTTGCTGCCGGAAATCGCGCTGACGCCGGAGTTTCTGGCGCGCTTTGAGGCGCGTTTCGGGGCGGCGCCCGGTGCCTGGCACTCCGGCATTGCCGAGGGGCGGCGGGACAGGCTGTGGTTCGCGGTGGCAGAGGGGACCGCGCAGGTGGTGGTGGGCGCGCGCTCCGCGCTGTTCCTCCCCTTCGCCGATCTCGGGCTGATCATCGTCGATGAGGAGCACGAGAGCGCCTATAAGCAGGAGGATCAGGTGCGCTATCACGCCCGCGATATGGCGGTGCTGCGTGCCAAGCTCGAGGGCTGCCCGATTGTGCTGGCTTCGGCGACGCCCTCCATCGAGAGCCGTGTGAACGCGGCGCAGGGGCGCTATCGCTATCTCACCCTGCCGGATCGGATCGGCGGGCGTTCCTTGCCCGATCTTGCCGCCCTCGATATGCGGCGTACACCGCCGCCGCCCGGCAAGTTTCTCTCCGAGCCGCTGATCCATCAGACGCTCGCCACTCTTAACCGGGGAGAACAGGTGTTGTTCTTCCTCAATCGCAGGGGCTATGCACCGCTCACCTTGTGCCGCTCCTGCGGGCATCGCTGGCAATGCCCGGAATGCGATGCCGCGCTGGTGGAGCACCGCTTCCGTCGGGCGTTGATCTGCCATCATTGCGGGCATACGGAGCGCCGCCCCACGGTGTGCGAGGTCTGTTCGGCGGAAGAAAGCCTTGTGGCCTGCGGGCCCGGCGTTGAACGCATTGCGGAGGAGGTGGCTGAAGCCTTTCCGGATGTGCGCTCCATCGCGCTTTCGAGCGATTCTCCGGGCGGGGCAGAGCGGATGCGCGAGCAATTGGGGGCGGTGGCGGCGGGCGAGTTTCCGCTGGTCATCGGCACCCAACTGATCGCAAAGGGGCATAATTTTCCGAAATTGACCCTTGCAGCGGTGGTTGACGCTGATGTCGGCCTTGTTTCGAACGATCCGCGCGCCTCCGAGCGAACCTTCCAGTTGCTTGCGCAGGTGACGGGGCGTGCGGGACGCGGCGAGAAACCGGGGCGGGGTTTGCTGCAAACCTATCAACCCGATCACCCGGTGATCCGCGCGCTGCTCTCGGGCGACCATGAGCGCTTCTACGCCGAGGAAATTGCTGCGCGCGAGGCGGCGGGGCTGCCGCCCTTCGGGCGCATGGCGAGCCTGACGATTACCGCGCGGGACCGCGCGGCGGCGGAGGCGCATGCGCGGCTTCTGGCGCAAACGGGCTATAAAATGCTGCGGGAAGAAGGGCTTGAGGAAGAGATTGCCCTGCTGGGACCGGCCGAGCCGCCGATCGCGCGCCTTCGCGGCAAGTTCCGGTTCCGGCTGATCCTCAAAGCCCATGGTCGCCGGGCCTTGCAGCCCATCATCCGTTCTCTTGTGGCCGCCGCGGGATCGCCCAAAGGCGGGGCGCGCTGCGATATCGACATCGACCCGATGAGTTTCCTCTGAAGCTGATTTTTCGTGCCCTTTATGTGTCAAGCGCACGAGAATGCTGCACTTGCGTTCCCCAATGGTCGCATGGGGGGCAAAAGGGGTTGCGTCATCGTTGAAGATTTGTTAGCGACCCGGCCAGCCCCGACAAGCAAGCCTTTGCTGGCTCAAAGGGTTAATCCGTTGCATGAACCCCGCCCGGCGGGGCACTCCGGCAAGACGCTGCCGCTGGTCTGCGCCAGAAGGCGATTGGTCTTGCAGGGGTGCTGAAAACGAAAGTTCTTATCGTGGCCGCATCCAGCCCGATCGTTTCCGGAATTGCAGGGCGCTACGCTACCGCGCTGTTCGAGCTCGCTTCCGAGGGCAAGGCCCTCGACAAGGTTGATGCTGCGCTGGATAGCTTCCTCGGCCTGCTCGATGGCTCCGAAGACCTGCAGCGTCTGATCGCCAACCCGGTGTTCACCGCCGAGGAGCAGGTTTCTGCGATCACCGCCCTGCTCAAGAAGGCGAAGATCGACGGCCTTGCCGCCAATTTCCTGAGCCTCGTCGCCTCCAAGCGTCGCCTGTTCCTTGTCCGTCCGATGATTGCCGCCTTCAAGGCGCTTCTCGCGGAGAAGAACGGCGTTGTGTCCGCTGAGGTGACGGTTGCGGCTCCGCTCTCGGCCCCGAACCGCGAAGCCGTGCTCGCCGCCCTTGAGGGGCAGGCCGGCGGCAAGATCGCGCTGACCGAGAAGGTCGATCCCTCGATTATCGGTGGTCTCGTCGTGAAGATGGGCTCCAAGATGATCGATGCGTCACTCAAGACCAAGCTCAACGCCATGAAGCTGGCGATGATCGCCGGCTGACCGGCTCGCCAGACTTTACGAAACACACACCACATCCCGCGTGGGCTTGCCCCGCACACTCGATACGGAAAGGCTTAACCGATGGACATCCGCGCCGCTGAGATCTCCGCGATCCTGAAGGAGCAGATCAAGAACTTTGGCGCTTCCGCCGAAGTGGCCGAAGTGGGGCAGGTTCTCTCGGTGGGTGACGGTATCGCCCGCGTTTACGGCCTCGACAAGGTTCAGGCCGGTGAAATGGTCGAGTTCGAGAACGGCATCCGCGGCATGGCGCTCAACCTCGAGAGCGACAACGTCGGCGTCGTGATCTTCGGTTCCGACCGTGACATCAAGGAAGGCCAGACGGTGAAGCGCACCGGCGCCATCGTGGACGTTCCGGTCGGCAAGGGCCTGCTCGGCCGCGTCGTTGACGCGCTCGGCAACCCGATCGACGGCAAGGGCCCGATCGTGTCTGACAAGCGTGCCCGTGTTGACGTGAAGGCGCCGGGCATCATTCCGCGCAAGTCGGTGCATGAGCCGATGGCGACCGGCCTCAAGGCGGTGGACGCGCTGATCCCGGTCGGCCGTGGCCAGCGCGAGCTGATCATCGGTGACCGCCAGACCGGCAAGACCGCGATCGCCCTCGACACCATCCTGAACCAGAAGCCGCTCAACGTCGAAGGTGCCCCGGAGAGCCAGAAGCTCTACTGCGTTTACGTCGCTGTCGGCCAGAAGCGTTCGACCGTTGCCCAGTTCGTGAAGGTTCTCGAAGAGCGTGGCGCTCTTGAGTACTCCATCGTCATCGCCGCGACCGCTTCGGATCCGGCCCCGATGCAGTTCCTCGCGCCGTTCTCCGGCTGCGCCATGGGCGAGTTCTTCCGCGACAACGGCATGCACGCCGTGATCATCTATGACGATCTGTCCAAGCAGGCCGTCGCCTACCGCCAGATGTCGCTGCTGCTGCGCCGTCCGCCGGGCCGCGAAGCCTACCCGGGCGACGTGTTCTATCTCCACTCCCGCCTGCTCGAGCGCGCCGCGAAGCTCAACGACGCCAATGGCGCCGGTTCGCTCACCGCTCTGCCGGTCATCGAAACCCAGGCGAACGACGTGTCGGCCTATATCCCGACCAACGTCATCTCGATCACCGACGGCCAGATCTTCCTGGAAACCGACCTGTTCTTCCAGGGCATCCGCCCCGCCGTGAACGTCGGTCTGTCGGTGTCGCGCGTCGGCTCGTCCGCGCAGACCAAGGCCACCAAGAAGGTCGCCGGCAAGATCAAGGGCGAACTCGCCCAGTATCGTGAAATGGCCGCCTTCGCGCAGTTCGGCTCGGATCTTGACGCCGTGACCCAGCGCCTGCTGAACCGTGGTGCCCGCCTGACCGAACTCCTGAAGCAGCCGCAGTTCTCGCCGCTGAAGATGGAAGAGCAGGTTTGCGTGATCTACGCCGGCGTGAACGGCTACCTCGATGGCCTGCCGGTCAACAAGGTTCGCTCCTACGAGGACGGCCTTCTCTCGCTCCTGCGCGGCACCCATGCCGAGCTGCTGAACGAGATCGGCAAGACCAAGGATCTCTCGGACGCCAATGCGGCGAAGCTGAAGGAGATCGTCGAAGGCTTCACCAAGTCCTTCGCCTGATCCAACTTCCGCCATGGGGCGCGGCAACGCGCCCCTGATCCAACGGGCCTGAGCAGGAAAACCCCATGCCGTCGTTGAAAGACCTCCGCAATCGTATCGCCTCGGTGAAGGCGACGCAGAAGATCACCAAGGCCATGCAGATGGTGGCCGCGGCGAAGCTGCGCCGCGCCCAGGCTGCCGCGGAAGCCGCGCGCCCCTATGCCACCAAGATGGAGGCGGTTCTCGCCAACCTCGCCGGCGGCATTTCGGGCTCGGATGCCCCCGCCCTTCTCGCCGGCAACGGCAAGAACCAGGTTCAGCTCTTCATCGTCTGCACGGCCGAACGCGGCCTGTGCGGCGCCTTCAACTCCTCGATCGTGCGTCTCGCCCGCGAGAAGATCAATGCGGCCCTTGCTGATGGCAAGACCGTGAAGATCCTCTGCGTCGGCAAGAAGGGCTACGAGCAGCTCAAGCGCCAGTACGAGAAGCACATCATCGACGTGGTGGACCTGCGTTCGGTTAAGCAGGTCGGCTATGTGAACGCCGAGGAGATCGCCAAGCGCGTCATCTCGATGTTCGAAGCAGGCGAATATGATGTCGCCACGCTGTTCTACTCGCGCTTCCGTTCGGTGATCGCCCAGATCCCGACCGCGCAGCAGATCGTTCCGGCCGAAGTGCCCGCCGGTGAGCCCGCCAAGGCCGCCTACGAGTATGAGCCGGATGAAGGCGAAATCCTCACCACCCTCCTGCCGCGCAATCTCACGGTGCAGATTTTCCGGGCGCTGCTCGAGAACGCTGCCTCCGAGCAGGGTGCGCGCATGAGCGCGATGGACAACGCCACCCGCAACGCGGGCGAGATGATCAAGAAGCAGACGCAGAAGTACAACCGCTCGCGTCAGGCCATGATCACCAAGGAACTCATCGAAATCATTTCGGGCGCCGAAGCGCTCTGATCCCCAGTCAAGGAAACGAGGTAAACTCACATGGCCAAGCCGCAGGGTCGCATCGCACAGGTTATCGGCGCCGTCGTGGACGTGCAGTTCGACGGCCATCTCCCGGAAATCCTCAACGCGCTGGAAACCGAGAACCTCGGCAACCGCCTCGTTCTCGAAGTCGCGCAGCACCTCGGTGAAAACTCCGTGCGCTGCATCGCGATGGACTCGACCGAAGGTCTGGTCCGTGGCGCTCCGGTGAGCGACACCGGTGCTCCGATCTCGGTTCCGGTCGGTGACGAGACCCTCGGCCGCATCATGAATGTCATCGGCGAGCCGGTGGACGAAGCTGGCCCGATCGGCTCGACCGCGACCCGCGCGATCCATCAGGAAGCCCCGGCCTACTCCGAGCAGTCGACCGAAGCGCAGGTTCTCGAAACCGGCATCAAGGTCGTCGACCTTCTCGCCCCCTACGCCAAGGGCGGCAAGATCGGCCTGTTCGGCGGCGCGGGCGTCGGCAAGACCGTTCTGATCATGGAGCTGATCAACAACGTGGCGAAGGCCCACGGTGGTTACTCCGTGTTCGCCGGTGTGGGTGAGCGTACCCGCGAGGGCAACGACCTTTACCACGAAATGATCGAGTCGAAGGTTAACCTCGATCCGAAGGAAAACAACGGCTCGACCAAGGGTTCCAAGTGCGCCCTCGTCTATGGCCAGATGAACGAGCCGCCGGGCGCCCGTATGCGCGTCGCGCTGGCCGGCCTGACCGTTGCGGAAGACTTCCGTGACAAGGGCCAGGACGTGCTCTTCTTCGTCGACAACATCTTCCGCTTCACTCAGGCGGGTTCGGAAGTGTCGGCGCTGCTCGGCCGTATTCCTTCGGCGGTGGGCTATCAGCCGACGCTCGCCACCGACATGGGCCAGATGCAGGAGCGCATCACCACCACCACCAAGGGCTCGATCACCTCGGTTCAGGCCATTTACGTGCCGGCGGACGATCTGACCGACCCGGCGCCGGCCACCTCCTTCTCGCACTTGGATGCGACGACCGTGCTTTCGCGCTCGATCGCCGAAAAGGGCATCTATCCGGCGGTGGACCCGCTCGACTCGACCTCGCGCATGCTCTCCCCGATGATCGTCGGCGAGGAGCACTACGCGGTGGCCCGTCAGGTGCAGTCGATCCTCCAGCGCTACAAGTCGCTGCAGGACATCATCGCCATCCTCGGCATGGACGAGCTGTCCGAAGAGGACAAGATGACCGTGGCCCGCGCCCGCAAGATCGAGCGCTTCCTGTCGCAGCCCTTCCACGTGGCGGAAGTCTTCACCGGCTCGCCCGGCAAGCTCGTCTCGCTGAAGGACACCATCGCGGGCTTCAAGGGCCTGTGCGAAGGCAAGTACGACCACCTCCCGGAAGCCGCCTTCTACATGGTCGGCACCATCGAAGAGGCGATCGAGAAGGCCCAGAAGCTCGCGGCCGAGGCGGCCTAAGTCATGGGTTTCCCGTTCGAACTCGTCTCTCCTGAGCGCGTGCTCTTCTCCGGCGAGGCCACCGAAGTGGTGGTCCCCGCTTCCGAGGGCGAGATCACGGTGCTCGCGGGCCATGCGCCCTTCATGTCCTCGCTGCGCACGGGTGTCGTGCGCATCGACGGCAACAAGCGCCTCTTCGTGCGCGGCGGTTTCGCCGATGTCTCCGCTACCGGTGTGACTCTGCTCGCCGAGCAGGCCATTCCGGTGGAAGAGATCGACGCGGAAAAGGTCGCCGGTCAGATCAAGGACGCTGAGGAAGACCTCCGCGATGCCAAGACCGAGGCCGCCAAGACCGCTGCTGCCGACAAGGTGGCCGCGCTCAAGGACATGCTGGCTGCCGCGCGCCAGTAAGCGCCGGAGGCAGACCAAGGAATATCAAGGGCCGCTGAAAAGCGGCCCTTTTTGTATGGCTGCCGACTGGAAAGCGACGAAAACCTCGTCATAATCCCGCACCTTTTTCGGAGATCCGCATGATGCTTTCGGTGCCCGCTGCTACTCTTGGACCCGTGGCACCTTACGCGGAGGTGAGCGCGCGGTTCCGCTGGCCGGATTATGCGCGCTTCAACATTGCGGCGGCCTGCTGCGATCTTCACGCAGCGCTTCATCCGGATAGCCCCGCCATCATCGAAGTGGGGGCGGGGTTCGAGGCGCGCGTCATGACTTACGGCGAGATGCGCCGCGAGGCGGACAAGCTGGCTCATGCGCTGCTCAGGGCCGGGATTGAGCCGGGGGATCGCGTGGCGATCCTGCTGCCGCAGTCGCGCTTCGTTCCGATCATCCATATGGCGATTTACAAGATCGGCGCGATTGCCCTGCCGCTCGCGGCGCTTTTCGGGGCGGAGGCGCTGGCGTATCGACTTGGCGATTCGCGTGCCAAGCTTCTGATCACCGATGGCATTGGCGTGGAAAAGCTCAATGCGATCCGTACCGAAGCCCGGCATCTGGAAACCGTTGTTTCACTCGATGGCGATGATACCGGGGTAACCGGTTACGCCTGCTTCACGCAAGGCTGTCCCGAGCATTTCGAGACGCGGCCCTCCTCGGGCGATGACCCCGCGCTGATGATCTATACCTCCGGCACCACGGGGCATCCCAAAGGCGCGCTCCATGCCCAACGGGTGCTGGTGGGGCATCTTCCCGGCGCGGAAATGGCCTATGAGTTCATGCCGCAACAGGGGGATCGCCTCTGGACCCCGGCGGATTGGGCCTGGGCGGGCGGCTTGCTCAATGTCTTGCTGCCGGGCCTTTACTACGGCGTGCCGGTGGTGGCCTGGACCTTCACCAAATTCGATCCCGAAGCCGCTTTTGCGATGATGAGCGCGCTTGAGGTGCGCAACGCCTTCATTCCGCCGACAGGCCTGCGCCTGATGCGCACCGTGAAGAACCCGGTTGCGCGCTACGGTATGCCACTGCGCGCGATCGGCTCCGGGGGGGAAGCGCTGGGCACCCCCACCTTCGAGTGGGGCGATGAGGTGCTCGGCCTCAGGATCAACGAGTTCTACGGGCAGACCGAATGCAATCTTGTGCTCGGTTCTTCGAAAGCGATGGGCATCACGCGGGCGGGGGTCATCGGCAAGGCAACGCCGGGGCACCGGGTCGGCATCATCCGCGCGGATGGCAGCGAATGCGAGATCGGCGAGCGCGGGATTATCGCGATTCGGCGGCCGGACCCTGTGATGTTCCTCGGCTATTGGGACAAGCCGGAGGCGACAGCCGAGAAGTTCATCGGCGATTGGCTCACCACGGGCGATCAGGGCGTGCTCGATGAACAGGGCTATGTCGGCTTCGTGGGGCGCGATGATGATCTCATCACCTCCTCTGGCTATCGCATCGGCCCGGTCGAGATCGAGGATTGCCTGATCAAGCATGAAGCGGTGGCGCTGGCGGGGGTGGTCGGTAAGCCCGATCCTGTACGCACGGAAATCGTCACCGCCTTCATTGTGCTCAAGACCGGCTATCAGCCCTCAAAAGCACTGGAGGAGGACATCCGCCTCTTCGTGCGCGAGCGCCTCTCCGCCCATGAATATCCGCGCGAGATCCATTTCATCGATCAGATGCCGCTGACGACGACGGGCAAGGTAATCCGGCGGGATCTGCGCTCGCGCTTCTAATATTCCGAGCAGGGCTTCGCCGCTCGGAACAATACCCCTCGCATAAGCTCGGGCGCCCGTTCGGGCTTGCGCTTCGCGGAGTCTCCAAGTTTTCGGGCCTGTGACCCTATGGTCCCTTGCATAAGCTCGGCGGCCCATTCGGGCCTAGCTTTGGCCTTGCGGCCTCGCAGGGTGCCTCACGTGCAATGTGGGCGTCTCAAATCACCCCTTCGCCAGCGCGGTCCAGAAGCCTTCGATGGTGTCGCGGGGAATCCCTTGCGTGATGAAGACAAGGCGGGAGCGCCTGTCACGCCCCGGCCAGCGCGCGAGTTTTTTGGGCGGATGCGCGATGGATTGGACATGGTGGATCACCATCGGCTCCTCCGGGTGTTCCGCCATATGGATGATACCCTTGAGGCGCAGCAGGCGCGGACCGTGGAGCACGCGCATCGCCTCCTGAAACACCATCAGGGTGGCGGCGGAGATGGCCGCGTCGGACAGAAAAGCGAAGCTTTCGATGCCCGCCGCATGGTTCGCCAATGTGGGTTGTTCGCCGAGCCATGTGGCGAACTGTGCGTCTTCTGCCGGTAAAAAGCGGGATGTGAACAAGTCGCCGGGGGCGAAGGCCGCCACCGGCGTGGGGCCAATACGCGAGTTCAGGGCCGTAATGGCTTCACGTGTTGCTTTTATCTGTGCCGGGCTCGCAAGATCCTCCTTGGTCAGCACCAAGGCATCAGCGAGCGCGACCTGACGCTGTGCCGCCTCATGCTCTGCCAGTGTGGGTGCCCCGTTCAGCGCATCCACAAACGTGATCACGCCCCGGATGTCGAACCGTTTTGACAGATAGGGGTGCTGGAGCACGCTCTGGAGAATGGGAAGCGGATCAGAGAGACCGGTGGTTTCGATCACCACCCGGCGGAAGATCGGCATGCGTCTGTTGTCGCGCCGGCGGAGCAGATCTTCCAGCGTTGCCACCAGATCCTGCCGCAGTGAGCAGCACAGGCAGCCTGCTGCCATGAGTACTACATCGCCGCTGGCGTCTTCCACCAGCATATGATCGAGCCCGGCTTCGCCGAACTCGTTGATGATCACGAGCGTTTCGGCCAGTTCCGGTGCTTTGAGGGCACCGTTGAGCCAGCTGGTCTTGCCGGCGCCGAGAAAGCCGGTGAGGACGACCAGCGGTATGGGTTCGAGCGGGTCAATCGCGGTCAAGAATGAACTCCGCTGCGAGGACGGCCAACATCAGGCCAACCCCCAGCATCTGGAGCGGGGAGAGGATTTCGCCCAGAAAAATCGCCGCCACCAGAATGGAGGTCGCGGGCTCTGCCAGAAACAACAGGCCCATGCGCGCCGGAGCCAGGCGCTGCGCTGCCAGCATCTGGAAGATGAAACCGATGGCATATCCCGAGATCATGGCCAGAATCGCCCAAGGGGCGAGCCAGAAGGTGGAGAGCGGGGCCAACGTACCGTGCTGAGCCAGCGCTACGCCCAGCGCGATCGGCAGGGCCACCACTTGTGTGTAGAGCATGGAGCGCAGGGGGGATTTCGAAGCGCGGCCGACCACGAAGTACAGCATGGTGTTGGTGAGGGCTGCCGCGATGGCGAAAGCCACGCCCCGTGCATTGAGCGCGCCGAGCGCAGGGCCTAGCGCCATCACCAACCCGGCGAAGGCGATGAGAAACAGCACGATGAGGCGGGCGCTGAGCGGGCGTCGCTCCACGAAGGGGGTCGCCAGCATCACCATGAGCGGGAAGGTGTAGAAAATCACCACCGCCGAGGGGACGGGCAGGGTGTCAATGGAGGTGAGATAAAGGATCGCGGTGAGTGCGGCACCCAGCGCCAGCAGCAGCATGGGCTTGCGCTCGCCCGGCTCCAGCCGAACCCGCGTGCCCGTGAAGGCCGCCACAGCCAGCAGAATGAGAATGAGCAGGATGCCCCGGTAGAAAATGAGATCGGCCCCGCGCATGCCCACGAGCGATGCGACGCGGGCCGCCGGCACGTTGCCGCCATAAAGCGTGGCGGCGATGAGCGCAAAAAGGCTGCCGAGCAGGACAACGCGCGCATGGTTTTGAAAAACAGGCGAGGTTTCCAGACTCACGTCAGATCACGCGTTCATGTGCCGCTTTTGGCCTTGGGCTGGGCCTTTGCTTTTGAGTCGATCTTGGGCTTCGGATCGGCCTTGGCTTTGGCTTTCGCTCCTTCCGCCTTGGCCTTCTGGGGTGCCCCCGTCTGTGTCACGGCCATTTTGGGCAGCTTGTTCTTGTTGGCCGCGTGCAGGGATGCGGTGGCCGCCGGGCGATCCGCGCCCTGCTTGGCCGTGCCAATGCGGGCGGCCTGCGTGGGGCGCTTCATCGGTTCGGTGAGGGCCAGCGGGTTCGATTTGCCGCGCTTGGGTTCGTTGGCGAAGGCCTGGGGCTCGGGCGCGCCGGTGGCGCGGCGGGCGACCGCTGTGCTGCCCGGCTCGCGGCCCAGATGCACTTCCAGCGCTTCAAGCGGGGCGCGGGGGCCAAGCGAGATGCGGCGGCCGACGCGTGCGCCAACGCCGGCAGCCTCGCCGCCTGAATAGAAGCCACGGCCTGGATTCATGATGTTGTCCGAGGTGTCGGACATGCCGGAGGCGAGCGTGAGGGAGCCACCGGCATCCTCTTCGCTGGCCGGGGCGCGCCCGCGCCCGCAGATGGCCGCGCGACGGTTGGGTGCGCTGGTCTCATAGGATGCCGTCAGCGCTTCGAGCGTGCGCGCGCCGCTGGAGGCGCCACGCCCGAAGAAGCCGCCGCCTGCGCCAAAGCCCTGATCGAGCAGCTGGGCGGCCTTCAGGGTACGATCTGCGCCTGAGGTCGCTCCGAAGACAACAGCGATGAGCGTGCGCCCGCCCCGTTCGGCGGCGGAAACCAGATTGAAGCCCGAGGCGCAGACAAAGCCCGTCTTCATGCCCATGGCGCCGGAATAGCGCCCGATGAGGCCATTGGTGTTGGGATATTTGCGATTGCCAAGCTGCACCGCGCCGATACCCCAGAGGCCGCGATACTGCGGAAACTCGCGCAGCAATGCACGCGCCAGAATGGCCATGTCGCGCGCGGAGGAAACGTGGTTATCGCTGTGCAAGCCGTGCGGATTGACGAAATGGCTCTCGCGCATGCCAAGGCGCGCCGCTTCGCGGTTCATCATGGCGGAGAAACCCGGCACCGAGCCACCCACGCCTTCGGCGATGACGGTGGCAACGTCATTGGCCGATTTCACCATCAGGATCTTGAGCGCATTGCCGAGGGTGATTTCCTGCCCGGCCTTGATGCCGATCTTGCTCGGAGGCTGGCGCGTGGCCGTCGCCGTCGCCACGATGGGGGTGTCAAAGGCGATGTTGCCGCGTTCCACCTCGCGCAGGGCGACATAGGCAGTCATCAGCTTGGTGGTGGAGGCGGGGAACCACGGGCGCGTGGCTTCCTCGGCGTGCAGAACCTCGCCCGAATCAGCGTCCACAATCACGGCAGGGACATCAGGATCGGCATGGGCGATGCCGGTGGTGCCGGCAACGGCGAGAATGGTGAGTGCACGGAGGCTGAAGCGAACGGCTTGAAGCACCCTGACCTCGATTCATCTTGGAACGGAAAATGCGATCTTGAGCGTGGTAGCTCCACACTCCCAGTTTGAGAAGGGGGAAACAGTTCTTTGCCCGCCTCACACGGTTCAAGGCCATTGAAATGTGTCAATCCTTAGGCTTAGGTCCAACGTCCTGTCCGGAGCTGCCGAAAGAGAGTGCAGAATGACCATTTCCGTTGCGCATCGTCGGCTGATTTTCTTTGTCGCGGCGCTCGCCTACATGCTCAGCCAGTTCTATCGCTCATTCCTCACGGTGATCGTGGATGAGTTGATGCGCGACCTTTCCATCGGCCCGCAGGCGTATGGGGCGCTGGGTTCTGCGTGGTTTTTCGCATTTTCGCTGTTTCAGTTCGCGGTCGGAGCGATGCTCGATACGCTGGGTCCGCGCCGCACCATTACCGGGTTGATGGTGTTTGCCGTCGGCGGGGCGTTCATGTTCGCGTCTGCCACCACCGAGGGGGCGGCCTTGTTCGCCATGGTGCTGATCGGCATCGGCTGCTCCCCCATTCTGATGGGCGCGCTCTATTTCTTCGCCAAGACCGAGCCGCCGCAGCGTTTTGCGGCGCTGGGGAGCATCTTCCTCTCCTGCGGGCTGATTGGTTCGCTGATCTCGGCGACCCCCTTTGCCTATCTGGCGCAGTGGTTGGGGTGGCGTGATGCGATCCGGGTGTTCGGCGTTCTCACGGCAATCATCGCGGTGGCGCTTTATTTCGTCTTCCGTGATCCGGAGGCGGAGCCGGCTCCGGCGGGCGGTTCGCTGATCGGTGATCTGGTGACGCTGCTCAAGGTGCCGGCCATGCTGCCGATCCTGATCATGAGCTTCATGGTGTCCGCGCCCATCTTCACGGAGCGCTCGCTGTGGGTCGGCCCCTTTTTCTCGCAGGTTTATGCGCTTTCGCCGATCGCGCGTGGCAATGTCGTCCTGTTCATTGCGCTGTGCATGACGATCTGCGCGATGTTCTCGGGGCCCATCGCGAGCCGCATCGACAGCCCGCGCAAGGTGGTGGTGTGGGGGAATGTGATCTGCATCCTCGCCTTCCTCGCGCTGGGGCTTCTGGGCAATCCGCCCATGATGGTCGCGCTGGTGCTGCTGGGCATTGCGGCGCTGACCGGCGTGACCTATGCCGTGCTGCTCGCGCATGGGCGTCTGTTCATGCCGGCGCATGTCCTCGGGCGCGGGATCACGTTTATCAACTTCGTCTCGATTGGCGGGACGGGCGTGGCGCAGTTTCTCTCGGGGGCGGCGGTGGAGCGGATGCAGGGCGCGGGCTGGAGCCCGGTTGCGACCTATTCCGCACTGCATCTGGCGTTTGCGGCCACGCTGGCGCTGGCTCTGATCGCCTATCTGCGCTCGCCCGAACGACCGGGGCCTGCCACCTGAGCGGAGGCGCTCAGGCGTTTTCAGCAGCGGTGTTGCGGCGGAAGAGCAATTTGTCGATGCGTCGCCCGTCCATGTCCATCACCTCGATGGTCCAGCCGTCGATGGTTGTGATCTCGCCATCGGAGGGGATGCGGCCGAAGGCTTCGAGCGCAAGGCCTGCTGCCGTGCGGAAGCGGGCGTTCTCATCAATCATGATGCCGAGATCCTTCTCGATCTCGTCGATATCGGTGCGGCCATCCACGAGGTAGGTGCCGTCCGCGCGCTCGATGATCGAGCGGCTTTCGTTCTCGTGCTCCTCCGGAATATCGCCGGTGATCGCTTCCAGCATGTCCGTGAGGGTGACGATGCCCTCGAAGGTGCCGAATTCGTCAATCACGAAGGCGAAATGGTTGCGTTTCTCGCGGAAGAGTTCGAGCGCATCGAGCACGGAGGTGGCTTCGGGCACGAAGAGCGGTTCGCGCACAGAACCCTCGATGTCGAGCGGCTGACCCTCCAGCATGCGGTCGAAGAGATCCTTCTTGTGCACGAAGCCGAGCGGTTCATCGATGGAGCCACCCTTGGCAATCACGACGCGCGAGAAGGGGCATTGGCGCAGCTCCGAGGTGACGACCTTGGGGTCATCCGCTACGTCGATCCAATAGACATCCGTGCGCCGGGTCATGATGTCGGAGACGGGGGTATCGGCAAGGCCGATCACCTCGCTCACCATGGCGCGTTCCGCAGGGTCGATGACGCCGGAGGTGGTGCCTTCCTCCAGAATGGTGTGAACCTCTTCCTCGGTCACGGCCTCATCGCGCGTTTGCGGCACGCGCAGCAGGGTGAGCAGAAAGGCCGAGGAAATCCCGAGCAGCGCCACCAGCGGGCGCCCGAAGGCGCCGATGAGCGCGATGGGACGCGCAACGCGCGCCGCCACCACTTCCGGATAGGCCAGCGCCACGCGCTTGGGCACCAATTCGCCCAGCACAATCGACAGGAAGGTGATGAGCATGACGATGGTGGCATAGGCCACCGGCTCCGCGTATGAGCCGAACCAGCCCAGCTCGCCCAGATAATCACCGAGCTTCAGGCCCAGTGTGGCCGTGCCGAAAGCGCCCGAGACGACACCCACCAGCGTGATGCCGATCTGCACCGAGGAGAGGAAGGAAGAGGGGTCACGCGCCAGATCCAGCGCCTTGATGGCGCCAGCATGTCCGTTTTCCGCCATGGCTTCAAGACGGACGCGCCGCGCGGAAACGATGGCCATTTCCGACATCGAGAAAAAGCCGTTCAGCAGCGTCAGAGCAAGAACGACAAGAATTTCAAAGGTTAACATGAAAAGGGGTCTGGCGCGGGCCTGCTGCCGCTCGCCCCCTTTTCACCATGGCGCGGGCAAAAAGTCCAGTGAAGCCGCGAATCAGGCGCCGCGGGCCTCAATGGCAAGGGCATGAAGACCGGTTGCGAACTCGTTCGCCAGCAGCGCGTTGATCTCGCGGTGGGCCGCAACACGGCTTTTGCCGGCGAAGGTCGGCGCAATGATTCGAATGGTATAATGGGTTTCCCCCTCGGGGCGGGCACCCGAATGGCCGGCGTGCTTGCCCGAATCGTCGATCACTTCGAGGTGGGTGGGCTCTAAGCTCTTGAGCGCGGCTTCGATGCGCGCCTTTCGCGTTGTCGTCGTCATGTCAGGGTCCTTCCGCAGGGTTTGATGTTGCGCTGCGAGGCGTGCCAAGGCAAGCTGACCGTTTGAGGCTCTTGCCGGGCTTCGATTTGCACCCATAAACACCGCTCGACGATGAATCTCAATTCGCCCCTTTTTGACAAGATCCGGACGAAGCCGCAGGCGGAAGACGTGCGCGCTGACGAGGGGCCCAAGTGCGAGCACCCCGGCTGCCAGCGTAAGGGCGAATTCCGTGCGCCGAAGGGGCGGGATTTCGAGGGGCAGTTTTTCCGGTTCTGTCTCGAGCACGTCAAGGAATACAACGCCTCCTACAATTACTTCGCCGGCATGAGCGACGGCGCGCTGCGCGATTATCAAAAGGATGCCGTGACCGGGCATCGCCCGACATGGAATGTCGGCGTGGGCATGGCGGCCGGGCTGGGGCCGGACACCAAACTCGATGCCGCCACCTTGCTGCGTGCGCGGCTTGAGCGCCTGCGCAGGGCGCGCGAGGCGGCCGGTGTGCAGACCCGCAAGCACCTGCCCAAGCTGGCGATCAAGGCGCTCGAAACCCTTGGGCTGGAGCCGGGTGTCGAGAAGGCGGCTGTGCGGGCGCGCTTCAAGGAGCTGGCCAAGCGGCTGCATCCTGATCTCAACGAAGGTGACAGATCGCGCGAAGATAAATTGCGCGCGATCATCGACGCCTATAATTACTTGAAATCGGTGGACCTTGCGTGAGCAGTCCATTTCATATGATGAAACAGGAAGGGCCGTTCTGGCGGCCTTCAGGTGATTGATGTCCGTGACTGCGATGACCCCCGGCGCTCAGGCTGAAGCCCTCTCTCTTGAGCCGGATACCACCGTTTCCGTGCGCGAGGTGTTCGGGATCGACTCCGATCTCATGGTGCCGGCCTACAAGACCCGCACCGAGCATGTCCCCGAGCTGGATGCCGACTATCTGTTCGACAAGGACACGACGCTGGCCATTCTGGCGGGCTTTGCTTTCAACCGCCGCGTCATGGTCACTGGCTTTCACGGCACCGGCAAATCCACCCACATCGAGCAGGTCGCCGCGCGCCTCAACTGGCCGTGCGTGCGCGTGAATCTCGACAGTCATGTCAGCCGTATCGATCTCGTCGGCAAGGATGCGATCGTCCTCAAAGACGGCAAGCAGGTCACCGAGTTCAAGGACGGTATCCTGCCCTGGGCCTACCAGCACAATGTCGCGCTCGTGTTCGACGAGTATGACGCGGGCCGCCCGGATGTGATGTTCGTGATCCAGCGCGTGCTGGAATCCTCGGGCCGCCTGACGCTGCTCGACCAGTCCCGCGTGATCA
>JAIUNQ010000035.1 GCA_020161475.1 Pseudomonadota bacterium | reverse complement strand
ACCGCATGACAGAGGCCGAGGTTCTGGCAAAAGACATGCTCTTTGCCACCCTCGACCCCACGACGCGCGCCATTGCCCTGCCGCATGGCCTGAAAATCGTGCTCTCCGATACCGTCGGCTTCATCTCTGACCTGCCGACGCAGCTCGTCGCAGCCTTCCGCGCCACACTGGAAGACGTGATTTCCGCGCAGATCATCCTGCATGTGCGCGACATCGCCAACGCCGATACTGAGGCGCAGGAGTTGGATGTGAAGCAGGTGCTGGGCGATCTCGGCATCACAGGGGCCGCAACACAGCGCATTATCGAGGTCTGGAACAAGGCCGATCTTCTCGAGCCGAAAGAGGCTCTCCGCCTCGCGGAAGTGGCCACGCGGCGCGGCGAGGGGGCTCCTGTGCTGGTTTCTGCCCTCACAGGGCAAGGCGTGGAGGCGCTGCTCGAAGAAATCGAGCGTCGGCTCGCCCAAGGCCGTCAGACGCTGAAAGTGGTCTTGCCGCCCGATGATGGCGCAGGCCTCGCCTGGCTCTACGAGAATGCGGAAGTCCTCTCCCGCAAAGTGGGCCGCACCGGCAAAATCACCTTGCTCGTGCGTGTCGGCGCCAGCGAGGTCGAGCGCTTCTCGCGCCGCTTCGGAGCCAGCATCACACTGCATCACGGCTGAGGGCATCCGATCAAATCAAACCGGGCAGGGGGCGTTCAGCAGCCCTTTTCCAGCGCCTTGGCTTCATCCCAGAGGGCGTCCATTTCCTCAAGGCTCATATCGTCGAGCGAGCGCCCCTCAGCTCTGGCACGCGCCTCGATGTGCCCGAAGCGCCGCCGGAACTTGGCATTGGTCCCCTCAAGCGCGGATTCGGGGTCGATATCGGCATGACGTGCGAGATTGGCGATGACAAAGAGCATATCGCCCATCTCGTCCTTCATGGCGGATGCGTCCTTTTTGTCGAACGCATCTTCAAGCTCTTGAATTTCCTCGCGGAATTTCGCAAGCACCGCCCTGGGGTCATTCCAATCGAACCCCACCTTGGAGGCCTTCTGCTGAAGCTTCAGCGCCTTGGTCAAGGCCGGAAGGCTGGGCGGAACACCATCCAGCAGCGAAGGAGAGGGGGCCGGAATACCCATTTCCACCTTCTTGCGCAGCTTTTCGGCCTTTTCCTCCGCCTTGATCCGCGCCCAGACCTCGCCGACCTCGGCCGGATTGGCAGCCTGCCCGTCGCCGAACACATGCGGATGCCGCCGGATCAGCTTTGATGTGATCGCCTCGACAACATCGCCAAACTCGAAAAACCCAGCCTCAGCGCCCATTTGCGCATGAAAAACGACCTGCAACAGCAGATCGCCCAACTCCTCGCATAGATCGACCATATCACCGCGGGCAATCGCATCCGCGACCTCATGCGCTTCCTCGATCGTATAGGGCGCGATGCTGGCAAAATCCTGCTCGACATCCCAGGGACAACCAGCTTGCCTGTCGCGCAGCGCTGCCATCACATTGAGCAGATGCGAAACATCGCGCGAAGGGCGCATCTGACGAAAACCGGCGCGCTTATCGCTCACAGGATCACTCATGGCGACACCTCAGGGACATGGTCAAACACGGCAACGCCTCCCTTGATATGATTCGCATAAGACATATTATGGAACTGTCTGACTAAGGCGGGCGCGTGGATTTGCAAGATTTTACAAGAGTTTTTCCATTCAAAAACAATCACTTGAGGAGAAACGCTAACGCGCCCGAATTACACTGCGGCTTTCCATTCAATCACCATGCCGTCATAGGCCGGAACGATATCCGGCGGCAGGCTGGCGCACAGCGTGTCGTAATCCAGATCGGTATGAAGGTTGGTCAAAACGGCGTGGCGCGGCGTCATCCGGCCAATCCAGTACAAGGCGTCCGACAATGAGAAATGCGTGGGATGCGGCGTTTCGCGCAAGGCATCAATGACCCAGACGTCGAGCGCCCCAAGGTGGCGTACCACGGCTTCCGGAATAGCAGAGACATCCGGCGTGTAAGCGAAATTTTCGATACGGAATCCCAGCGCCTCGATCTTGCCGTGGATCAGGCCAAAGGGCTGAAACGGGATAACACCACCAGCGCCGGAGATCTCGAAAAGCTTTTTGTTATCAATGAGATGGGACATCAAAATCGGCGGGTATTCCGACCCCGGCGGCGTCTCAAAGCAATAGCCGAACCGCCCCTTGAGCATGTGCATCGTCTGCGCATCGGCATAAACTGGCACGCGCCGCCGATGCTGGATCACCAACGGTCGCAGATCATCAATCCCATGGGTATGGTCAGCGTGTTCATGCGTGAAAACCACGGCGTCGAGATCCGGCACCTGCGCGTCAATCAGCTGCTCCCGCAGGTCCGGCGAGGTATCGATCAGAACGCGGGTCACACCCCCATTGGCGGCCACGCGCTCCACCAGAATCGAGCACCGGCGGCGGCGGTTTTTCGGGTTATTGGGGTCACAACGCCCCCACCCCTGCGCCACGCGCGGCACACCGCCGGAGGAGCCGCAACCAAGGATGGTGACACGGAACCGATCGCTCATGCGCCCATCTTCCAGAACAGACGGTTGGTGTTGGCTTCCAGCTGCGGCGCCAGCGCTTCCAGCGTGGTCCCGCGCAGCGCTGCCAGCTTGGCCGCGGTATGGGCCGTGTAGCCCGGTTCGTTGCGCTTGCCCCGGTGCGGAATAGGCGCGAGAAACGGCGCATCGGTTTCAACCAGAATGCGATCCACCGGGGCCATCTGCGCGACCTCCTGAATCTCGGCGGCGGATTTGAAGGTCAATATGCCGGAGAAGGAGACGTAAAGCCCCAGTGCCAGCCCGCGCTCGGCGAGCCTGCGCCCGGAAGAGAAGCAATGGAGAACGGCGGTAAAAGCCCCCTTCCCCATCTCCTCTTCCAGAATATCGCCCATATCATCATCGGCTGCGCGGGAATGGATGATCAGCGGCAGCCTAGTCTGCCGCGCCGCCTCGATCTGCATCCGGAACGAGGCTTCCTGCAACGCGGGCGGGGCGTAATCGTAGTGGTAATCGAGCCCCGCTTCGCCAATCGCCACGCACTTGGGGTGCTCAGCCCCCGCCAGCACGTCGCCCAAGGTCACATCCGGCTCTTTGGCGGCATGGTTAGGGTGGGTGCCGATGGAGTGCCAGACGTTGGCAAAACGCTCCGAGATTGCGCGATAGGTATCGCCGTGGCGCACCTCGGTCGAAATGGTGATGCAGCGCGCAACGCCCGCCTCGGCAGCGCGCGCGATCACGCCATCCAGATCCGCCGCGAAATCCGGGAAATCGAGGTGGCAATGGGTATCGGTAATCGTCGGAAGCATCAGGCCTTGTCCGCCTCGGGCTCGACGTAACGCGGGAACAGCGCAGAGGGCGCGGGTAGCTCGGTGCCGGATTTAAGCGCGAACTTGCCGTCGGCATGGGCGAAAGTCCGCTCACCCTCCGGCACAGCCAGCAAATCCAGCAGCTTGGCAGCCGCCTGCGGAATGAACGGCTGGGCCGCGATGCCAATGTAACGCAGCATTTCAGCCGTCACATACAGAACGGTTTCCATGCGCGCCGGGTCGGTCTTCTTCAACGCCCAAGGGGCCTGCGCAGCGAAATAGCGATTGGTATCCGCCACCAGACGCCAGATATCGGCCAGAATGGTGTGGAGAGCGAAGTTCTCCATGTTCTGGCGCGCCGCATTGATCAGGCCGGACGCCTGATCAAAAAGCCCGATTTCGTCGCCGTGGATGCCATTGTTCGCCGGCACCCTGCCCTCGCAGTTCTTGTTGACCATCGAGAGCGAACGCTGCGCCAGATTGCCGAGATCATTGGCAAGATCCGCGTTCAGGCGGCCCACAATCGCCTCATGCGAATAGGTGCCATCCTGCCCGAAGGAGATTTCCCGCAGGAAGAAATAGCGGAAGGCATCGACGCCGTATTGCTCGCTCATCGCAATCGGTTCGAGCACATTGCCGAGCGATTTCGACATCTTCTCACCGCGATTGGTGAGGAACCCGTGGCAGAACACGCGTTCCGGCAGCGGCAAACCGGCGGACATGAGAAACGCGGGCCAATAGACCGTGTGGAAGCGCACGATGTCCTTGCCGATGAGGTGCAGGCTCGCGGGCCAGAATTTCATGCGCTCGGCCCCCTCATCGGGGAAGCCGCAGGCGGTGATGTAATTCGTCAGCGCATCCACCCAGACATACATCACATGGTCCGGCGCGCCCGGCACCGGCACGCCCCAGGTGAAGGTCTTGCGGGAAACGGAGAGGTCCGTCAGCCCGCGCGAGACGAAGCTCACTACCTCGTTCTTGCGGGTGTCGGGGCCGATGAAATCGGGGTGCGCAGCATACCAGTCGAGCAGCGGCTGCTGATATTTCGAGAGGCGGAAGAAGTAGCTCTCCTCCTCCACCCATTCCACGGGGGTGCCGGTGGAAATGGAGAAGCGCTTGTCCCCCTCCACGCGGGTCTCATCCTCGCCGTAGAAGGCCTCATCGCGCACGGAATACCAGCCGGAATACTTCGAGAGGTAGATGTCCCCGTTGGCCTCCATGCGCCGCCAGATTTCCTGACAGGAGGCGTAGTGGCGCGCCTCCGTGGTGCGGATGAAATCGTCGTTCGAGGCACCCAGCGCCTGCCCCATCGCGCGGAAACGCGCCGCATTGCGATCCGCCAGCTCGCGCACGGGAATCCCCTCGCGCTCGGCGGTCTGCACCATCTTCAACCCGTGCTCGTCGGTGCCGGTGAGGAAGAACACCTCGCGACCATCCAGACGCATGAAACGCGCAATCGCATCCGCCGCAATCAGTTCATAGGCATGGCCGAGGTGCGGCACGCCGTTGGGGTAGGAAATAGCGGTGGAGATGAAAAACCGGTTGGACACGTTTGACCTGCAAAGCAATCGGAATCGAGGCTCAAAGCCCCCTGCCCGCCCTTCTTACCCCGCGCTCGCGAGGCTCGCCAGCATTTCGAACAGGCTGATGACATAGGCGCGCTTGTCGAGGTTGAAAGCTTCGGCGGTTGCCGCCTCTTCGCGCATTTTTGTCTGCGCCTCGGCATAATCAGCCGCACGCATCACATTGTTGGCCTCTGCCGCCGCGCGGGCCCGCGCATGAAGCCAAGCCTCCACCGCCTCGATCAGATCGGCGAAGGCCTGCTCGCCATCAACACCGCGATGCGTCGCCTCGGCAATGGCGTCGATCTCGCTGGCGCGCTTGCGCGGCAACCCCTTGAGAACACTGTCAACCTGCGCCAGAAAGGCTTTCGTCTTGGGGTCAGACAGGCGCAGCGCATGGCGAATGGAGCCACCCGCGCGCGCCAGCACATCCGCATCGGCCCCCTGCCCGCGCAATGAGGCGAGCAAAGCCGAAAGATCGTCATCTTCCAAGGGGTTGAAGCGCATGACGCGGCAACGCGAGCGGATAGTCGGCAACAATCGCTGCGGTTGATGCGCAATCAGAAAAAAGATCGCCCGAGCCGGCGGCTCCTCCAGCGTCTTGAGCAGAGCATTGGCGCTCGCGGCATTCATATCGTCGGCGCTATCGACAATAATCGCGCGCCACCCGCCAAAAGCCGCTGTTTTCTCAAAAAGTGCGAGGGTATTGCGCGTATCCTCGACCGAAATCTCCGCGCGAAACTTCTTTGTCTTGGAATCGTAGCGCCGCTTGAGAATGCCAAGATCGGGGTGGGACTCCTGCGCCACAAGATGCGCCGCACGCGCCTCCCCCGGAACCTCGAGGCTCACAGGACCGCCGAACATGCCGCCGGAATCCTGCCCCTCCTGCGCCAGCAGGAAGCGCGCCGCGCGATAGGCAAAGGTGGCCTTGCCGATCCCCTCCGGCCCCGTGAGAAGGAAGGCGTGGTGCAGAGCGCCGCCGTTGTAGGCCTCCAGAAACTCGGCCTCCTGCGCCTTGTGCCCCACCAGATCCAGCATCTCGCGCGGGTGCGGCATGCCCGCCACGCGGTCATGCTCGGGCGCTTCTGTCTCCATGGGCGGCAGAAAGCGCAACCCGCTCACAGACGATCCCCGAGATGCAGGAAGACAGCGTCATGAATCTCCTGCGCCACGGCATCCTCCGTCGCGGCAGCATCGATCACGGCAAAACGCAACGGTTCCTTCTCAGAAAGTTCGAGGAAGCGCTCGCGGACTTCCTTATGGAACTTCAGCCCTTCCCGCTCAAAAGCATCGGTCGCGCTGCTCCGGGCTTTTGCGCGGGCCAACCCTTTTTCAGGGGAAATATCCAGCAAAAGGGTCAGGTCAGGCGTCAAACCGGCTGTCGCGAGCGAAATGATCCCCTCGATCGTGGCATCGGGCAGGCGTCCGCCCTGATAGGCGCGGGTCGAATCCGTGAAGCGATCACAAAGCACGACCTTGCCCGCCGCAAGCGCAGGTTCGATCAAGGCGCGCACATGATCACGCCGCGCGGCAGCGAACAGCAGCGCCTCAGTCAGCGCATCGCCGGGGCTTTCGGGCGAGAGCAGCACCTTGCGGATCGCCTCGGCGTAAGGCGTACCACCCGGCTCGCGCGTGATGACGACATCGCGCCCCGCAACCGTCAGCTCTTCGGCCAGACGGCGAACCTGGGTCGATTTGCCGCCCCCCTCCCCGCCCTCGAAGGTGATGAAAATGCCGCGCGCCGGGCTCGTGTTCTTGCTCATGACTTGGCGCCATAAAGGCGCTGCCCGGCCTTGTCCACCAACCATTGCCAGCCGTGGCGCGAAGCCTGCCGGAACAGCTCGACCCCGGCATCGCGGGCGCGGCCCACAAGACCGCCCTTGGACACTCCCTCGCCCGCGACCAGCGGACGCGACAGCACGACGCGCTTGTCCACCAGAACTTCCAACCGCGCGATCTCGGTGCCCTTGTCCACCGGCGCCAGCAACGGCCCGCGATAGCTCATGCGCAGTTGCACGCCCTCATTGGTGCCACGCGGCATCGGCAGGCGGATCTCCCCCGGCGCAACCGCCGCAACTGAGCCCGCAGCACCGCCATAAACACTCACCCTGCCGACAGCCTCCCCCGCGCTGAACAACAGCCGGCTTTCGAAACGGCGATAGCCATAATCGATCAGCTTACGGGCCTCCTGCGCGCGCTCAACAGCGGTTTCCAGCCCCGCGAGTGCGACAATCAACCGCCGCCCGTCCTGCATGGTGGAGCCCACCAGCGCCTGCCCGCTCTCCGGCGAAGCCCCGGTCATCAAGCCGTCTGCGCCGATCTCCATGGTGAGCAACGGGTTGCGGTTGAGCTGTTTGCCCCGGCCAATGCCAATCTCACGCTGAGCAAACAGCGGATAATACTCGGGGAATTGATCAATCAGGTATTCCGCCAGCTTGACGAGATCGGCCAGCGTGCTGGCCTGCCCCTCGGCAGCGAGGCCAGTGGCATTGCGAAACTGCGTCCCCTGCATCTTGAGTGCCGCCGCCTGCGCATTCATGCGGTCCACGAAGCGGTCTTCCTTGCCGGCAATGCCTTCCGCCAGCGTCAGCGCGGCATCATTCGCGCCCGCCACCAGCAAGCCGGAGAGCAGCTCCTGCACACTTGTCACCTTGTTGGGCGTCAGCAGCATGTTGGGGTTGCCGGACACCGCCCCGCCGCGCCGCCAGGCCTCGGCTGAGGTGACCATGGTGTCCTCGCCCTTGAGCCGCCCCTCCTTCATCTCGCGAAACACGAGCGCAGCAGTCATCAGCTTGGTCAGACTGGCGGGGTTGATGCGCGCATCCGCCTCGCGGGCGAACAGCACAGCGCGCGCGGCATGGTCATAAAGCAGGGCCTGCCGCGCCCCGGTTTCAAACGGCGCGACCTTTTCCCCCTGCGCCACAGCAGCAAGGGCAAACAGCGAGAAGCAAAAGCTCAGGAAAAGCCGCGTGGCGGACATGAAGGGGCTCCGGGGATCCTCGTCTCAAAGTAAGAGAGGTTTCGCCGGAAGCAACCCTGACGCGCGGACAACGATTAGTTGAGCGAGCCCATCTGGCCGAAGGGCATATTGCCGAAGCGGGAATAGCCGCCCGCCATATCCGAGAAGATAAGGTCCGTCGGACGATGACGCGGCATGGTCTCCTCGCGGCCATTGGCGGCAAGATCATCGGATTCAGCGGCCTCAGGCGCAGCCGCACCACCGATGGTATCGAGATCAAACGGACGCTGGGGCGGCAGCGGCAGCGAATTGACCGGCACGAAGCGGGTCTGGGAAATGGTGCCGGCCTCCGGCTGCGGCGCACGCGAAACCGGCGCCGGTGCAGCGCTGGAGGCAAAGCCGAGCGCGGTGCCCGCATTGGCCGTCATGACGCTGGAAACAGCCGCGGGACGCTGGGTCGCCACCGGCTCTGCGCTCGCCACCATGGTCGGACGCACGCCGGAGGGCACCGCCGCCGGACCATTGGTGCTCAGCGAAGCGACCAGCTTGCCGTCATCCGACCCCGCCAGCGAGGCCGGGCCGAGGTAATCGATCTTCACACGGGCCGTGCCCATGTGCTTGAAATTGAGCAGATGGGCGGTCTTTTCCGACACATCCATCACGCGCCCGCCGTGGTACGGACCACGATCATTCACGCGCACCACGATGGAATGGTTGTTGGAGAGATTGGTGACGCGCGCATAGCTCGGCAGCGGCATCGTCGGATGCGCGGCAGACACCGAGTTGCGGTCATAGACTTCGCCATTGGCGGTCTTGCGGCCATGGAAGGCAATGCCATACCAGCTGGCGTGGCCCGTCGCGGTATAGCCCGCCGGCTTTTCACGCGGCACATAGGTCTTGCCGGCCACGGTGTAGGCCTTGCCAACCTGATAACGCCCGCCGCCCTTCGGCGCGTTTTCATCCAAGCCCACCACGCGCGGGCTGGCCTTGCCGTATTTGGGATCGGAGAAGGCACCGCATTCGCGAGAGCCGCGGCAATGGCTGGGGCCGGAGGGCTGGGTGGCGCAATTGGCCAGAACAAGAGCGAGCAGCGAGGCACCGGAGATGCGCAAGGCGGTGCCCCGCGCGCTAGCGAGCTTCGAAATCTGCATAAACCCCAGCCCCTCTTGCTGTGCCTGGCGCGCAACCCGAAAGCCACAACACGCAGGAAACCCGATCACGAAAGCGTGAGCGAGTCTTGTCACGAAACATCAAGATTAAGGCGGGTTAATGGCATGCCCCATTTCGGTCAAGGTGAAGCGAGCAACGCAGTTGCCATACCGTTAACGATGTCCCGCCGCCGAAGCGCCGAAAAACGCTCCTCCGCGCCCATCAATTCCGGAAGACAACAATCGGGATTCCTATCAATCTCGGAAGACAACAATCGGGATTCCTATCAATCCCGGAAGACAATGGTGCGCGCACCCGAAATGATGACGCGCCCTTCCAGATGCGCCGCAATGGCGCGGGCCAGCACCCGGCGCTCGATATCGCGCCCCTTGCGGATCAGGTCTTCCGGGCTGTCGGCATGGGTGATGCGCTCGACATCCTGCTCGATGATCGGCCCCTCATCGAGATCCGCCGTCACATAATGCGCGGTGGCACCGATCAGCTTCACCCCGCGCGCATGGGCCGCGTGATAAGGCCGCGCGCCCTTGAAGCCGGGCAGGAAGGAATGGTGGATATTGATGCAGCGCCCGGCGAGCTTGGCGGAAAGATCGTTCGACAGCACCTGCATATAGCGCGCGAGCACCACAAGATCGGTGTTGGAACGCTCGATCAGCCCCAGCAGCTTGGCTTCCTGCTCCGCCTTGGTGTCCGCCGTCACCGGCAGGTAGTGGAAGGGCAAGCCATCAAGGTTCAGGTGCGCATAGGTCTCGCGCGGGTGATTGGCGACAATCCCCGCGATATTCATCGTCAACTCGCCCGTGCGCCAGCGATAGAGCACATCGGCAAGGCAATGGTCGAACTTCGAGGCCAGCAGCATCACGTTCTGCTTCACGCCGCGCTCGCGCAGCGAAATCTCCATGCCGAAGCGGGAAATGAGCAGCGCAAAACCGCCCCGAACCGCGTCGAGCGAGGGCGCCTGATCCACGAAATTGAACACCACGCGCATGAAAAAGCGCCCGGAGGACAGATCGTCGAACTGGCTGGCTTCCAGAATGTTCCCACCGGAATTGAAGATATGCGTCGCAACGGCGGCGACGATCCCCGGCTGGTTGACGCAGGAAAGGGCGAGAATGAAGGCAGGAGAAGCAGACTGTGTCACGGCGCGCACATTAGCGAGCGCGCTGGCCTTGGCAAGCAGCCTAGCGCAGCAAATCCCCGGTAAAGACGGCTTGACACCCCTAGGACGACCGACCTAATCCTGTATAGGGCGATTGACCTAGGAAGCCTCATGCCCACGCGCGCCACCATTATCGCTGCCGCTGATGACCTGTTCTACCGTCAGGGCTATGCCGCCACCTCCTTTGCGGACATCGCCACCACCGTCGGCATTTCGCGCGGGAATTTCTATTATCATTTCAAAACCAAGGACGAGATTCTCGACGCCGTGATCGCGGAGCGCGCAGCACGCACCAAGGCGCTGCTGGCGCAATGGGAGGCGGAAAGCACAACACCCGCCGCCTGCCTGCACCGCTTCGTCGATATTTTTGTCGTCAATCGCGCCAAAATCATGCGGCACGGCTGCCCGGTCGGCACGCTTTGCGCGGAACTGGCCAAGCTGGATCACGCTGCCCTGCCCGATGCGGGGGCGATCTTCACGCTGTTCCGCCACTGGCTGGCACGGCATCTGGAGGCGCTCGGTTGCCCCGAGCCGGATGCGCAGGCGCTGCATCTGCTGGCACGCAGCCAAGGCATCGCGACGCTCGCCAGCACCTTTCACGATGAAGCCTTCATCGATCGCGAGATCGCCCAGCTTCACGCCTTGATCGACCATATCGCTACATCCCCGGAGGCCTGAAATGTTTGCTGTTTTCCTGCGCTTTGCCGCCAACAAAGCCAAGGCCGGGGCCTTGATGGCCGCCCACAACGCATGGGTTGCCAAAGGGCTTGCGGATGGCATCTTCCAGCTCGTCGGCAGCCTTGAGGCGCAAGGCGGCGGCCTCATCCTCGCCCATGGCGAAGACCGCCCTGCCCTCGAAACCCGCATCGCGCAGGATCCCTTTGTGGCAGAAGGCGTGGTAACAGCTCAGATCATCGGGTTTTCGCCTAACCGCGCCGATCCGCGCCTTGCCTTCCTGCTTGCCTGAGGCCCCCCATGGACAAAACCTTGCCCGGCCCGGATGGTCGCCCGCGCTGCCGCTGGTGCGCCGCCACCGAACAATACCTTGCCTATCATGATACCGAATGGGGCTTTCCCGTCGGGCAGGATTTCCGCCTCTTCGAGAAGCTCAGCCTTGAGGGGTTCCAGTCCGGCCTGAGCTGGCGCACGATTCTGGAAAAGCGCGAGAACTTCCGCGCCGCCTTCGCAGGGTTTGACTTTCACCGGGTCGCCGATTTCACGGAAGAAGACATCGCCCGCCTGCTGGCAGACAAGGGCATCGTGCGCCATCGCGGCAAGATCGAAGCCGTCATCAACAACGCGCGGCGCGCAAGGGAGCTGGTCAGCGAGTTCGGCTCGCTCGCGGCTTATGTCTGGCGCTTCGAGCCCAAGCCGGAGGAGCTGGGTGAACCCCAGACACAATCCACCTCCCCGGCCTCGATAGCCATGTCGAAGGATCTGAAAAAGCGGGGTTGGAAGTTCGTCGGCCCCACCACCGTCTTTGCCTTCATGCAGGCGATGGGCCTCATCAACGACCACGCCACCGGCTGCGTCATGCGCGCGGAGGCGGAGAAGATGCGTGAGGTGTTTAATAAACCGTAGGAAGGCTATTCCTCTACTACGTAAAAATTATTCTCGCGCCTCGGGCAGTTCTCCCGAAGCAAAAATGCACAGCGGGCTAGCGATCCGGAATGTGTTCCACCTGAAGACTCAGAATGCCCACATCTATTACAGGTAACCTCCACGCCCTCGGCAACGCCGTAATCGCCATCAACATCGCAATAAGACACAGTGGTAGTGACGCGAGCCATCGAGAATCGCCCTCTTGAAAAGCACGATTTCAAGAAGACACACTTTGACTGCTGATCTCGCAAGATAAAATGGCGGGCAGGGTGAGATTCGAACTCACGGTAGGCTTCCACCTACGGCGGTTTTCAAGACCGCTGCCTTAAACCACTCGGCCACCTGCCCCGCACGACACCGCAATGCCCTGTTTGCGCGCCGCTCGCAAGGGGGTCTGTCAGTCGAGCGCGCGCAAGATGATTGGGGTGATCAGGCTCGAACCCCGCGCGGAAAGGTGGTTGCTGTCGCCGTAAAGCGGCACACCATCTTGCGTGGCGATGCAGCGTGACGCATCGCAAAGCCCCTGATGCGCGGCGAAAACCGGCACACCTGCCCCCGCCAGCACCGGGAAAACAGCCCGCTGGCGCGCC
Organism: Pseudomonadota bacterium; assembly: GCA_020161475.1. Taxonomy (GTDB): domain Bacteria; phylum Pseudomonadota; class Alphaproteobacteria; order Rhizobiales; family Beijerinckiaceae; genus Rhabdaerophilum. The sequence goes on along the minus strand of JAIUNQ010000035.1, from coordinate 6,055 downwards.
GCAAAATCAGCGCGCGGCACGCTCAGGTCTGGCATCTGCCCCCGCATCAGCGCGCGGCTCGCCCGCTGGAGCACATCAAACGGAAACTCCGGCACCGGGCCAATGATGCGCACATCGGCCTTGCGGGCGGCGAGCATCGCCAGCGTGGAGGCAAAGCGCGCCGCAAAGGCTGCGTGATGGGCGGAAGCATCGCCCTTCACCAGCGCGCGAGCCTGTTGGGCAACCTCTTCCTCGCCGTAACGCGTACCTTCCGCGTAAAACGCCCAGCGCCCCACCAGAACGACGCGCAAGCCGGGGTTGGCCTCCACCAGCGCCAGCGCCTTTCGGGCGGTATCATGGCATTTGCGGTTATCGAGCGCGGCGCGGCCTGCCTGATCCACCAACGGCGGGCACCCCCCGGCGAAAATCACCTCCCCGCGCTGCCCCTTGGCACGCAAGGCAGCCTCGAACGCGGGCAGAACCATGCCGATATGGCTGTCCCCCCAAATGAGAACGCTCAGCGGCCCTTCCGGCGCACCAATCGTGCAGGCACGCCCCTCGGCGCAGCGCAGCGCAGGGGTCGCGGGCTCATGCATGGCGGCAAGCGGCGCCGCAAAAGCACCCAGACGCGCCGGAAAGCCGCCAAAGCGCGCGGTCAGGCTGCTGGCCGCAAAGCCGGCGAGAATAACCAGCGCCGCCGGACCAAAAACCTGCAAAACGCGCCAACGCGCCTGCCCATGGCGTAGCGGCGTCTCAACAAAGCGGTAGGACAGCCACGCCAGCGCAATAGCCAGCACGATCATCGCGAGCCGCAGCGGAAGGCTCAGCCCTCCCTCCCCGGCCAGATCCGCGTAAACCAGCACCGGCCAGTGCCAGAGATAGAGCGAATAGGAGATCTTGCCGAAAAAGCGCATCGGCGCCGCACGCAGAAGCGCCCCGGCAGCACCCGGCACGATACCGCCTTCGCTCGCACCAATCACCAGCATTGCGCCCGCACAGGGCAGCAGCGCCCAGAACGAGGGAAACGCAATGCCCGGCGGCAGCGCCATCAGGGCCGCCCCGACCAGGCCCAGCCCGACCAGCGCCATGCCGCCACGCGCGCCCTCCCCCCGTGGCAGGGGAATGAGCCGCAACCCCAACGCCACCCCGGCGAGCAGCTCATACGCACGGGTATGCGGCCAGAAAAACGCAGCATCGCTTTGCCGGAGGGCGAAAAACACAGCCGCCCCGAGAGACGCCGCCATAAGCCCTGCGAGCACAGCGCGGCGAAGCGCCTGCGGCAGGCGCAGCAGCCCGAGAATGACGAAGGGTGCAAGAATGTAAAACTGCTCCTCCACCCCCAAAGACCAGGTGTGCAGCAGCGGCTGGCTCTCGGCTTGCGGCTGGAAATAGCCCGCCTGTTTCGCAAAATGCAGGTTGGAAAAGAAGGCCAGCGCAGCAAAGGCGGAGCGCGCGAGCTGGGTCAGCTCCACGGGCGGCAGCTGGAACCACCCCACGGCCAGCGTCGCCGCGACAACCACCGTCAGCGCAGGAAAAAGCCGCCGTATCCGGCGTTCATAAAACCCCGCCAGCGAAAACCGCCCGGAGTGCTCAACCTCCTGCGCAATCAGGCGCGAAATGAGAAAGCCCGAGATGACGAAGAAGACATCGACCCCGGCATACCCCCCGCGCAGCACGCCCAGATGCGCGTGAAACAGCACCACGGCCAGAACCGCGACGGCGCGCAGGCCATCGATCTCGGCGCGATAGGCCAGCGGTTGAGCGGCAGGTTGGATCATCAACGACAAGGAGGTCCCCGGAAGCTCCCTCCCCTTAACCCATCTCGCTCGCGGTGCAAGGTGTCAGCCCCCGCGAGAATTCTCCATGCGCTTGGCCATCTCCTTGGCGCGCAAGGAAAACGCGGTGCTGCGCCCGGCCTTTTTGGCCGCCTTTTGCAAGGTTGCGCGAAACTCGTCGCGCTTTTCATGTACGGACGCGATCACCAGCCCCATGGGCACGCCCAGATGCACCAGCGCCGCCTCGGAGAGTTGCAGGCTCGCCTCCACCGTGTCCGGGACCGCTTCGGTAACGCCACCGCCATACAGGTGGCGCGCATGCTCGGCATCGAGCGCGCGCGCAATGATCGGCAGTTCGGGCCGCATTTCCTGCACGCGGGCCACCACCGCATCGATCACCGAGCGCGTATGCACCGTGATGATCAGCGCCCGCGCCTGCATGATGCCGCAAGAGTGCAGGAAGGCCTCGTCACGCGCATCGCCATAGAAAACATCGCTGCCACGGGCACGTTCCGCCGCAACGGCTTTCACATCTTGATCGCTGGCAACATAAGGAATCGCATGGGCTTTCAGCAGCCCGGCCACCACCTGCCCCACGCGGCCATAGCCCACCAGCACCACATGGCCCTGCATCGGCGCCGGGGTCGCCAGCAGCGCTGGATCCACCGGATCATGCCGACGCAGGAAACGCTCGAACCGACGCCCGAGCACCGCAAAGAGCGGGAGAAACACCATTGAAAGCGTGGTCAACGCGACCACGAAGCTGGCAAGCGGCGCAGAAAGAACGCCCCCCGCCAGCGCCATGCCGGTCACGACAAAGGCGAACTCACCCCCCGGCGCAAGCAGCAACGCGCTTTCCACGCTCACCGGCAGGCTCAGTTTGAAGGCGCGCGCCAAGGCGAACATGATGCAGGCCTTGAAAACGATAAGTGCCGCCAGCGCGCCGAAGTTGCGCAAAGGGTTGACCAGCACACCGACAAAATCGAGGTTCGCCCCCACCGAGAAGAAAAACACGCCCAGCAGCAGCCCCTTGAACGGCTCGATGATGGATTCGATCACACGGGCATATTCGGTTTCCGCCAGCAGCAAGCCAGCAACAAAAGCCCCAAGCGCCATCGAAAGCCCGGCGGCGGCCGCGACAACACCTGTGGCGACAATCACGAAAAGTGTCGTGGCGACAAAGAGTTCACGCGATTTCTGGCTGGCCACGAGTTGGAACAGCGGTCGCAACCCGAGGCGCCCGACAGCAAGGATCGCCGTCGCTGCCAGCAGAATTTGCAGCAGGGTGGCGCCAATGGCCATCAGGAAATTGCCTTCTGCCGCCCCCCCCACCTGGGAAATCGCCAGCGAAACGAACAGCAGAATCGGCACCACCGCCAGATCCTGCGCGAGCAGCACGGAGAAGATGATGCGCCCCGCTTTGGAGCCGGTTCGCCCTTGCGCGGCGAGCAGCTCCACCACAATAGCGGTGGAGGAGAGCGAGAGCGCCGCCCCCACGATCACCGAGACGGAAGGGCTGGCGCCGAGCGCATAGGCCAGCGCGGCAAAACCACCCAGCGTCACCGCAACCTGCGCCATGCCCAGCCCGAACACCCATTTGCGCATGGCGTTGAGGCGCTCGAACGAGAGTTCCAGCCCGATCAGGAACAGCAGGAACACCACACCGAATTCGGCGATGCCCTCGATGTCCTGCACGTTGGCAATGGTGAACCACTTGAGAAACGGAAGCTGTTGCGCCATGCCGCCCAGCCCGAACGGACCAAGCGCAGCACCGGCAGCGATGTAGCCGAGGATCGGCGAAACGCCGAGCGCGCGCACCACCGGCACCACGACGCCCGCCGTGCCGAGCACCACGAGCGTATCCGCATATGCCGTCAGATTGATCGCGCCGGCCACAGCCTTCCCTTCAGGTTCGAATCTGATGCCAAGAGTGCACGCTCGAAACCGTCGCGCCAAGCATTCTGACCGCCAAAACGCGCACCATGGACGAATTGCGCATCCCTTGCTGGCGCATCGACGCGTTGCTAAGCGAAAAGCACCAAGGAGAACGCCATGACCTTCCGCCGCTGGGCTGATCTGAAATCCACGGACTTTCCCCCGGCGGACCCGACACGCGCCGTTGCGGTGCTGGCGCTGGCGGCCACAGAGCAACACGGGCCGCACCTTCCGCTCGGCACAGATTTCATGATCGCCGAGGGGATGCTGGTCGAGGTGGAGCGGCTTTGCCCCGCCAGCCTCGATCTTTACGTGTTGCCCGTGCAGGACATCGGCAAATCAAGCGAGCACGCGGCCTTCCCCGGCACCCTGAGCTTCTCGCCGCAGACCATGCTCGCCATGCTGGCGGATATGACCCGCTGGATCGCCCGCGCGGGCTTCCGCAAGATGGTGTTCGTCTCCTCCCATGGCGGCAACGCCGAGGTGATGGCGCTGGCGATGCAGGAAGCGCGCGAGACACATGGCATGATCGCGGGGCAATGCTCATGGCGACGCTTCGGGCGGCCCGAGGGGCTGTTCTCCGCGCGTGAGAACACTCATGGCATCCATGGCGGGGACTATGAAACCTCGCTGATGCTGCATTTTGCGCCCGAATTGGTGGATATGAGCAAGGCGATCGATTTCGTCGCCAAATCAGAGATGATTGCGCAGGAAAACGCTGCGCTCCGCCTCACCGGCCCGCTCTCGATGGGCTGGATGGCCGAGGACAACAACCCGGCGGGCGTTGTGGGCGAAGCACATCTCGCCACATCGGAGAAAGGCCGCGTCGTCGCCGCCTATCAGGCGCAGGGCTTCCTCAGGCTCGCGCAGGACATTGCCAACTTCCCCCTGCCCGGAAGCCAAGCTTGAACGTCCTTTTCATCTGTTCCGCCAACAAGTTGCGTAGCCCCACCGCCGAACGGGTATTCGGCAATTGGCCCGGGATTGAGACGGATTCGGCAGGGCTTCTGGAAACGGCAGAGCTGGTATTATCGCCGGAGCAGATCGAATGGGCTGATGTCATCTTCGTGATGGAAAAGCGCCACAGAATGAAGCTCTCGAAAAAATTTCGCCGTCACATCAACGGCAAGCGCATCATCTGCCTCGATATCCCGGACGATTACGACTATATGCAGCCGGAACTGATCGCGCTGCTCGAACGCAAAGTCGGGCCTTTCCTGCGATAACGCCTTGGCTTGACGCCTGAATTTTTCGGATTTCCATGTCTGACACCGCGCCCAAAATCTCCTTCGTTTCGCTCGGCTGCCCCAAGGCGCTGGTGGATTCCGAACGCATCATCACGAAATTGCGCGCCGAGGGCTACGAGCTGACCAAAACCCACGCGGGTGCCGATCTCGTCATCGTCAACACCTGCGGTTTTCTGGATTCCGCCAAGGCTGAAAGCCTTGATGCCATCGGCAAAGGCCTCGCGGAAAACGGCAAGGTCATTGTCACGGGCTGCATGGGCGCAGAACCAGAGGAGATCACCGCGAAATTCCCCGGCGTTTCCGCCATCACCGGCCCGCAGGCCTATGAGAGCGTGATGAACGCGGTGCATGAGGTCGCCCCGGCTCCGCATAACCCGTTCCTTGATCTGGTGCCGGAGGCGGGCGTGCGCCTCACTCCGCGCCACTATGCCTATGTGAAGATTTCCGAGGGCTGCAACAACCGCTGCACCTTCTGCATCATCCCCAAACTGCGCGGCGATCTCGTCTCGCGCCCGCTGGCGGATGTGATGCGCGAAGCGGAAAAGCTGGTGAAAGCGGGTGTGAAAGAGCTGCTGGTCATCTCTCAGGATACCTCGGCCTATGGCGTGGACCTGAAATACAGCCCCAGCCTGTGGCAGGATGTGGAGTACCGCACGCGCTTCCTTGATCTGGCCAAAGCGCTCTCCACGCTCGGCGTCTGGGTGCGCCTGCACTATGTCTATCCCTATCCGCATGTGGATGAGGTGATCCCGCTGATGGGGCAGGTTTCGGAGTCGGGCGGCATGATTCTGCCGTATCTGGACATCCCCTTCCAGCACGCGGCCCCCAATGTGCTGAAAGCCATGCGCCGCCCCGCGCATCAGGAAAAGACGCTGGCGCGCATCGAGAAATGGCGCGAAATCTGCCCTGACTTGGCCATCCGCTCCACCTTCATCGTCGGCTTCCCCGGCGAGAGCGAGGAGGATTTCGAGGAGCTGCTTGGCTTCCTCTCTGCCGCCAAGCTCGAGCGCGTCGGCGCCTTCAAATATGAGCCCGTGCGCGGTGCAACCGCCAATGATCTGGGCCTCGAAGCCATCGCGCCGGAAGAGCAGCAGCGCCGCTATGATCGTTTCATGAAGC
>JAIUNQ010000034.1 GCA_020161475.1 Pseudomonadota bacterium | reverse complement strand
CCGGAATTTCGGGGTGGAGGCTCTTGATCACATCCAGCAGCTGCAAGCCATCAAGGCGGGAGCCCTGAATCCAGATGTCGAGGAAGATCATGTTGGGGCGGCGCGCCTCGATTGCGGCCAGTGCCTCGTCGGCGTGGCGCGCGGTGCGCGTGGTGTAGCCCTCGTCATCAAGGATGCCGGCCACGAGGTCGCGGATATCGGCTTCATCGTCAACGATAAGAATGTCGCCAGCCATTTGTCAGCTTGCCTTATCAGGTTGGTTGTCTTGAGGCGAGGCGGAGCGCCCTGCCTCTTCAGGTCTTTGGTTTGAAAGGTTTTCCGCGCGCGGAAGGTGGATGCGCACGCGCGCGCCGGGGGCGTGGTCGAGCCGATCCAGCAGCTCGATGCGCCCGCCATGGTCTTCGAAAATCTTGGCTACGATCGGCAGGCCAAGCCCGGTGCCGCCGGCGCGTGTCGTCATGTAGGGTTCCAGCAGGCGCGCCCGCCCCTCAATGGGGAAGCCCTTGCCGTTATCCTCGATGTCGATGACAACCTCGCCTGCGCCAGCCTCGGGGAAGGAGACGCGAATGGCCCCCTGCCCTGCGCGCGGGCTTTCCGCAATGGCTTCGCAGGCGTTCTTGAGCAGGTTCTGCACCCCTTGGGCCACAAGGCGCGGGTCATAGAGCGCGGGGGCCGGATTTTCGGGGTAGTTCTCCTCGAAGGTCACATCGGGGTTGCCCACGCGCATCATGAACACCACCTCGCGCAGCGTGCTAGCAATGTCCTGCACCACGGGTTGGGGCTTGGGCATGCGCGCGAAGGAGGAGAACTCATCCACCATGCGTTTGATGTCTTCCACCTGCCGGATGATCGTATCCGTGCATTGGTCGAAAATCGGGCGGTCTTCCGTGATGACCTTGCCGAATTTGCGGCGGATACGCTCTGCCGAGAGCTGGATCGGGGTCAGCGGGTTCTTAATCTCATGCGCGATGCGGCGGGCGACATCGGCCCAGGCGGAGGTGCGCTGGGCGGTCACCAGATCGGTGATATCATCGAGCGTGATCACCTGCCCGCCCGAGGCATCCCCGGTGACGCGGGCCGAGAGGATACGCTCCTTACCAGCGCGCAGGCGCGTCACCTCGGTTTGCACCAGCCGCTGGGGCGCGGCGCGGGCATCCTCCACGGTTTGCGCTAGCTCGGGCAGCACTTCGCCGAAGGGGCGGCCCATGGTTTCCGCTTCCGTCAGGCCCAGAATGTCGCGCCCGGTGGGATTGATGAGGCTGATGTTGCCGCTCGCATCCACACCGATGACGCCCGCCGGCACGCCCGAGAGCACAGCTTCCATGAAGCGGCGGCGGCTCTCGATGAGTGCATTGGCGGCGGTGATGCTTTCGTGCTGGTCGCGCAGCACGCCGGTCATGTTGTTGAAGGTCGCGCCGAGGGGCGCAAGGTCCGAGCCGATCTTGGCCAGCGGGACCTGCACATAGAGGTTGCCGGCAGAGACCTGATCGGTCGCCTGCATAAGCCGCCGGATGGGATCGACGAGGCGATCGGCAAAGCCGAGGCCGAGCAGCACCGAAGCCAGAAGCCCGATGAGCGTGAGCAGCGCGAAGACCATGGCAATGCCGGATTGGGTGGCAGCACGGCGGGCCTCCAAGACCTGATACTGCAGCACGCCCGCGCGGGCGATAACGGGGAATTCCAGCATGCGACGGTCAATCGGGCGGGCGACCATGAGGAAGCTGTCGTCGCCGAAGCTCTTGAGGTGAACCACACCGCCGATCGCCTCACGCGAGAAGAGGCACGGTGGCTCCTCGGTGCGGGCATAGGTGAAGTCTTCCGGGGCGACGGTCGGCGGCTCGATCGGGCGTCCGCCGACCTGCGCGCGCTCCTGCATGGTGCCGTTTTCCTTGAAGATCACGGCGTAGGGAAAGCCCAGCGCCGAGGCGCGGACGTTGAAAAACGACTGGAAGCTCTGCGCGTTGCCGGAGAAAAAGCCCGAGGATTGCGCGCGGTCGAGATCCGCCGCCATCAGGCGCGTTTCGCGGATGACGTTCTGGCAGATCTGCTGCTGGAAATTCTGTGAGATAACGGCGGCGTTCTGGACCAGCGTGTTGAGATCGCCCGAGAACCACGGGGTCAGCCCGCGCTCCACCGCCACCAGCCCCGCCCCCGCGACCAGCGCCGTAGGAACCGCCGCGACAAGGCTGAACAGCCCCACCACGCGCCGGTGCATGCGCGCCCCTGCCCTGCCCGCCAGCGAGGCCTTGCCCAGCCGCCACAGGTGCCGCCCGATGAGCGCCACCAGCCCGATCACGAGCAGCAGATCAAAGCCCAGCAGGATCGCAGCGGAAGTGCCGTCCGGCTCGACGCCCAACGCGCCCATGAGGAACAGGAAGGTGCCGAGCGCAGCGACGAGCGCGACAATCACCAGCGTGAGCGCAATGCCCGAGGGCAGCACGACTTCGGGCGCTGCGGCCTCAGGCGCGAGCGGTGCTGCTTCTGCCGCCTGCTCGGCGGTTTGGGGATCTTTGGGCTCTGACATGTCGCGCTGGCGGGAGCGGATCGGCAGGATTTGGCCGACCCCGGAATCATTCATGCGCTAGGATGCGCGCGAATGCGTTGTTTGCGCAACAGTGTTGTTGAATTGCGACAGAATTATGAGAGGTAGGGTTTGCAAGAAAAGTGGCTCCCACTTTTCGTGAAGCAAACTCGTGAAAGGGAGAGAGCCGCAGGGTTTGCAAGAAAAGTGGCTCCCACTTTTCGTGAAGCAAACTCGTGAAAGGGAGAGAGCCGCAGGGTTTGCAAGAAAAGTGGCTCCCACTTTTCGTGAAGCAAACCTTCCCTGTTGCGGTCTTTATCCCACTGCGCTCGTCATGCGGATGCCCAGCTCGCGGATTTTCTTGCGCAGGGTGTTGCGGTTCACGCCCAAAAGGTCCGCCGCACGCACCTGATTGCCGTTGGTGGCGGCCAGCGCCGCAGCAACAAGCGGACGCTCGAACTCCACCAGAAAGCGGTCATAGAGGCCCGGCGGGGGCAGATCGTCGCCAAAGCGTGAGAAATAGCCCTTGAGGTGGGAGCGGAAGAAGCTTTCCAGCGAATCCCCAGACGGTACGGCCTCGACGATGCGGGGGGCCTCTCCTTCGCCCGGCCTTGCGGCGGCCCCGACGCGGCGCACCAGCGTCAGCTCGTTTTCGATGGCCTGCACGCCGATCATGTCGTCGGGGTGAAGGGCAGCGAGGCGTCGGACTAGGTTTTCGAGCTCGCGGATGTTGCCCGGCCAATCGTGGCGCTTCATGCGCTCCAGCGCGGCCTGATCGATCGTCTTGCGCGGCAGGCCTTCCTTTTCGGCGATGTTGAGGAAGTGGCGGACGAGGTCCGGGATGTCGCCGAGGCGCTCGCGCAGTGGCGGCAGGCGGATCGGCACCACCGAGAGGCGGTAGTAAAGGTCTTCGCGGAAGAGCCCCTTCTCGATGAGGGACACCAGATCCTTGTTGGTGGCCGCGACGATGCGCACATCGGTCTTGATGGGGGTGCGGCCGCCTACCGTCATGTATTCGCCCTGCTGGAGCACACGCAGCAGGCGGGTCTGGGCTTCCATCGGCATATCGCCGATCTCATCCAGGAAGAGCGTGCCGCCCTCGGCCTGCTCGAAGCGGCCGGTGGAGCGGTTCTGCGCGCCGGTGAAGGCACCCTTCTCGTGGCCGAAGAGTTCGCTCTCGATCAGGTCGCGCGGGATCGCGGCCATGTTGATGGCGACAAACGGGCCCTTGCGACGACGACCGAAGTCATGCAGCGCGCGGGCGACAAGTTCCTTGCCGGTGCCGCTTTCGCCGGTGATCATCACGGTCAGATCCGTGTTCATGAGGCGGGCAAGGACGCGGTAGACGTCCTGCATCGCGGCAGAGCGGCCCACCAGTGGGATTTCCTCGGCAGGCTTGGCGGTTTCTGCGGCCTCAACCTCGGGCTTCTTGGCCTCGGTGCCTGCCAGAGCCTGCCCAACGATGCGCACGAGCTGATCAAGATCGAAAGGCTTGGGCAGATATTCGTAAGCGCCGCGCTCGGAGGCGCGGATGGCGGTCATGAAGGTGTTCTGGGCCGACATCACCACAATCGGGAGTTCGGGCCTTGCCGCCTTCATGCGTGGCAGCAGTTCGAAGATGTTCTCGTCAGGCATCACCACGTCGGTGATCACGAGGTCGCCATCGCCCGCCTCGACCCAGCGCGAGAGCATGAGCGCCGAACCGGTGGCACGCACATCGTAGCCCGCCCGGATCAGCGCCTGCGTCACCACGGTGCGGATGGCAAGGTCATCATCGGCCACCAGAATAGTACGCGCCATTGCTTCATCCGCCTTTTCGTCTTCCCCGCAGGCTCAGCCCAGCGGGTTTCTATGAACGTCCACGCTCGTGATGCATCGGCAGCAGAATGCGGAACACGGTGTTGGCTTGCACGCGCTCGCACTCGATGACGCCGCCGTGATCACTCACGACTTTCGCTACCATTGCAAGACCGAGGCCAGAACCTTGCGCCTTGCTGGTGACGAAGGGCTCGAAGAGGTGGGGCATCAGGTGATCGGGGATTCCCGGGCCGTTGTCCATGATGCCGACCTCGAAGGGCAGGCTCACGCGCTGGGCGGAAGTGGGCAGCTGCACCGAGACGCCGGGGCGGAAGGCCGTGGTGAGGGTGATGCGGCCATCCTCCCGCTCGGGGCCGATGGCCTCTGCGGCATTTTTCACAAGGTTCAGAATGGCTTGGATCAGCCGATCACGATTGGCGCGAATGGGTGGCAAAGAGGGGTCGAAGCGATGCTCGAAGGTGATGTGGCGGGCAAAACCGCTTTTGGCGAGCCGCCCCACGTGATCCAGCACCTCATGGATATTGACCTGCGCCATGGGCAGCGGGCGACCATCCGAGAAGACCTCGAAGCGCTCCACGAGGCGCACGATGCGGTCCACCTCGGAGCGGATGAGGGTGGATAGCGGCTTTTCGGCCTCGGGCAGAGACCCCTCAATGAGCTGCGCCGCGCCCCGGATGCCGGAGAGCGGGTTCTTGATCTCGTGGGCCAGCATGGAGGCCATGGCGCCCACCGAACGCGCCGCATCGCGGTGGTTCAGCTGGCGGTTGATCTTGTCCATGATCGCCCGGGGCTGGATGACCAGCAGCACACCGCCCTCCGTGTCCACCAGCGGTGAGGCATAGATATCGGCCAGCCGATCGGGCTTGGAGGGGTTGATGTCGATCGAATATTCCGTGATCGAGCCCTTGTGCTGACGCACGTGGTCCACCGCAAGCAGCAGCGGGGAGCCGGGGGGCAAGACATCGTCAAGCGCACGTTTTCGCAAGCGATCGCGCCCCGCACCCAGAAGCTGTTCCGCCGCAGAGTTGGCAAAACGGATGTGATTGTCGGGGTCCACCTCGATCACGGGCATGGGGATCGCATCGATCAGGCCAGCCATGAAGTTCCTCTCTTCTCTCGCGGCGCGTCAGGCGGCTCGGGCGGGGCTGTAGAGCGCGGCAAGGAAATCCAATACGCGTTTTGCCGTATTTTCCTGCAAAATTTCAGCCAATTCAGCGGCTTCGACCACGGCGCCAGCTTCAGCGGCGTGTTCGGCATAGGCGGCGACATGCTTGCGGGCGTGTCGCACACCCTTTTTCTCGCCAAAGGCGGCAATCAGGCTCTCATAGTGGGCCAGCAGGGCATCACGCCGCGCAGCAAAATCAATCGCGGGCTCGGGCATTCCTTCGAGCGCACGGGCCACCTCTCCCACCAGCCACGGGCGGCCAAGGGTCGCGCGGCCCAGCATCACGCCGTCCGCACCGGAGGCTTCCAGCGCGGCTTTGGCCTCCTGCGGCCCGGCGATATCGCCATTCACAATCAGCGGCAGACGTGTTGCCTCGCGCACGGCGCGCACGGCAGCCCAGTTGGCCTGGCCCTTGTAAAACTGCTGGCGGGTGCGCCCATGCACTGTGACAAGCGCGAGGCCCGCATCTTCGGCGCGCCGCGCGAGTTCGGGGGCATTGAGCGCCGTTTCATCCCAGCCGAGGCGCATTTTGAGGGTGACAGGCACAGAAACCGCGTCGCGCACGGCATCAATGAGTGTTTGGGCGTGCGCCAGATCCCGCATCAGGGCAGAGCCGGACCAGCCGCCCGTCACCCGTTTGGCGGGACAGCCCATGTTGATGTCGATGACCTGCGCGCCGCTGGCTTCAGCCACCCGCGCGCCCTCGGACATGGGGCCGGGGCCGCATCCCGCCAGTTGCACCACGTGCAAAGCGATGCCCTCGCCCTCGGCCCGCAGGCGGCTTTCTTCATCGCCCAGCGCCAGCTGGTCCGCCGCCACCATCTCGGACACCACCAAAGAGGCCCCGAAGCGATCCGCCGCCATACGAAAGCCGTGGTCCGTGATGCCCGACATTGGCGCGAGCAACGCCCTGCCCGCCAGCACATGGCTGCCGAGGGTGATGGGTTTTCGAGCAGACGCTTCCAATTCGTGCATAGTGCCTAAATAATAATCAGATTGTACAAGCTGTGCTGCGACCTTTGGGGAAATCGGTTGGGCGCGATGCAACCAGCGTTAGGGCAAGGCGCAGCATGCGGCAAGGCGCTGTTTCTCCTCTGCCGCGATTGACGGTGCCGCCTCAAGTTTGCCAATGCTCTTGCCCCACTTGCCGGAGCCGACATGAGCCACGCCCTGCCCCCCATTGCTGTCGTTATTGTTGCTGCCGGGCGCGGTGCGCGTTTCGGGGGCGAGGTGCCCAAGCAATATCGTGCGCTCGCGGGCAAGCCTGTGCTCGCGCATACGCTGGCCGCATTTGGTGCTGTTGCAGCGGTTGGGCGTATTCTGACGGTGATCCATCTGGATTATGAGGCGGATTATGAGCGCGCTGCGCTCGCGAGCGGTGTGGCAGGCGATCGCTTGGGCTGGTGTGCGGGCGGCGCGAGCCGTCAGGAAAGCGTGCGCCTCGGGCTGGAAGCGCTGGCGGGGGAGCAATTTGATGGCGTTGTGCTGATCCACGATGCGGCGCGCCCCTTCGCTTCCGAGGCGCTGATTTCCCGCGCGATTTTTGCCGCGCTTCGGCATGGCGCCGCCATTCCGGTGCTCCCCGTGGCGGATACGCTCGCGAGCCTCGATGGTGCGGGCAACCTTGCTGGCAACCCGGACCGCGAGACCTTGCGCCGCGTGCAGACCCCGCAGAGCTTCCGCTTCCATCCCGTCCTTTTGGCGCATCGTCAGGCCCTGGCCGAGGGGCGCAGCGATTTCACCGATGATGCCAGCCTTGCCGCCGCCTATGGCCACAAGGTGGCAACCTTCGAGGGGGACGAGGCAGTTTTCAAGATCACCGTGGAGGCGGATCTCGCCCGCGCCGAGCGTCACCTCGTGCCTGCCGCGCGCGAGACGCGCACGGGCATGGGCTATGATGTGCATAGCTTTGCGGAGGGCGATGCCGTGTGGCTGGGGGGGGTGAAAATCCCCTATTCGCGCAAGCTTTCCGGGCATTCGGATGCCGATGTGCTGCTCCATGCGCTGGTGGATGCGCTGCTCGGCACCATCGGCGATGGCGACATCGGCCAGCATTTTCCGCCCTCGGACGAGCGTTGGCGCGGTGCTCCCTCGCGCCTCTTTCTGGAGGATGCGGCGCGGCGCGTGCGCGAGGCCGGCGGGCGTATTGTCAACGTCGATTGCACGATCATTGCCGAGGCCCCCAAGGTTGGCCCGCATCGCCCTGCCATGCAGGCGCTGATCGGCGAAGTGCTGGGTCTTGCGCCTGCCCGCGTCGGCATCAAGGCGACCACCAACGAGAAGATGGGTTTTGTCGGACGCGGCGAAGGCATTGCCGCCTTTGCCGTTGCCTCGGTCGCCTTTTAAGCGGAAACTGATGGCATGAGTGTCACCTCCCGCGAACCCACCCTCCCCGCCCTCGCCCGCGCTGTGCTCTCTGCCGCGCGCGCCCATGGCATGACCATCGCCACCGCTGAATCCTGCACTGGCGGGCTGGTGGCCGGCACGCTGACCAGCATCGCGGGCTCCTCCGATGTGTTCGACCGGGGCTTCGTGACCTATTCCAATGCCGCGAAAACCGCGATGCTGGGCGTGCCCGCGCCGCTGATCGACGATATGGGCGCGGTGTCTGCGGAGGTTGCCGCCGCGATGGCCTTGGGGGCGCTCAAGGTTTCGGGCGCATCCCTTGTCGTGTCCATCACCGGGGTCGCCGGCCCGGGCGGCGGCACCGAGCGCAAGCCGGTGGGCCTTGTGCATTTCGCCTGCGCGGCCTCGGACGGGCGCGTGCACCGCATGGAGCGGCGCTACAACGAGGGGCTCGGCCGCACAGGAATCCGCCGGGCTGCGGTGCGCGATGCGCTGCTGCTGCTGAAGGAACTGGCCGAGGGGACGAGCATTTCGGCTTAGAATAATGCCCTCGGAAGAGGTCCTTCGGCCTCCCTCGGGCGTTCCCTCGCAACGCCGCTGCGCTGCTGCTCGGCGTCGCCTTCGCGCCTAGCCAAGGCCTTGGCGGCCTTGGCCGTTTCCCTGTCAGCGTCTTGCCAGCGCATCCGCACGGGCTTCAAACGCCTCAGCCATCTTGCGGAACACCTGCTCGAACACCGCGCCCGCCAGCATCTGGAAGGTGCGACTCTTGAATTCGTAATCGATGAAGAATTTCACCGCGCAACCTGCCGCATCCGGCAGGAAGGTCCAGCGGTTCTCCAGATGCTTGAAAGGCCCGTCGATATAGGTGACGCGGATGGCCAGGTTCTCGCGGTCCAGCTCCACGCGGGTGGTGAAGGTCTCGCGGATCATCTTGTAGCCGATCGACATATCCGCAATCAGCGTTTCCACGCCGTTGTTTTCCGAGCGGCGGCGCACGTTCAGGCTCGTGCACATCGGCACGAATTCGGGGTAGCGTTCCACATCGGCCACGAGGTCGAACATGACCTGCGGCGCGTGGCGGACCTTCCGAACAGTTTCGAAGCGAGGCATTACGCGTTTTTCTGAGCTCGCGCTGCCTTCAGCCGGGCAAAATCCTCACCCGCATGATGCGAGGAGCGCGTGAGCGGCGAAGAGGACACCATCAGGAAGCCCTTGGTGTAGGCAATTGTCTCGTAGGACTTGAACTCCTCCGGCGTGACGAAGCCCATGACGGCGTGGTGTTTTTTCGTCGGCTGGAGGTACTGGCCGATGGTGATGAAATCGACATCCGCCGAGCGCAGGTCATCCATCAATTGCAGAACCTCGTTCCGCTCCTCGCCGAGGCCGACCATGATGCCGGACTTGGTGAAGATGGTGGGGTCGAGTTCCTTCACGCGCTGAAGCAGGCGTATCGAGTGGAAATAGCGCGCACCGGGGCGCACCTTGAGGTATTTGCCGGGCACGGTCTCCAGGTTGTGGTTGAAGACATCGGGCTTGGCGGCCACCACAACTTCGAGCGCGCCTTCCTTGCGCAGGAAGTCCGGCGTCAAAATCTCGATGGTGGTCGAGGGGGATTTCTCGCGGATCGCGCGGATGGTTTGGGCGAAATGCTCGGCGCCGCCATCGGCGAGGTCATCGCGGTCAACGGAGGTGACGACGACGTGCTTCAGTCCCAGCTTGGCGGTCGCGGTGGCGACGTAATCCGGCTCGGAGGCATCGAGCGGGCCAGGCATGCCGGTCTTCACGTTGCAGAACGCACAGGCGCGCGTGCAGGTGTCGCCCATGATCATGAAGGTGGCGTGCTTCTTGTCCCAGCACTCGCCAAGGTTCGGGCAGCCCGCCTCCTCACAGACCGTGACAAGGCCATTTTCCTTGACGATGGAATGGGTTTCCTTCCAGCCGGGCGAGCCGGGCGCTTTCACGCGGATCCAATCCGGCTTGCGCTGGATGGGGTTATCCGGCCTATGCGCCTTTTCCGGGTGGCGGGGTTTGGCCTGCTCCGTCGCCGCGGTGCCTTCACCCGAAAGGGTGTTCATGCCCGTCTTGGGTTCTGCCGAAAGGGTCTTCTTGCGCGGATCATTGTTGAGCAGGTCGATGGTCGGCATCTGGCTGGCCTCTGGCGCGTTTCCTCGCGGCTCTTGTCGCCGCGTTTGTCGTTTTCGATTAAGCGCTTGTTGGCCGTTTCACAAGTTCGCTCCCTGCATGGTGGCCCCCTGCCCGCGTCATATCAATGCTTGCGCAGGCTTTTGGGGTCAAACTGGCGCTTGTCGCTTGGCTTTCAAGGAGGTCGGCATGCGTCGCGTTCTGGTTTTCATCTCGCTGGCGATCATCGGTATCCTGATGTTCGGCGTGCCCTCAGGGCGCGCGGAAATCTGGACCGATCTGCGTGGCAATGCGGTGGATTATGCCACCTACATCTGTTCACCCTGCTGCAAGGTGACCAATACCCATGCGGCACGGCGGCTGAAAGTGCAGATCTTCCTGCCGCTGGGGCCGCGCAGCTGGACGCTGGATTCTTACGAGACCGTGATCCTCACCACGCCGCGCGGACAGTGCATTCGTGCTGCGCTGGGCATGGAGGCGAATTTCGCCGATTGAATTCTGTATGGCATCAAAACAAAACCCCGGCACGCCGGGGTTTTTCCTTATCCGCCCAGAAATCGGCCCAGCAGGATGACAATGACGCCGCCCACGACGGCCGAGGCCAGTGCCTGAAGCACCGGACCGTTGAGGCTGACGCCGACATAGCGCAGCACAAAATGCCCCACGATGGCGCCGATCAGGCCCACGATAATGTTGCGGATCAGGCCGCCACTGCCACCGGTGATGGCGCTGGCCAGAAACCCGGCGATAGCGCCAAAAATAAGCGTGATAACAATAGCCGGTACGCCCGACATGGCTTTGCTCCCAGTGTTGATGCCCCCCGCGTACGGAGACATTCCGTACGCGAAGGATATTACACCGATTGCAACCAAAGCGCGAATTTGATGCGTTTTTTCGCCTAATACAGCGTTACGCGTTTAGTGCGCGCCCATAAGCGTCGAGAACACTCTCTTTCATCATCTCGGAAAGCGTGGGGTGCGGGAAGATGGTGTGCATCAAATCTTCCTCGGTGGTCTCCAGCCCCATGGCGACCACAAAGCCCTGAATCAGCTCGGTCACCTCAGCGCCCACCATATGCGCGCCCAGCAACTGGCCGGTCTTCTTGTCGAAGATGGTCTTCACAAGGCCGTTGTCTTCGCCCAGCGCGATGGCCTTGCCGTTGGCCCCGAAGGAGAAGCGTCCGACGCGGATGTCGTAACCCTTTTCCTTGGCTTTTGCCTCGGTGAGACCGACGGAGGCCACTTGCGGATGGAGGTAGGTGCAGCCCGGAATCTTGAGCTTGTCCATGGGGTGAACGTGCAGGCCCTTGATGTGCTCCACGCACATCACGCCCTCATGCTCGGCCTTGTGCGCCAGCATGGGCGGGCCGGCCACATCGCCGATGGCATAGAGGCCCGGCACGTTGGTGCGGCAGTAATCGTCGATCACCACGCAGCCGCGATCGGTTTTGACGCCCAGCGCCTCAAGGCCGAGGTTCTCGATGTTGCCGACAACGCCCACGGCGGAGATCATGCGCTCGGCGGTGATCACCTGCTTGTTGCCCTTGTCGTCCTCAACGTGGGCGGTGACGGAATTGGCGCCCTTCTCCACCTTCGACACCTTGGTGGAGGTGAGGATCTTCATGCCCTGCTTTTCCAGCGCCTTGCGGGCAATGCCGGAGATCTCGACATCTTCCACCGGCATGATGTTCGGCATCACCTCGACCACTGTGACATCGGCGCCCATGGTCTTGTAGAAGCTGGCAAATTCAATACCGATCGCGCCCGAGCCCATCACGATGAGCGACTTGGGGATCGCGGGCGGTACCATTGCCTCGAAATAGGTCCAGATCAGCTTGCCATCCGGCTCGATGCCGGGGAGCACGCGCGGGCGCGCGCCGGTGGCGACAATGATGTGCTTGGCCGAATAGGTGCCTGCGCCCAGAACGCCCTTGGGCACCGGGTTCTGCGGCAGCATCGGCGCTTTTTTGGTGTCAGCCACGACGATCTCACCCGGCTTGGTGAGCTTGGCTTCACCCCAGATGACGTCGATCTTGTTCTTCTTCATGAGATAGGCCACGCCGCCGTTGAGGCGCGCCGAAACCCCGCGTGAGCGTTTGACCACCTCGGTGGCGTCCGGCGTGATCGAGCCTTCGAGCTTGAGGCCGTAGTTCTTGGCGTGCTGCGCGTAATGCAGGATTTCCGCCGAGCGCAGCAGCGCTTTGGTGGGAATGCAGCCCCAGTTGAGGCAGATGCCGCCGAGGTGCTCGCGCTCGACGATGGCGGTCTTGAACCCGAGCTGGGCAGCCCGGATGGCGCTGACATAGCCACCCGGACCGGAACCGATGATGATGATATCGTATTGCGACATGGTGCCCCCTTTTTCCTCCGTCACCGGAACGGGGGCATCCCGTTACGCGGTGAGCATGCCGTAAAGCTCGTCTTTCAGTTTCAGCCGCTTCTTGCGCATCTCTTCGAGGTGCACATCGTCGGTCGGCTCGATGTTGGTCTCGGCGCGGTGAATCGCGCGGTTGATCTCGTGGTATTCCTCGTAGAGACGCGCGAAATGCGGTTCCTTGGTCTTCAAAGTCGTGATCTTGAAGGCGTGTTCCGGAAATTCGGTGATCAGTTCGTTCGGCGTGTGGCTCACTTCGTCTCTTCCTTTGTGGTCCGGGGTTTGCCCCCTTGGAAACGAGCCTATGCTAGCCGTGATCGACCTCCTTGATAACCGTCAAAAGTCCAGAAGTGCTCGTACAGGCGCGATCAGCGCCTGCCCGATGGCCCGCGTGTTGGCGGCATCGAGATGCACGCCATCTGCGGGATGGGCGCTCGCCACCTTCGAGGCATCGAAGAAGGCGCAGTCGAACTCCACCGCCAGCGCGCCATAAAGGCTTGCCAGCTTTGCGCTTTCGCTCACCGCAAAGGGGCCGAAGAGCGTGGCGTAGAAGGGATCGCGCGTGGCGACCTGCGGCGGTGGGGCCACCAGCAAAACCTTGGGCGGCTTCACCGCGCCCGGCAGGCGCGGGTTGTGGGATGTTACGATTTCGAGGCAACGCTTCATGCCCAGATAAGCCGAGGATGAGTCCCCGGCGATTCCCGGCTTCATGTCGTTGCAGCCCAGCATCAGAATCACCAGATCGAGCGGAGCGTGCGAATAGAGCAGCGTGGGCAGGATGCGCGCGCCGTTGCGGTCGCCATCAACGAGGTGATCGTCAAAGGCGGTGGTGCGGCCGCGCATGGCCTCCACGATGATCTCGACGCCCGCGCCCAGCCCCTGCCCCAACACGGTCGGCCAGCGGTTTTCGCGCGCATGGCGCGCCCCGCCCGCCTCAGGGTTGGAGCCCCAGGTGATGCTGTCACCGAAGATGAGGATGGTTTTCATGATGGCCCTCTGTCTTTGAAAATCGGACAGGAGAAAGCGTCAGCCACAACGCAACGGGAGCTTTTCGAGCGCCGGAGCGTCTCATAGCGCCCATTGCGGGCTGTTTTTCGCTTTCTCAGACCAGCATGCTCATCGGGCTTTCGATGAAGCGCTTGAACGCCTGCATCAGCTCGGCGCCGAGCGCGCCATCGACAGCGCGATGGTCGGTGGAGAGCGTGACGGACATGACGGTGGCGACCGCCAGTTCGCCGTTCTTCACCACCGGGCGCTTTTCGCCCGCGCCCACCGCCAGAATGGTGGCGTGCGGCGGGTTGACGATGGCCGCGAAGTCCTTGACGCCGAACATGCCAAGGTTGGACACGGCGGTGGTGCCGCCCTGATATTCCTCGGGTTTCAGTTTGCGGTCCTTGGCGCGGGCGGCAAGATCCTTCATCTCGTTGGAGATGGCGGAGACCGTCTTGTGGCAGGCGCCGCGGATCACCGGGGTGATGAGACCGCCGGGGATCGACACCGCGACGCCCACATCGGCGTGCTTGTGCTTGAGCATGGCGTTTTCGGTCCAGCTCACGTTGGCATCGGGCACGGCCTTGAGGGCCATCGCCATCGCCTTGATCACCATATCGTTGACCGAGAGCTTGTAAGCCGGCTTGCCGTTCTTCTCCGGGGCCGCCTTGTTGAGCTGCTCGCGCAGGGCCAGCAGGGCATCGAGTTCGCAATCCACCGTGAGGTAGAAATGCGGCACGGTCTGCTTGGATTCGAGCAGGCGGCGCGCAATCGTCTTGCGCATGCCGTCGTGCGGGATTTCCTCGTAGGAGCCTTCCTTGAAGAGCTTCTTGATCGAATCCGCCGAGGGGCCGGAGGCCAGCGCAGCAGGGGCAGCAGCAGGCGCAGAAGCGGGAGCAGCAGCGGGCGCAGCTTTGGCGCCGCCACCGGCTTTGGCGGCTTCCACATCGGCCATCACCACGCGGCCATGGGGGCCAGAGCCCTTGATGGCGGCAAGATCAACGCCAGCCTCTTTCGCAATGCGCTTGGCGAGCGGCGAGGCGAAGACGCGGTTGCCACCAGAAGCGGAGGCGGCGGAAGAAGAAACGGCAGGAGCAGAAGCGGCAGGTGCGGAAACTGCCGCAGCCGGTGCCGGAGCGGGCGCTGCGCCGCCAGTGGTGACAGACTTGGGGTCCTCGCCCTCTTCCGCAATCAGCGCGATGAGGGTGTTGACCGCCACGTCCTGCGCGCCAGCCTCGACAACGATTTTGGCGAGGATGCCTTCATCGACGGCTTCGACTTCCATCGTCGCCTTGTCGGTTTCGATTTCGGCGATCACATCGCCGGATTTGATTTTATCGCCTTCCTTCTTCAGCCACTTGGCAAGGTTGCCCTTTTCCATGGTGGGCGAAAGCGCGGGCATCAGGATCTTGATCGACATGGTGTTTTCTCCCTTTTGCCTGCTGAATCAGCGGTAGAGCACGGCTTTGGCCGCAGCCACCACCTCTGCCACGTTGGGCAGGGCCAGCTTTTCGAGGTTGGCGGCATAGGGCATGGGCACATCCTTGCCGGTGACGCGGATCACGGGGGCATCGAGGTAATCGAAGGCCTCTTCCATGATCTTCATGCCGATTTCGGCGGTGACGCCCGACTGGGGCCAGCCCTCTTCAATCGCCACGCAGCGGTTGGTCTTCTGGATGGAGCGGACCACGGTGGCGACATCCATCGGGCGGATGGTGCGCAGGTCGATTACCTCAGCCTCGATGCCCTCGGAGGCCAGCGCTTCCGCCGCCTTCATGGCGTAGGTCATGCCGATGCCGAAGGAGACGAGCGTGACATCCTTGCCGTGACGCGCCACGCGCGCCTTGCCGATGGGGAGCACGAAGTCATCCATCTTCGGCACTTCGAACTGCTGGCCGTAGAGGATCTCGTTCTCAAGGAAGATGATCGGGTTGGGGTCGCGGATTGCGGCCTTGAGAAGCCCCTTCGCATCCGCCGCCGTGTAGGGCTGGATAACCTTGAGGCCCGGAATCTGTGAATACCAAGCCGCATAATCCTGCGAGTGCTGGGCGGCAACGCGCGCAGCGGCGCCGTTCGGGCCACGGAACACGATCGGGCAGCCGAGCTGGCCGCCGGACATATAGAGGGTTTTGGCGGCAGAGTTGATGATATGGTCAATCGCCTGCATGG
This sequence comes from Pseudomonadota bacterium, assembly GCA_020161475.1. Lineage (GTDB taxonomy): Bacteria > Pseudomonadota > Alphaproteobacteria > Rhizobiales > Beijerinckiaceae > Rhabdaerophilum. The sequence goes on along the minus strand of JAIUNQ010000034.1, from coordinate 3,430 downwards.
CGAAGTTGAAGGTCATGAACTCGACGATGGGCTTCAAGCCCGTGAGCGCCGCGCCGACGCCGATGCCCGCGAAGCCATGCTCGGTGATGGGGGTGTCGATGACGCGCTTGGCACCGAATTCCTGCAGCAGCCCTTGGGTGATCTTGTAGGCGCCCTGATATTCCGCGACTTCCTCGCCCATGACGAAGACATCGCCGTCACGGCGCATTTCCTCGGCCATGGCGTCACGCAGCGCTTCGCGCACCGTGGTTTTCACCATTTCGGTGCCCGGCGGGATCTCAGAGCCCGCGTCATAGGCCGGAATTTCGGTCTTGGGCGCGGCGGCAACCGTCGGCGCGGCAGCAGCCGGAGTGGCAGCGGCGGGAGCAGCTGCAGGCGCGGCCGCAGCCGAGGCGGCAGCGGAAGCATCCTCGCCCTCGCCGGCCAGAATGGCGATCTTTGTGTTGACCGCCACATCCTGCGCGCCAGCGGGCACGAGGATCTTGGCGATCACGCCTTCATCGACGGCTTCCACTTCCATGGTGGCCTTGTCGGTTTCGATTTCGGCGATGACGTCACCGGGTTTTACCTTGTCGCCCTCGTTTTTCACCCATTTGGCGAGATTGCCCTTTTCCATGGTGGGCGAGAGGGCGGGCATGAGAATGTCGATCGGCATGGCGAATTACCTCGTCTTGCAGGCCCCGTTCCGGTCAGCATCATGGGCTGTCAGCGGAAGGGATCGTTCGTCTGGGGGACGCGAGGGGCGTGGGCCGCCCCTTCTGGCGGAATTCAGAGCGTGATGTCGGTCCAGAGCTCGGAGACATCCGGCTCGGGATCGGAGGTCGCGAATTCCGCGCTCTCGTTGACGACGCGGCGCACCTCGGCCTCGATCTTCTTGATCTCGTCCTCGGTCACCTTGTGCTTCTTCAGAAGGCGCTCTTTCACCTGCTCGATGGGGTCATGCTCGTTGCGCATCTTGTCCACCTCGTCCTTCGAGCGATACTTCGCCGGGTCGGACATGGAGTGGCCGCGATAGCGGTAGGTCTGCATTTCGAGGATGTAGGGGCCTTTGCCGGAGCGGGCGTGCTCCATGGCGCGAAGGCCGGCCTCATAGACCGCCTGCACATCCATGCCGTCCACCTGCTCGCCGGGGATGTTGAAGGACAGGCCGCGCTTTGAGAAATCCTGCTGGGCGGAGGCGCGCGAAACGGCGGTGCCCATGGCGTAGCGGTTGTTTTCGATCACGTAGATGACCGGCAGGTTCCACAGCTCGGCCATGTTGAAGCTCTCGTAGACCTGGCCCTGGTTGGCCGCGCCATCGCCGAAGTAGGCCATGGAGACCGAGCCGTTGTCGCGGTAGCGGTTGGCGAAGGCGAGGCCGGTGCCGAGTGCCACCTGTGCGCCGACGATGCCGTGGCCGCCGTAGAAGTGCTTCTCGCGGCTGAACATATGCATCGAGCCGCCCTTGCCCTTCGAGTAACCGCCCTTGCGGCCCGTGAGCTCGGCCATGACGCCGTTGGCTTCCATGCCGCAGACGAGCATGTGGCCGTGGTCACGGTAGCCGGTGATGACCTGATCGCCGGGTTTGGAGGCCATCTGCATGCCGACGACGACTGCTTCCTGACCGATGTAGAGGTGGCAGAAGCCGCCGATGAGGCCCATGCCGTAGAGCTGACCGGCCTTCTCCTCGAAGCGGCGGATCATCAGCATGTCGTTGTAGGCGCGCAGGTCCTGTTCCTTGGTGAACGGACGCGGAGCTTTGACAGAAGTGGAGGCAGCAGTCTTCTTGGCCGCAGGCGATGCCATGGTTCCCCTCGCTTAGGTTTCGACCCGTTGTTTTTACCTGCGCCATCTGCTGTGGCGCTGGTCCCTTATTGGTTACAGAAAGGAGTGTGGCGCGGAAGCGGCGGTCCGACAAGCATCTTATGCGCAAATCGCATATCCAAGCCTCTGGGGCGCCTTATATTGCGCCGCAAAACTCGAAATTGCTGAATTTGGAAATGAGGGTTGCGCTTTTTGCAGGTCTGTACGCAGGACTGCTGAGCGTAATATTTGACCGGTCGGTCATCCCTCACGGAGGGGCGCGCAAAGGCCTTCGAGTGGTTGCAGAGCGGGCTTGCGCTGCACGCCAGGCGTGGATGGTTCAGCGCTCGAGCTGGATAATCAGATCGTTCTTGTGAGCCAGATTCAACATCGCGCGCTGGCGCTCGTCCAGCAGATCACGGTCCACTTCCGGGCCGCGGATCTGGTTGACCCGGCGCTCCCAGGCGGCACGCTCGTCCTTTGCCAGCGCGATTTGCGCCAGAATTTCAGCGGTTTGCTTCTTTGCTTCGTTCTTGGCCACAATGCCGCGATTGCCGGTGTAGGCGGAATGCGCGAAATAGGCCGCCGCGCCCCAGGCTACCATCTGGAACGCGAGAAAATAGACGATGCGGCGCTGACGAGTGCGGATAATCATGCCCGCAGTATCCGCGCGCAGGGTTAAGGAAGGGTGATCCGACGCCTCAGGCCTTGCGCAATGTGGTGATGAAAAGCCCGGTGCAGATCAACCCCACGCCCGCCCATTGCAGTGGTACTGGCCACTCGCCCAGCAGGGGAATCGCGCAGATCGTACCGATGACGGGAATCAGCGGCGGAAAGCGCCCCGCGCTGGAAACGCCCACGGTTTTGACCGCATAGGCCCAGAGCCACAGCCCGATCACCACGTTCAGGATGCCCTGATTGATGCCATGGATCAGGATCGTGCTGAGCGGTGCAGTGGCGATGGTGCCGCCCCCGGTGAGAAAATAGACCGGAATCACCAGAATGGCCGAAAGGACCGAGAGCAGTGCGACGGCGAGCAAACCGTCGATCTTCCACAGCTGCAACAGCAGCGGATAACCGCCCCAGAACAGCCCGACGCCGAGAAAGCACAAATCCCCGAAGGTGGTGTGCGGCAAGGGCGATTGGGTGCCTGAAAAGCCGATGAGCGCGAGGCCGCACAGCACAATGGCGATGCCGACGGCCAGTGCCCGCGTGGGTTTGGCCCCGAACAGCAGCCAGCCGCCCAGCGCGCCGATGGTGGTGACGGTGCCGGGGGCAATGGTGGCCCCATGCGCTGCCGGGGCGTATTTGAGGCCCACCATCATGAAGGTGCTCATGGGCAGGCCGCTCATCACGGTGAGCACCAGCCCCCTGCCCCAGCCGATGCCGCAGGCGTCCTTGAGGCCCGCCTTGAGCACCAGCGGCAAGAGCACGATGCCCGCCACCAGAAAGCGCAGCAGGAGCATATCATTCGGCGTCAAACCGTTTTGCAGGCCATGACGCGAGATCGCGAAATTGGCACCGAAGATGAGGACCGCCCCGATCATGGCGAGATAGGCCAGGTGGGTGTTGCGGGCAGCGGGGTCGCTGGGAGGTGTCACATGCGGACTTTCAGACGGAATTACCGGGCGGGATTCGGTAGCGTTAC
>JAIUNQ010000033.1 GCA_020161475.1 Pseudomonadota bacterium | reverse complement strand
ACCTTGTGGCCGAGCATGACGGGCACATCGTGGGCTATTGCTATGCTGGCAAATATCGCCCGCGCCCGGCCTATCGCTTCACGGTGGAAGATTCGATCTATGTCTCGCCGCGCATGCATGGGCGGGGTGTGGGCCGCGCCCTTCTCGCCCGCCTCATTCAGGAATGCGAGGTGCGCGGTTATCGCCAGATGATCGCCGTCATCGGAGACAGCAACAACCTCGGCTCCATCAACCTGCACAAGGCGTTGGGGTTCAAACACACCGGTGTGGTCAAGGATGTCGGCTTCAAGTTCGGCCGCTGGCTTGATCAGGTGACGATGCAGCGGGCGCTGGGGGATGGCGCAAAAACAAAACCCGAATAGGGAACATTTTGAGGGCGCGCGGGTTGATCTGGCAAAAGGCGTGCCTCCAATCGTCTTGCTGCCCAAGGGTCCCCCCACCTCAGGGCAAAAAAAAAGCCGCGGTTCCCACCGCGGCTTTTTCTTTTCGGCAAGGCGCAGAAGCGCTCACTTCACCGCAGTGACGATAATCTCGATCTTGTAATCGGGCGTCACGAGCGGGGCCTGAAGGGTGGCGCGGGCGGGCGGGTTCGCCGGGTCGATCCACGGCTCCCACAGCGCGTTCATGGCGCCGAAATCCTTCATGTCCGCCAGCAGGATCTGCGCGGTGAGAATCTTGGACTTGCTGGAACCGGCGAGCGCGAGCAGGCGGTCGATTTCGGCCAGAACCTGCGAAACCTGCGAGGAAATGTCTTCCTTCGGGTTCTTCGCCACGATACCGGCGAGATAAACCATGTCGCCATAGGTAACAGCCTGCGACATGCGCGGGCCGGGTTCGATGCGGGTGATGCTGGCCATCAAGGGCTCCTCTCGAAAATGGAACCCTGCCCTTAGACCATTTGCGAGGGCGCTGGCTACGGGTTTACGCGGGGAAAATGCGCAAATACCTGGCCATCACGCCCAGTCCTTCTGCACATATCAAAGGGCGAAAAATAAGGGGCATTCCCCCCAGAATGCCCCAGGTGCCCCCAAAACAGGGGCAGGAGGAACCGGTCAGCCCGCCAGAGCGTATTGCACTTCCGATACACGCGGCAGGCGGCACGCCGGGCTGGTGATGTCCTGCCCGATCCGTGCGAGGAAATCACGCAGCACCGGTTGGGACGAGCCGAACCGGTTGGCGAAGTGATGGAGCATCTGCACTTTGGCCGCGAGATCGGACGGCACCTCAGCTTCGTCATCCAGAAAACCATGGGCCCATTGCTGGCACGCGCGACGAGTAATGGTGGCGTTGGAGAGCATCTCGATATCGCCAAGCTCATCGGCGGCAAGCACAGAGGCGAAAGCGCCGGAAACGGCAGAGAATTCCCCCTCCAGCAACTCATAGGCATAGCCATCCGCCATCAGGAGGAAGCCGGTCACGCCGAGAGAGACACGCTCCTCGGCCAGATCGGACAGGCGAAGCGAGAAAAACGATGAGGACGGCGAAGCGAGGCGCGCGCGATAAAGCAGAGCAATGTCCATCTGGCTTCTCCCTCTTGTGGGGTTTTGTCGTCGTCTTCTACTCCGGCGCGAATCGCGCAAACCACAACTGAATTAGCTACCCCCGGTTGCGTTTTGTCAACATTCCTTACGCAGTCGTTAAGCAGCCAACACGCCGCCACCACGGCACAACCAACCTACTGCAATGCAGCACAAAACAGCACCAAAGCCGCCATGGCCGTCCATTTTTGAGCAAAATCATTGCAAGACAAAGCATTAAAGGACAATATTCCGCGAGGATCAGGGCCAGATCAATACTGAGATCACCACAACTCATTGCGCGCACCAGTTGCGCACGGAGGTGGTATTTCAGGCTTTGAGGGCCTCACGCGCAGCAACAATCGCGCCCGTCAGCGCTGCCCGTGCCAGCGGCGAGTTTCGCCAGCAGGTGCCGCCAAGACGCGCGGCGATCTCGCGGCTCAGCACCCCGGCATCCTGTTCGGCCAATGTCGGAAAATCGGAAATGCCCGCTTCTTCGAGCCGACGGATCACCGTCGGCCCGACACCTTTGACAGCGAGCAGCAGGGCGCGCTCTTGTGCGGAAAACGCTGCCATTACATCCGGAAGACGCCGAAGCGCGTCTCCGGAATCGGCGCATTGAGGCAGGCCGAGAAGGCCAGCGCGAGCACGCGCCGCGTCTCAGAGGGCAGGATAATCCCGTCATCCCACAACCGCGCGGTGGCGTGATAAGGCGATCCCTCTTCCTCGTATTTGGCGCGGATGGGTGCCTTGAACTTTTCCTCCTCTTCGGCGGACCAGCTCCTGCCCTCAAGCTCGATGTTGTCGCGCTTGACCGTGGCCAGCACGGAAGCGGCCTGCTCGCCGCCCATCACCGAGATACGGGAATTAGGCCACGAGAACAGGAAACGGGGCGAATAGGCGCGCCCGCACATGCCGTAGTTACCCGCACCGAACGAGCCCCCCACCAGCAGGGTGATCTTGGGCACTTCCGCAGAGGCCACCGCCGTCACCAGCTTGGCACCATCCTTGGCGATCCCGCCCGCCTCATACTGGCTGCCGACCATGAAGCCGGAGATGTTCTGGAGGAACAGCAGCGGAATGCGGCGCTGGCAGCACAGCTCGATGAAATGCGCGCCCTTCATGGCGCTTTCCGAGAAGAGAATGCCGTTGTTGGCGATAATGCCCACGGGAATGCCATGGATCGAGGCAAAGCCCGTCACCAGCGTGGTGCCGTAAAGCGCCTTGAACTCATCAAAGCGCGAGCCATCGACGATGCGCGCGATGACCTCGCGGATGTCGTACTGACGCTTCAGATCCGTCGGGACCAGCGCTTCCAGCTCATTGATATCGTAAAGCGGTGCCTCCGGCTCGGAGAGTGCAATATCGACGTTCTTGCGCGAGTTGAGGTTGGCCACCACCCGGCGCGCCAGCGCCAGCGCATGGGCATCATCCGCCGCATAATGGTCCGCCACGCCGGAACGACGGGCATGGACATCCGCCCCGCCCAGATCCTCGGCGGAAACGACTTCACCGGTCGCGGCTTTGACCAGCGGAGGCCCCCCGAGGAAGATGGTGCCCTGATTGCGCACGATGATGGTCTCGTCCGACATGGCCGGCACATAGGCGCCGCCCGCCGTGCACGAGCCCATTACCACCGCGATCTGCGGAATGCCCGCGCCCGAAAGACGCGCCTGATTGAAGAAGATGCGGCCGAAATGCTCGCGATCCGGGAAAACATCGGTCTGATGCGGCAGGTTCGCACCGCCGGAATCAACGAGATAGACGCAAGGAAGGCGGTTCTCGCGGGCAATTTCCTGCGCGCGCAGATGCTTCTTCACCGTCATGGGATAATAGGTGCCGCCCTTGATCGTGGCATCATTGGCCACCACCATCACCTCGCGCCCCTCGACGCGGCCCACACCGCAGATCATGCCCGCGCCGTGGATATCGCCCTCGTACATGCCGTTGGCAGCCAGCTGGCCAACTTCGAGGAAAGCCGAACCGGGATCAATCAGCCCCTGCACGCGATCCCGCGGGAGCAGCTTGCCGCGTGCGGTGTGGCGCTCGCGCGCTTTTTCCGGCCCGCCGAGCGCTGCGATGCGGCGTTTTTCCACCAGTTCGGCGCGCAACTCGTCCCAGGCTTTGGCATTGGCCTGCGCTTCGGCCGAACCACGCTCGAATGACGATTTAAGGATGGCCATGCTTCCCCCGGCAATATCTTATGTTTGTCCGTTTGGGGCGCATTTTTAGGGGATAAACCGCGCCATTCAACGCAAAATACCGCCCTTGCGGGGCGGTATTTTCGCAATTTCTGTCATCTCAGGCAGTTGACAGGCGCTGTGCCTGTGCTCACGTCAGCGTCCGAGCACGGGCCGCAGCTTGTCGATGTTATCGGTCGAGGGAATGCGCCACGGCTCGGCCACCGCCGCCTGATACCACATGTGGAAGGCGGGCAGGTTGAGAATGGCATCGACATAATCCGCCGCATTGCGATCCACCGGAATCTCATACGAGCGGATGCGCGCCGCAATCGGCGCAAACATGGCATCCACGGCACCGAACTCGCCAAAAAGGAAATGGCCGTTGCCGCCAAACTCGGTGCGCATCTGCTTCCACTGCGCAATCAGGCGCGAGACATCATTTTCCACATCGGCCGTCAGGCGACGCACGGCGCGACGGCGCAGGTTCATCGGGCAATGGGCGCGCAGCGCCTGATAGCCGGAGTGAACCTCCATCGACATCGACCGGGCGAGCGCGCGCAGCTCCTGCTCCTCCGGCCACAGCTTGGCCTCGGGGTGCTTGTCGTTCACGAACTCGATGATCGAGAGCGACTCCCACAGGATGAGGTGGCCGTACTTGAGCGCCGGCACGAGTCCCGTGGGGGAATATTGCAGGATCTGCTGCTTCGAGTTCGGAAAATCGAGCGGGATCAGCACCTCGGCAAAGGGAACGCCGGTGGCCGCCATGGCCAGCCAGGGGCGCAGCGACCAGCTCGAATAATTCTTGTTACCGATCACCAGTGTCAGCTTGGGCGGCCACTTGTGCTGTACACCGATATTGGTGCTGGGCATTTTTGCTTCTTCCTTATGACTTTTCCGGCAAAATCACCGGAGCGCCGGATTTCTTCCAGGCGCTGAATCCACCATCGACATGGGCGACAAGCTCCAGTCCCATATCCTGCGCCGTGCGCGCGGCCAGCGCAGAGCGCCACCCGCCACCACAGAAGAACACGAAGGTCACATCCTTCTGGAACTGCGGCTTTGCATAGGGACTTTCCGGGTCGATCCAGAATTCCAGCATGCCACGCGGGCAGTGGAAGGCCTCGGGAATGCGCCCTTCACGCTCCAACTCCCGCGGATCACGCAGATCCACGAACAGAACACTCTCGCGCCCGTGCAGCGCACGCGCCTCGTCGAGGCTCAGCGTCGTGACCATGGCATTGGCCTCGGCGACAAGCGCCTTGAACCCCTTTTTTATGGTGGGCGGCATGAGCGATCCGAATCGAGACAGGAAGTCTTCAGAGTTGTAACGCCCATCAAACTAACCGCAATCCTTTAGCGATGTATTGAGGTCATCCCGCCTGTGTCGACTTTGTGCGTCGTCTCGAAAAAGAGATAAATTTTTCAGCAGCATGAGAAATCCAGTTTCGCGAAATTCGGCAAGGTCGGCACCTCGTTCGGCACGAACGCCTTGACGGGACTGACGCCAGCCTGCACCTCAGGAGCCATGACCGGGGACGATTCTCACTCGATGGACGCAGCCGCCCTGCGCGCAGAACTTGTGCGGCAGATCGGCGCGCTCGCGCCGGGCAAAAGCCTGTGCCCGTCAGATATTGCCCGCGCGCTGGGTGGCAGCCACCCGGATCAGTGGAGCCGCCTGATGCCCGGCGTACGCCGCACCGCCATCGACATGGCCAAGAGCGGTCAACTCGTCATCCTGCGCAAAGGCAAGATCGCCGACCCGGATGATTTCCGCGGCGTCTATCGCCTCGCCCAACCACGCCACGACTGATTTCGCGCCTTACAAAAGGGTATCGAACCACCCTCGCGCCAAGGGGCGCGCAGGGTTTTCGTCTTATGCCTAAATTACTGCAGTTTTTAAGCTATTGGGGTGTCGGTCGGTTAACTCAGGAATTTAGACAAATCGAAATTCCCCTCAGGCATTCTCCGGGGCTTCAGAAGGATCCGGAGCTGCAGAATGGCACCGCTCATCAAACGTCTCGGCAGGTTCACGCGCAATCGTCGCGGCTCAATCGGCGTGACGTTTTCACTAGCGATGATCCCCATTGTCACGGTGTTGGCGATGGCCACGGATTATTCCAAGACTCTTGGCAGCCGCTCGACGCTCCAGCAGATTCTCGACGCCTCCGCCTTGGCGCTCGCCAAGGATGGCGATGTCGACACCATGAATCCCGCGCAGGTCAACGCACGCGCCATGACCTATGCCAAGAAGGTCGGCGGCATGCCGGTGGAGAGCCTGCAGATCAACGCACGCGTGAATTCCAAGGAGGTGGTCATTGACGGCACCGGCCTCGTGACCCTCAATTTTGGCGGCTTTGTCGGCATGGACAAGATGGCCGTGAAATCCTCGGTCACGGTGTCGCGCCAGTCTTCGACCAAGCTGGAGATAGCGCTGGCGCTCGACAACACCGGCTCGATGGCACAGTCCGGCAAGATCACCGAGCTGAAAAAGGCCGTCAAGGCGCTGGTGACCTACATGCAGGATCCTGCCAAGAACAAGGCGCCCACCAAGATCGCGATGATCCCCTTCACTACGGCGGTGCGGGCCAACAAGAACGATCTGCCCGATTGGATCTTCGCGGAGCCGCGCCCCAACAACTGGAACGGCTGCATCACGGATCGCGACGAACCCTATAATACGAATGACAGCCCGCCAGTTGCCGGCAATGCTGCCACGCTCTTTCAATGGGGCACATGGGTCCAGCGATACAACAACGGCAACCATTATGGCTGGGGTAACGGCAACGGAAACCAGCCGACCTGGGAGTATCAGGCCGTCTCCTGCGGCAACCTCGCGGCCATGATCCCGCTGACCTCGGATTTGTCCAAGATCAGCGATGCTGCGGACACCATGATCGCATCCGGCATGACCAACGTGACTCTCGGTTTCACCTGGGGCATGCACGCCCTGACGCCGAGCGAGCCGATGACAACGGCGAGCCCGGAGGGTACGGAAGGGCTGGTGCGCGCCCTGATCGTGCTGACCGACGGCGAAAACACGCAGGACCGCTTCTCCTACGATTCGAGCCAGATCGACGCCCGCACCCGCGCAGCCTGCGCATCGGCCAAGGCGAAGGGGCTGACAGTGTACACCGTGCGCCTGATCGACGGGAACGCCAACCTGCTCAAGGGGTGCGCCTCAAGCGCGGAAAACTACTACAGCGTCACGCAGGCTTCCCAGCTGACGCCCGTTTTCGAAAAGATCGCCGGGCAGCTCAGCAAACTGCGCATCGCGCGGTAAGCGCCACAACCATCGCTGAAATTTGCGAGGACGACGCCAAAAAGCGTCGTCCTCGCTGTTTCCGCACAATCCATTTCAGACTTTATACAACTTTAGATTGTAATTACGGGGCATGACACACGCTGTTCTTGCCTCCCTCAGATCTGTTTTCCGCCGCTGGAAAAACGAGCGGCAGGGCTCAATCGCGGTCATGTACTCGCTCGCGCTCATCCCTGTCATCTCGCTGTTCGGCTTGGCCGTCAGCTTTTCGGATGTTTCAGAAAAGCGCTCGCGCTACCAGCGTATTGCCGATGCTGCCGCGCTTGCCGGTGCAACGGCCTCGGCAACCGACGCGGACTCCGCCCGTCAGGCCCGCGCCAAGACATGGTTCAACCAGCAGGCGAAGGAAGCCAACCTGCCGGTGGCCACAGTGAATGTGGCAGTCACCAACGGCAATGTCGTGGTAACGGCAACCGCTAACTACAGCCCGAAATTCTCGGAATTCCTGCCCGGCGGCTGGGAAATCTCTGTCACCTCAACCGCACAGCTCGCGACCGTGACCATTCGCCGCGTGCTCGATGTGGTCTTCTGCATCGACGCCACCGGCTCGATGCAGAACACCATCAACTCGGTCAAAGCGCGCGCCAACAGCTTCTCGGACGACCTGAACAACGCGCTCACCACGCGCGGGCTTGAGAAGTTTGACTACACCCGCATCCGGGCCGTCTTCTACCGCGATTTTGCCGTCGATGACGACACCTCGACCTATTACTGGGGCTATGGCTGGTACAAGAACCCTAAGCCTATGTCGAAATCGGCTTTCTTCGAGATGCCCGCGGGCAAGAGCAGCCTGACGACCTTTCTGGGCACCGAGAATGCGGCTGGTGGTGGCGACCTTCCCGAAAGCGGCTACGAGTGCATCAACGAGGGCATGAATTCCGCTTGGTGGAAGAAGAACGACACCATTCCGGGTACCTCTTACAAGGCCGATGCGATCTATCCCGTCATTGTGCTGTGGTCGGATGCCGACGCCCTGCCCATCAATCACGGCCCGTCGGTCGGCAAGCCGCTCTACCCGGCCAACATGCCGCGCTCGGTCACCGGCTTTGTCGCCAACTGGAACAATTCGGGTCTGATTGATCAGGCCAACCGCATGCTGGTGCATTTCGGTCTGTGCAACAACAACTCATGGTCCACCGCCCGTTCGCTGGCCGGCTACATGTGCGGCGGCACGCTCAACGACGGAAACACCAATATGGTCAACAAGATCGCAGATGCGATGGTGGTTCGCTACAAGAACCTCAACGCACGCCTCACACGGTAGCGCCGGGTCGGCCCCCTCCCCCCGGCAATCGATGGCGCCGGCGATCAACCCCGATCGCCGGCGCCATTTGTTTTCAAGCCTCAGGCGTATTTGCCGAACAGCTCGCGCCCGATCAGCATGCGGCGGATTTCCGACGTGCCAGCCCCGATCTCGTAGAGCTTGGCATCGCGCAGCAGGCGGCCCGTGGGATATTCGTTGATGTAGCCGTTGCCACCCAGCAGCTGGATGGCATCGAGCGCCACTTTCGTGGCTTTCTCGGCTGCATAAAGAATGGCACCGGCGGCATCCTCGCGCGTGGTCTCGCCGCGATCGCAGGCCTTGGCCACCGCATAGACATAGGCGCGGCAGGCGTTCATGCCGACATACATATCCGCGACCTTGCCCTGCACCAGCTGGAACTCGCCGATGGAACGGCCGAACTGCTTGCGCTCGTGCACATAGGGCAGCACGATGTCGAGCGCCGCCTGCATGATGCCGAGCGGGCCTGCCGCGAGCACTGCACGCTCGTAATCAAGGCCCGACATGAGGATATTGACGCCCTTGCCCTCATCCGAGAGGCGGTTCTCCTCAGGCACTTCGCAATCCTGAAACACCAGTTCGCCGGTTTCCGAGCCACGCATGCCAAGCTTGTCGAGCTTCTGCGCCACCGAAAAGCCCTTGAAGCCTTTCTCGATGATAAAGGCCGACATCCCCTTCGGACCCGCAGTCGGGTCCGTCTTGGCATAAACGATCAGCGTCTCGGCGGAAGGACCATTGGTGATCCACATCTTCGAGCCGTTGAGGATGTAGCGATCCCCCTTCTTCTCGGCCTTCAGCTTCATGGAGACAACGTCCGAGCCTGCGCCGGGTTCGGACATCGCGAGACCGCCCAGATGCTCACCGGAGATCAGCTTGGGCAGGTAGCGCGCCTTCTGCTCCGCATTGCCCCAGCGGCGAAGCTGGTTCACGCAGAGGTTGGAATGCGCGCCATACGACAACCCCACCGAAGCGGAAGCACGCGAGATTTCCTCCATCGCGATGCAGTGCTCCAGATAGCCGAGGCCCGAGCCGCCATCTTCTTCCGGCACGGTGATGCCGAGCAGGCCCATGGCGCCGAATTCCGGCCACAGATCCCGCGGGAACCAGTCCTCGCGATCCACTTTCTCCGCAAGCGGCGCGATGCGCTCCTGCGAGAAAGCCGCCACGCTTTCGCGGATGGCATCAGCGGTTTCACCAAGGTCGAAATTGAACGGCTTCGCGGCATTCGCGATCATTTCAGGCAGTCCTCCCTTTTCTTCTGAATCTATGGTTGGCACGCCTCAAATGTCGAAAAAAGGGCTTTACCTGACACGCGTACAAAGAATTTTTGCATCACAAAGGTGTGTCGCTTAACCCATTGCGTCGCCCGAACTGCCATAGTGCCGCTCAAGTTGTGTCGCAGGTCGGCACGGATAGCACACGCCAGAACGCCGCACCGGGGGAAGAATGCCGCAAACCGCCGATCAGGATCGCCCCGCGCTTCTGGCGCGGCTGGGCGCGATGCTGGCCCGCGGGCGAGGCCATGCGCTGGCAGCGCTGGGCGTGCGTCTTTCGGCGGCTGGCCTTGCTTATCTGCTGCAAATCCTGCTCGCGCGGGTGCTCGGCCCGGCTGATTACGGCACCTACAACATCACGTGGAATATCCTCACCATCGGCGGTTTTCTGGCCACGCTCGGCTTTTCCGAGCTGGCGGTGCGTTTTCTGGCGCAGTACCACGCGCGCAACGAATTCGCGCTGGCCAGCGGTTTCCTGCGCACCGGGCTTATGGTCACCACGATCGGCGCGCTGATGGCCGCACTCGCGGGCTTCCTGATGGCCCCGCTGATGACGCAGGCCTATGGCCCGCTGGCAGAAACCCTGTTGCGCCTTGGCCTGCTCGCGCTGCCGTTTTTCGCCCTCACCGATTATCTCGAAGGTGTCGCCCGCTCGCAGGGCTGGACCATCCGTGCCCTCACCCCGCCTTATGTGGTGCGGCAGGGGCTGATCATTCTCATCGTGCTGGGGCTGGCGGTGGCCACTCCGCCGGTTGCACCGCAGACCGTGATGCTCGCCACCGTCATCGCCAGCGCACTGGCCGCGCTCGCCCATGTGCTGCTGGTGTCGATGCCGGTGCAAAAAGCGTTGCCCAGCACCCCCCCGGCCTACGATCTTGCCGGCTGGCGCAGGGCAGCGGGGCCCACGCTTCTGGCCGATCTCGCCATGCTCGCCCGCCTCAATGTCGATCTGATCGTGCTGGGCCTGTTCGTATCACCGACGGAAGTGGGCCAGTATTTTGCCGCCACCCGGCTGGCTTCGCTGCTCGGACTCATTGAATTCGCCATTCGCGCCGGGATGGGCCATCGCTTTGCCCGCGCCGCGCAGGAAGCCGATCCGCTCGCCATCGCCCGTGTTTACGGCGAGGCACGCCGCATGGCCTTGGTGCCGGGGTTGCTCGCCAGCCTCGCGCTGATGCTGGCCAGCCCCTATGTGCTGCGCATTTTCGGGCCCGATTTCGTGGCAGCGAGCCCGCTGGCCGCCCTCCTGATCACCGCCGTTGCCCTGCGCCTTATCATCGGCCCTGCCGATGAAGCGCTCGCCATGTCCGGCCATCCCGGCCTTGTCTGGCGCGCCAACGGGCTGGCCGCCCTCACCATGGGCCTTGGCACCGCGCTGCTGGCCCCGCATCTGGGCGCTAGCGGTGCCGCGCTCGCCAATATTCTGGGCGCGCTGACCGGCGGCCTCCTGGTGCTGGTCTATCTGCGTCGCCATCTGGGCATTCATCCGTTCCGCCGGGAAAGGGTCACGCCGTGAACCCACCGCTTTCGACACGGCTGGCCCCGGTGGAGGCCTTTGCCGCCGAGCGTGAGGCCTGGGCAGCGCTCGAACGGACCAGCCTTGATCCGAACCCCTTTTACGCGCCCGATTTCATGATCGCCTTCGCGGACCACCTTGAACGCCCGGGCAAGATCCGGATCCTGAGTGTACACAAGGGCGAGCGCCTTGTCGGGCTGCTGCCGCTTCATGCGCCGCCCCTCCGGGAGGGTTTGCCCTTCTCCGCTGTCAGTGCGTGGTCGAACCCCTATGTCTGCCTGACAACGCCTCTTCTGGCCCCCGATTGCGCCGCCGACGCCCTGCGCGCCATGCTGGAGCGACTGGATTCCACGCCAGCCCTTGGCCCAACACTGAGCCTGCCGATGCTGCCCGTGCAACGTCCGACCAGCGCCTTGCTGGAAAAGATTGTGCAGGAGCAGGGGCGCAGCGAAGTCACGATCTCCCATTATCCGCGCGCCGTTCTCGCCCCCCTGCCCGGCACAGATTTCCGCGAATATGTTGCACAGGAAAGCCTCAACTCCCGAAAGGATTTCCGCCGCCGCGAAGCGCGCCTGCTCGCCTTCGGGCCGATCGAACACGCCGTTTACAGCGAACCCGGCCCCCGGCGTGCCGCCGCGCTGGAGCAGTTCCTGCGGCTTGAGGCGGCGGGCTGGAAGGGGCGCCATCGCACCGCCCTCATGAGCCGCACGAACAGCTTCGGTTTCATCCGGCAGGCGTTTCGCCAGAATACCGGTCTGGAATACGAGGTCGAATGCCTGAGCGCAGATGGCATCCCCCTCGCCATGAGCCTCAACATGATCTCAGGCGGCGTCATTCACACCTTCAAGCAGGCATATGACGAAACCTGGCGCCCCTATGCGCCCGGCAAGCTGCTGGATCGCAGGGCGATCCACCGCGTCACCGCCACCGGTTCAGGGCTCTCCTTCGACAGCTGCGCCCTGCCGGGCTACCCGATCGAGGACATCTGGCACGAGCGCATGGTCATCGCCCATCGCCTCATCGGCCTTGGTACCTCGGCCAAAGGCCCAAAAGTCGGTGTTGTTGCCCACCGCGCCATGATGATCCAGAAATGGGTGCGCCGCATGAAACGCTGGCGCAAGCGCTGGCAGGGCACCAGCGCGCCCAAAGCACCTGAGACAGACTCCGGTTAGTCGTTGCCCGCCGGTCAGTCGTTGCCGCTGTCGAGCCCGGCGACGCGCGGGCTGCGCACACCATTGAGGGCAAGATAGCGCTGCCAATCCGCGCGCGACCCCGCAAAGGCATTGCGATCCACCGGCCCCTTGATGCCCGGCACCCGCCCTGTGGTGGTGAACTGCCAGAACTTCCAGTGGCGACCGTTGTACTTCTCGTGCGGCTCCGCTGCGACCGAGCGCAGCCAGAAGTCGTTCGAGAGCGGATGCCCTTCCAGCACATCGGCATGGAAGGTGATGTCGGTGTAGATCACCGGGCGCTTGCCCGTATGATCCTGCATCGCCTTGAGCATGATCGCGATTTTCTGGCGGGCCAGCGCCGGATCAATCTTCTTCGGGCAGGTCTTGGAGTGGCCGTTCCACTCCACATCCAGCACCGGAGGCAGCTGATCGGCATCGCGCGGCACGTTCTGCTTGAACCAGGCCGCCTGCTCCTCGGCCGAGCGGCACCAGAACACAAAATGATAGGCACCGCGCGGAACCCCTGCGGCTTTGGCGCCCTGCCAGTTCTGATGGAAGCGCTCATCGATGTGATCGCCGCCCTCCGTCGCCTTGATATAGGCGAAGGCCGTTCCGGCACGCTTCACTTCAGCCCAGTCGATATCGCCCTGCCATTTGGAAATATCGATGCCGTGCACGGGGTAGGAATGCGCACGCACCACACCCGGATGCGGCTTGGCATCGGATTTCAGCGGATAATGCGCGGCTTCATACGAAGGACCGGCGCAAGCCGTGAGCAGGAGCGCGCCGACAATGGCGGCAAAACCACCCTTGAGGCGCGGAAGGGAAAAGGAGGATACGCGGGACATGTTCATGATCAGGCAGCCTGTTCGGCGGAGGCTTTGGGGTCGGCGGGCGGAAGCTCGACCGGTTTGGCAGCGAAACGAGACGGATCGATGGCGGAAACCGGGGCAGGACGCCCGAAAAGATAACCCTGAAGATAGGTGCAGCCCGAGGCCGCAAGGAAACGATGCTGTTCTTTCGTCTCGATGCCCTCACCCACAACCTGCATGCCCAGCGAGCGCGCGAGCGTGACGATGGAGGTGACGATCATCGAGGATTCGGGCTTGTCATCGAGGCTCTCGATGAACCCGCGGTCGATCTTCAGGATGTCGAACTTGAAGTTCATCAGATAGGACAGCGAGGAATAGCCCACGCCGAAATCGTCGATGGCGAACTTGACGCCCGTGGTGGCGAGATCGCGCATCACTTCGGCAACGCGGTCGCCCTCATCGAGCAGCGAGGTCTCCGTCAGCTCAAGGCACAGGCGCGTCGGCGTCACGTGATGCTTCGCCAGCAGCGAGCGCACGTAATCGGGGAAGCCCTCGGTGATGATCTGGCGGCCGGTGGCATTGACCGAGATGCGGCAGTCCCCGAAGGGCGCGAGTTCTTCCAGCGCACGGTCGAGCACAACATTGCCCAGCTGGACGATGAGATCGGACTGCTCCGCCACCGGGATGAATTCACCCGGCGAGATCATGCCGCGCTTGGGATGGTTCCAGCGCACCAGCGTCTCGAAGCCCGCAATCTTCTCGCCAGAGAGCGCATCGACGATCGGCTGGTGATAAAGCGCGATCTGCCCCTCGGCCATGGCAGAGCGCAGCTCGCGCTCCAGCAGGCGGCGGGCGATCTTCTCTTCCTTCATGGTGGAATCGAAGATCACGGCCTGGCCGGAAGCGCTGGATTTCGCGGTAGCGACGGCAAGATCGGCCTGACGCAGCAGTTCCTCGCCGGTGCCGCCATGAATCTGCGAGCAGGAAACGCCCATGTGAACGCCGATATTGGCACCCTTTTGCAGCGCACTGATGCGCGTACGCAAGGCGCCCTTCACACGCGCGTGCAGCGTCTCGAGCGTCGGCCCCGTGATCGTCCCCGGCACCAGCGCCACGAAAGTATCCCCGCCGAGGCGCGCGAGGTAGGCTTCACCCCCCAGAACACCGCGGAACACCAGCGCCGACTGCACCAGCACTTCATCGCCGATGCGATGGCCGAAATACTCGTTGACCCACTTGAACCCCTCAAGGTCCAGCATGATCAACGTAATGGGCATTTCCTTCATGCCCTCGGCATCCAGCTGCTTGAGCAGGTCAAACAACGCGCGACGATTGGGCACGCCGGTGAGCGGATCGGAATGGGCAATGGCCTCAACCGTCCGGATCTCCTGCAGGAAGCCATTGCGCACCTTGGTCCAGTAGTTACGCAGGCCCGTCAGCACCAGAAGGCCGGCGGCCAGCAGCAGCACCATGGCGGGCAGCACATAATTCTGGACGACCGGCGCGAAGCGACGCCCCTGCCAGCGTAGCGGCGCAACGGCCTGCCCCTGAAGGCCCATCAGCACGATCTGCCCGTCGAACTTGGGCGTGCTGGAGGAATTGAAGGCCCGCGCGAAGGGCAACAGGCGGATATTGAGTCCTTCCAGCGTGCGCTGGAGCAACTCGAAATCTACAAGCTGCACGGCCATGACATCATGGTCACCCGGCATCAGGGCGGCCAGCGCCACGGCTTCGCGACCATTGTTGCCCAGCACCACGAATTCGGCAGGAAGCTCGGCCTGATCGGCGCGGCCCAGCAAGGTCGCCAGCTGGGCAAGGCGCTGGCGCGTGGCGGAATCGTCCAGCAGCTGGAGCAGGCGCGGCTGAGAGGCACGGTCGGCATCAACAGGCTGGTTGTCGCGCAGCACAAGCCGGTGTTGCGGCTGCCCGCTCACCCAGCGGGAAAACGCGCCTTTGTCACGCGGCAGTTCGGCGCGGAATTCAGCAAGAATGGTGGCGATCTCGCGCCGGATAATGGTGGTTTCCGTACCCAGCGCGCTCATATCCATGAGTCGCGAGGTCCAGGCGAACAATGCGACCAGCGCGAGCGCAACCAGCGTGACAGAGATCACGCCAATATCCAGCACCCGAATTAGCTGACGCCCTTGCATCAGGAATCTCCCGCACTCCCGACAAGGAGGCCATGTCCCCCGGAGCGATGTCCCTTTAACGACGTGAAGACTCTTTTACGCGAGATGCAAAGATTTCGCTAACAAACGCGGAATCGCAAGCGTTTTCGAGCCTTTGTCAGCCCAGTCCGAACCAGAGGGTCGCAACACCCAGAAAGGCGAAAAACCCAACGATATCGGTGACTGTGGTGACAAAAGTGCCCGAGGAAAGGGCCGGATCAGCCCCTACTTTCTCCAGTGCCAGCGGAATCAGCACACCGGCCAGCCCCGCCGCCACCATATTGACCAGCATGGCGAGGCCCGCCACCAGCCCCAACTCAGGGTTGGAGAACCAGAAGGCCGCAACGCCCCCCAGCATGATCGCGAAGGCAAAACCATTCAGCAGCCCCACCAACGCCTCGCGCCACACGATGCGTGGCGCCTGCCCCAGCCCGATGGCATGGGTCGCCAGCGCGCGCACGGCCACAGTCATGGTCTGGGTGCCGGCATTGCCGCCCTGGCTGGCGACAATTGGCATCAGCACCGCCAGTGCGACCATCTTTTCCAGCGAGCCTTTGAAAAGATCGATCACGGCGGAGGCAAGAAAAGCGGTCAGCAGGTTGACGAACAGCCACTGGAAGCGCGCGCGGGCAATGGTGAACACATCGTCCGAGAGTTCTTCGTCCGTGCTCACGCCGCCGAGCGCGCGCATGTCCTCTTCGGCCTCCTCTTCGATCACATCGACGATGTCATCGAAGGTAAGCACGCCCACGAGCCGCCGTGCGCTATCCACCACCGGGATCGAGACAAGATTATAGCGCTTGAACATCTCGGCCACTTCGGCCTGATCATCGCTCGCCTCGGCCACCTGCTCGGCATCGTCCATCAGCGCATCGAGCTTTTGCGAACGCTGCGCCCGCAGCAGGCGGTTCAGCGGCACACGCCCCACGATCCCGCCCTTGGGGTCAACGATGTAAAGCTCGTAGAACTCATCGGGCAGATCGCCGGTTTCGCGCAGGTGATCAATCGTCTGCCCCACGCTCCAGAACGGCGGCAGCGCGATGAAATCGCTCTGCATCAGGCGCCCGGCGGAATCCTCGGGGTATTCGAGCGAACGCTCCAGCGCCACGCGCTCGGGCGCGGGGAGGTTTTCCAGAACCTCGCGCGCATCCTCCGGCTCAAGATCCTCGAGGATGTAAACCGCATCGTCCGATTCGAGATCGCGCACGCCCTCGGCGATCTGGGCGTTGGGAATCTCCTCAAGGATCTCCTCGCGCACCGTGTCGTCGATTTCGGTGAGGGCGGCAAAGTCGAAATCCTTGCCGAGAATCGAGATCAGGCGGGGGCGGTCTTCGGCGTCCAGAGCCTCGATCAACTCACCAAGGTCCGATTCGTGGAGATCCGCCGCCAGCGCGCACAGAAAATCACGGTCCTGCGCAGCAATCGCGGCCTGCACCGCTTCCACGAAGGCGGGGATGAGATCACCCTCCTCGTCGTGCATCTGCGGCAGGATGCGCTCTTGTGCCATCGGAGTATCGAGCGCTTCTGCCATGGTCGAATCCCGGCGAGAACGAGAGAGGATGAAGGCATCTCAGACCCTATTTGGCCTGATCTGGCAAGCGCCGGATGCACAAGGATGATGCACGTCTGGTGTGCCATGGGGAGATGGGCCACCGAGCGGGATCGGACAACCCCTGTAGCGCCCCATCCGCCGAGCATAAAACGAAAAAACCCGGCCAAAGGCCGGGTCTTTTTAACGTGGCTTCTCCTGATAAGGGAGAATGGTGCGGACGAGAGGACTCGAACCTCCACGGGTCTCCCCACTAGCACCTCAAGCTAGCGCGTCTACCAATTCCGCCACGACCGCACTTTTCTCAACTGACGAGGGGTGCCCCGACCGCCGAGGCGCGCTGTCTAACAAAGGTGTTCCCCCTTGGCAAGACAATTGCGCCCAGCCAAAGGCGCTTTTTTACAGCCCCTGTTTTCGGGCCGCTCTCAGCCTTCACCCATCGGGGACGCAGCGGCCTCTTCCATGGCCTCTTCGGCTTCCTTGGCCATGGCAGCCTGCGCCGCGGCGTTGGAAATGGCACGCTCGACCTCGGGGCGACGGATCAGGCTGGTCACTTCCACCTCAATGCGCTTGCCCTGCACGATCACCTGACCCCGCGCGACGGGAAACCCGTTGGCGAGAATCTCGACTTCGTCGTTCTCGTTCGAATCAAGCTCGATCACCGCACCGCGGCCCATGCGCAGCAGATGGTGAACCGGCATGCGCGTGCGACCGATCACGACTTCGATCTCGACTTCAACCCGATCGACGGTGTTCGAACGCTGCGGACCCGACATTCTCTTCTCCGACATCCGGGGTGGCTTCGCCGCCCCCTCGCCCGAATCTGGTTGACCAGGCAATTCCTGCCCACTTATGTCGCCCATTATGGTCAACAGCCCGTTAACGTCGTCCGCTTCCTCGCCACTGTTCTCGCGCGCCATCGCGGGACCTCCTGTCACATGGACAGTGCTCGACGGCCTCACCGATTACAAGGACAGCCTCGCCTTCATGGAGGCACGCGCGGTGGACATCGCCGAAGGGCGCGCGAGCGAATGTGTCCTTTTGGTTGAACACCCCCCGCTTTACACCGCAGGCACGAGCGCCAAGGCGGCCGATTTGCTCGAAGCGCGCTTCCCGGTGTTCGAAACCGGGCGCGGCGGGCAATACACCTATCACGGCCCCGGCCAGCGGGTGGCCTATGTGATGCTCGATCTGAAAGCCCGCAAACAGGATGTGCGCGCCTTTGTTTCCGCGCTGGAAGCCTGGATCATCGGCACCTTGGGTGAGTTCAACATCCGGGGCTTTACCGATCCCGAGCGCGTCGGCGTCTGGGTGAACCGCCCGGACAAGGGCGCGGGTTATGAAGACAAGATCGCCGCCATCGGCATCCGCCTGCGCAAGTGGGTGTCCTTCCACGGCATCGCGCTCAACGTCGAGCCGAACCTGAGCCATTTCAACGCCATCGTGCCCTGCGGCATCCGCGAGCAACGCTACGGCGTCACCTCGCTGTTCGATCTGGGCCTGCCGGTGACGATGGAAGACGCGGATGTGGCGCTCAAAAAGGCCTTTGTCCGCGTTTTCGGGGAGTAGGCTTCAGTCTTCCCACGTCCATTGGTCGGTCGCGCGTGCGGCGGAAGCGCCGGGGCGGGAAAAGCGCGGGCGCACCCCCGCAACGGGACCCGCCTCCTGATGCCCCACCTCGGCACGCGGTTGCGCCGCGCTCGCCATCGGTTTGCCAGCCCAGCCTTCCATTTCCTTGATGTAGGCGGGCGGAAGCCCGGCCTCCCGTGCCGCTCTCACCACATCTTCGAGGTAACCCGGCCTCGGCCTGCCGGTCCCGGCACTGGCGCCGACATAAACCAGCGCCCGCTTGGCCCCGGCACCCAGCCCTTCCAGCACCACCGGCTGGTTCAGCTTCACGTAAAGCCCCTTGTCCACGCCCTCGAAGCGGTCAAGCAGGCGGATATCCGCCAGCGACACATCCCAGAGCAGGCCATGCACGGCAAAGCGGGCATCGCGCACCACGGAGGCATAGCCCTCACTCATGATGACGAAGCGGTGGCGCGGCAGGCGCGCCCGGCCCAGCGGCTTGGCCGTGGGGGCGCGGCGCTTCATCGCCTCAATATCCATATTGGCGCCATAGGCGAAATAGAGCGTCATCAGCGGCTCGCATGAAAAAGGGCGACATCGTCGCCCTTCCTAACCCCTTCGCCTAAGGCCGCAAAGACCTCAGTGCAACGCCGCGCGGCGGTTGCCGGAATGCTTGAGCGCCAGCGCGGTCAAGCGCTCGGGCACCTCGTTCAGCTCGCGCACCAGCGCAAAGAGCAGCGCTGGCATGCTGGGCGAAATGCCCCGCCCGATCTGCGCTTCCAGCCAATCAATGTCCGCCGTGGTGAGTTTACCGGCAGGCGCGTTGCTCCACACCAGAAACTCGACCATGCATTCCACGAAGAAGGCGGTCCATTCCGGATCATTGCCACCGCCCAGGTAATCCTGGTCGATCATGGCAT
>JAIUNQ010000032.1 GCA_020161475.1 Pseudomonadota bacterium | reverse complement strand
ATGCGGCAGCCCTTGGGCTTGCGCTGCTCAAGAGCTTTTTGGGCCTGTTTCTCATTACCGGCATTGTCAGCTGGCTCTTCGTGCTGGCGCATGAAAGCCGCGAGATGGCGCAAGCGGAGACCGAGCGACAGACCAAGCTGCTCATGGCCGAAATCGCCGCGCATGAGGAAACCGACCGCGCGCTGCAAGCCGCCAAAGAAGTGGCCGAGGCCGCCAACCTCGCCAAAAGCCGTTATCTCGTCGGCATTTCGCATGAATTCCGCACGCCGCTGAATGCCATCTTAGGCTATGCGCAGCTGATCGAGGCGGGCGATCTGCCCGAGCAACGCCGCGCGGCGGGCGTGCGCACCATCCGTCGCTCGGGGGAGCATCTGGCGGGGCTGGTCGATGGCCTGCTCGACATTGCGCGCATTGAGGCCGGACGCTTCCAGCTCCAGCGTGACCGCGTGGCCTTCCCGCAGTTCATCGAGGAAATCGCGGATATGTTCCGCCTTCAGGCGGAATCAAAGGGCATCGGCTTCCGGTTTGGCGCGCCGGATCATCTGCCGGCCTTCGTGCGCGCCGATGAGAAGCGCCTGCGTCAGGTGCTGATCAACCTGCTCTCCAATGCCGTAAAATATACCAACCACGGCGAGGTGCGCCTGCGGGTGAGCCTGCGCAATGAAGTGGCGCAGTTTGCGGTGGAAGATACCGGCATAGGCATCGCCGCCACCGATATGGAACGCATCTTCGTGCCCTTTGAGCGCATCGAGAACCCGGATACCCCATGGGTTCCCGGCACCGGCCTCGGCCTGACGCTGACAAAACTGATGACCGAGATGATGGGCGGCGCGATTGCGGTTGAAAGCACGCCGGGGCAGGGGAGCCGCTTCTCCATCCGCATGCATCTTCCTTCGGTGACACCTGAAACCGTGGAGCGCCGCCCGGAGGGCCGCATCACCGGCTATCTCGGACCCCGCCTCAAGGTTCTGGTGGTGGACGATGAGCCGAGCCACCGTGCGCTGGCGGGCGATATTCTCCGCCCCTTGGGCTTTGAGGTCGCAGATGCGAGTGACGGCACCGAGGGGCTGGCGACCTTCGCCCGCTTAAAACCCGATATCGTGCTGCTCGATGTCACCATGCCCGGCCTTTCCGGCTGGGATATCGCGCGCACCTTGCGCGAAGATCACGCCTTTTCCGGCGCTATTCTGATGATGTCGGCCATTGCCGGGGCTGAAAAAGCCTTGGCCCCCTCACAGGCCGATCATGATGGCTTCATCGGCAAGCCCATCCGCATCGAACGCCTGCTCTCCGTGCTGGGCGAGGCGGTGGGGCTGACATGGCAGCGGGGCGAAGAGGGCGCGCACCCGGCCCAAGCGCTCATCTTGCCCGCGCCCCGCCTCGCCGAGCTGCGCACGCTGGCAGAGGTCGGGCTGCTGCAACCACTGCTGCGGCGGCTCGAAGCGCTCAAAACCGAATTTCCCGCGCAAGGACCGGCGCTTGATGCGCTGATGGCCCGCGTTGCGGCGCTCGATTTCGAGGCTGTACTTCACCTCAACGAGGACGAAACCCATGACCGCTCTCCCGCGTAGCGCCATTCTGGTGGCGGACGATTCGGCTGAAACGCTGGCCATGCTCTCGGATGTGCTGGAAAGCGCAGGCTTCACGGCCTTCGTTGCCCTGCGGGGGGATCGCGCGCTTTCCATCGCGCGGCAGGTCACCCCGGATCTGATCCTGCTCGATGCGATCATGCCCGGCATGGATGGCTTTGAAACCTGCCGTGCGCTCAAGCGTGAGCCTGCGCTTGCCCGCGTTCCTGTCATCTTCATGACCGGGCTGTCCGAGCCGGAAGACGTCGTGCGCGGGCTGGAGGCGGGCGGGGTGGATTATGTCACCAAACCCATTGAGCCGCAGGGCTTGCTGGCGCGCATCCGCGTCCATCTGGCCAATGCGCGGGTGGAGAAAAGCGCCCGCGCCGCGCTCGACTCTGCGGGCCGCTACCTTCTCGCCGCCGATGAGGAGGGGCATCTTCTGTGGTGGACGCCCCAAGCAGGCGCACTGATGGCCGCGACCTTGAGCGAACCACTGGCCGAGGGGGTGCGCCTGCCCGAACCCTTGGCTCAGGCGCTGGCCGCCAGCCCGGATGCCAACCGGCTGGATGTGCTGCTCCCGCGCGAAGGGGGCGAGAGCATCCATGTGCAGGGCGTGGGGCGGCTGGCACCCGGCGAGATCCTGCTGCGTGTGAGCGAGGCGGAGGCCGCCATGGCCGGCTCGGTGGAAGAGCGCCTGCGCCAGTCCTACCAGATCTCCGCACGCGAGGCGGAGGTGCTCAACTGGCTCTCTCAAGGCAAGACGAACCGGGACATCGCGGAAATCCTCAATGTCTCGCCCCGCACGGTGAACAAGCATCTGGAGCGCATTTTCCGCAAGATCGGGGTGGAAAACCGAACCGCAGCGGCGGCCATCGTGCTCGCGCTCAAACACTAGGCGCAACACCGGTTTCGCGGGTTGCGCAAAAGGGCAGGGGATAGTATTTCGTCATTCGACGAATAACGAAGGAGTCGCCATGACGACCTGCGCCCCCCTCTGCGCGCCGCCCCCGGTGCCGCAGGACAATGACCGCATCGCCCAGATCGCCAAAGCGCTCAGCCACCCCGCCCGCGTGCAGATCATCCGCACGCTGCTCGCC
The DNA here is from genome assembly GCA_020161475.1 of Pseudomonadota bacterium. Classification (GTDB taxonomy): domain Bacteria; phylum Pseudomonadota; class Alphaproteobacteria; order Rhizobiales; family Beijerinckiaceae; genus Rhabdaerophilum. The sequence goes on along the minus strand of JAIUNQ010000032.1, from coordinate 16,892 downwards.
CGCAAAACCTGCATCGGCTGCGATATTGTCGAGGAGATCGGGCTGGCGGCTTCCACCACCTCCGAGCACCTGCGCATCCTCAAGGACGCTGGCGTGATCACGGGGGAAATCGCACGTCCCCGCGTGTGCTACTCGCTTAATCCGGCTTCCGTCGCGCCGCTGCACGCCCTTTTGCAGGCCATTGCGCAGGCGCCGTTTCCCTCTCAGGAGTAAACCATGTCCACCTTCGAGCGTTATCTCACGCTATGGGTCGCCCTGTGCATCGTCGTCGGCATTGCGTTGGGGCACTTCTTCCCCGGTGCGTTCCAGCTCATCGGCGCAATGGAGGTGGCCAAGGTCAACCTGCCGGTCGCCGTGCTGGTGTGGCTGATGATCATCCCCATGCTCATCCGCATTGATTTCTCGGCGCTCCGGCAGGTCAGCGCCCATTGGCGCGGCATCGGCGTCACGCTGTTCATCAACTGGGCGCTCAAGCCGTTTTCCATGGCGCTGCTCGGCTGGTTCTTCATTGCGGGCGTATTCCGGCCTTATCTGCCGGAGGCGCAGATCGACAGCTACATCGCCGGGCTCATCCTGCTGGCCGCAGCGCCCTGCACGGCCATGGTTTTCGTGTGGTCCAACCTGTGCCGGGGCGAGCCGCATTTCACGCTCTCTCAGGTGGCGCTGAACGATGTCATCATGGTCATCGCCTTTGCGCCGCTGGTGGGCATGCTGCTCGGCCTTTCCGCCATCACGGTGCCGTGGTCCACGCTGCTGCTCTCGGTGGTGCTCTACATCGTGGTGCCGGTCATCATCGCGCAGATGCTGCGCAAGACAGCCATCGCGCGCGGCACGCTGGATCAGTTGCTGGCCCGCCTTCAGCCCTATTCGCTCATTGCCCTGCTGGCGACACTCGTGCTGCTCTTCGCGTTTCAGGGCGGGGAAATCATCGCCCAGCCGCTGGTGATTGCCCTTCTTGCCGTGCCGATCACCATTCAGGTCTATCTGAATGCCGGGCTGGCCTATTGGCTCAACCGCATCACGGGCGAGGCCCATTGCGTGGCCGGGCCTTCCGCGCTCATCGGTGCCTCGAACTTCTTCGAACTGGCGGTCGCGGCGGCCATCAGCCTGTTCGGGCTCAAATCCGGTGCGGCACTCGCAACAGTCGTCGGCGTGCTGATCGAGGTGCCGGTGATGCTCTCGGTGGTCGCCATCGTGAACCGCTCGAAGGATTGGTACGAAGCTGGCGGCGCCGTGCAGCGCGCGGCCCATGGGAAAGGCCTCTAAGATGAAGATTGTCATCCACCACAACCCCGCCTGCGGAACATCCCGCAATGTGCTCGACATTCTCAAAGCCGCCGGCTACGAGCCCGAAGTGGTCGAGTACCTCAAAGCCGGCTGGACGCGCCCGCAACTCGAAGCCCTGTTCGCCGCTGCGGGCATCACCCCGCGCCAAGCGCTGCGCGAAACCAAATCGCCCGCCAAGGAGCTGGGGCTGCTGGAGGAGGGCGTCTCGGACGAAGCGATCCTTGCGGCGATGGTTGAGCATCCGGTGCTCGTCAATCGCCCCATCGTGGTCACGCCCAAGGGCACAAAGCTGTGCCGCCCTTCAGAGGCCGTGCTTGATCTCATCGACCGTTATCCCCCCGGTCCCTTCCTCAAGGAAGACGGGCAGGTGTTGATCGACGAAACCGGCAAGCGCGTGGGCTGACCACCACCAGCGACAAGCCGACCGGCAAACAGACCGGGACGAGTGCCATGTCCCATGGCGCCCGCTCCCGGACGGCATCATCTTTCACGCGGGCGTTGCGCGGCGGCCCCTAGCTGTCTTCAAGCAGGCGAAGCGGCAGGAAAACGGATCGACAAGGCGGTGCCACCCTTGTCATGATCCTCAATATCGAGCGTCGAGCCATGCGCTTCGGCAATCCGCTGGACGATTGAAAGGCCCAATCCCGTTCCGCCGAGATCCGATGCGCTGGCACGCCAGAAGCGCTTGGTGACCAGCGGTTTCTGTTCGTCCGGTATGCCGGGGCCACGATCGAGCACCTCCAATCGCCCCGTTCTCGACACGCGGACGAGCACCTCCTCGCCCGGCGGAGAAAAGCGCAGCGCATTCTCGACAAGGTTGCGCAGGGCATGTGCGATGGCATCGGCATCGCCGCGCACCATCGTGCCGGGTTGCGCTTCGAAGGCGAGACGGCGCCCCTCGCGAATGGCAAGCGGCGCCAGCGCCCCCACAACGCCCTCCGCCACCGCAGAGAGATCGCATCGGCGCGCCGCGTCCACCACAAGGGTGTCGGCCTGCGCGGCGGAGAGGAGCTGGTTCACGAGCCGTCGCAGGGCCGCGATATCCGCCCGCACAGCCTCGATTTCGCGCCCGCCGGGAAGCTTCTCGATCCGTGCGGAGAGAACGGCAAGCGGGGTCCGCAATGCATGTGCCGCTTCCGCCGTAAAGGCGCGCTCGGCCTCCAGGGCATCGCCCAGCCGGAGCAGGGCGTCGTTGATGGCGTCCACGAGCGTCAGCACTTCGGTGGGCAATCCGGCCGTGGGCAGGGGGGCTATGCCATGGCTCGGCCCGGCCTTGCGCGCCGCCTCCGCCGCATGAACCAGCGAGCGCAGGGATTGGCGCACGGTCACGGCATTCACGATCATCAAGCAGATCGCGAAAGGCAGCAGCGCGACCACGATATGCACAAAAAGCTCGTCGAAATAGACGAAGAGCAGCAGGTTCGATGGGTCGCCCGCGGCCGCGAATGCAACCGAAACCGGCTCGCCCGCCATGAGGATGCGGCGAGAGCCGACAAGAACCGATCGCTCCCCGCTACGCACCTCGCTCCACCACGCATCAGGACCATCGGGCACATTCCAGCGATCCGCCGGTACAAGCGCGGTATTGGCCTCGCCCAGAATCCGCCCCGTGCCATCCTGCACGCGGAAGGCATAGGCCTCCGGGTAATCGGAGAAGGTCCGCATCAGCCGCTCGGATGGTGCGAAAGTGATCTTGCCATCCGGCCCCACTTTCAACGCCTCGGCGAGCCGGTCGATCTGGTGAGTGACCTTCTCGCGCCGCAGTCCTTCGGGGTCGGCGCTGTAATAGGCCGTCACAAAGGCAATGTTGATGAGGGTGAGCAGCCCGCCGACCAGCAGCAACCGCCGGATGAGTGCGGTGACAAGCGAACGGCTCATGCCTCGCGCGCCTCGGCAATCAGGTAGCCCACTCCCCGGATCGTGTGGATCTCCACATTGGCACCGGCCTCCGCCAGTTGCCGCCTCAGGCGCGAGACAGAGGCCTCCAGCGCGTTGGGGCCGGGCGTCTCGTCGAGCGTGTAGATCGCATCCTCGATCATCCGTCTTGGCACGGATTGCCCCATTTTCCGCAACAGAACCTCCAGCACGTCGATCTCCCGCCGCGCCAGCGCCAGAGCGCGCCCGCCCGCCGTGACATGGCGGGAGGTTGTGTCGAAGGCAAGGTCGCCCAGTTGCAGCTTGCGCCCCAGCAGCCCGCCGGGACGTCGCAGAAGCGCCCGGCAGCGTGCGGCGATCTCTGCCGGAGCGGCGGGCTTGACGATGTAGTCATCCGCGCCGCGATCAAGCCCGTCGATGCGGTCGTTGAGGCCCGCGCGCGCCGTCACCACAAGCACGGGAATGGCGCGGCCCTCGTTTCGCAGGCCATGGAGCAGGTCCAGCCCGTCACCATCCGGCAAGCCGAGATCGAGCACGATCACATCCGGCGGGATGACAGAGAGGATGGCCCGCGCTGCCTCCACATCGGGCGCGTGGTCCACCGTGAAGCCTTCCGCCTCCAGCGCCTCGCGGGTGAGCTCGGCCAAAGGCGGCACATCCTCGATCAGCAGCAGTTTCATCCATCAGGTTCCCGTCAGGCTCACTCCCTATAGCTCGGCTTCCGATCCGTAAGGTCAAGTCGATGCCGAAGCTTCTCGCTGCCATCAAGAACCAGATCCCTTTCACGCGCTATGCCTATCGGGGTGAGGCGGTTGCGTGCAATCTCTGTGGCTCACACCATCGCCTGAGCATCAGCCAGACGGATCGACGGCTGAAAATTCTGAAAACCGTCGCTTGCGAGCAATGCGGGCTGATCCGCACGGATCCCATGCCGACGGAGTCCGAACTCGGCACCTATTATGCCGGGGAATACCGGCTGGATTACCAGTTCGCCTTCTCATCGAAGCCGCCGCGCTTCCATCTCAGGCGCAGCCGGCGCGATGCTGCAGCACGGCTGGCGCTTTTGGCGCCTGCCTTGTCAGGCCCGAAGCGTTTGCTCGATTTCGGCTCCGGTTCGGGCGAATTCCTGGCGCTGGCCGCAAGGGCAGGCCATGACGTTCGGGGCATCGAGCCCGGCGAGAGCTTCGCGGCCTTTGCGCGCAACGCCTATGGCGTGACCGTGGACAGCCGCGTGTGGCAGCAGGTGGAGTTTGCCCCCGGCAGCTTCGATGTCATCACTTCGAACCACGTGCTTGAGCACCTTCGTGAACCGGTGAGCGCGCTCAAACGCATGGCGGAGTGGCTGGCCGAGGACGGGGTGCTGTTCGTTTCCGTGCCGAATGCGCTCGGCAAACGCCGGCACAGCTTCCAGCATTTCCATTTCGCGCATGTCTATAACTTCACGCCGCAGACGCTGATTTGGGCCGGACAGATCGCCGGACTTGAACCCGATCCGCGCTTCGCAATGGCCGGTACCACCATCGTGTTCCGAAAGCGAAAAGGGGGCGCGAGCATCCCCGTGTGGGGCGAAGAGCAGGGCCGCTGGATGGCGGCGCATTTCGAACCCTCATCGCCGTTGCGGTTCCTGCTCTCCGGTCGCTGGTTCGTGGACGCGCTCCATCGCTTCCGCAAGGTTGCCGGCGAAAGCCTGGCACGGGGCTGACTCTGGACCAGGCCGATCAGTGCGCACGCTTCCAGATCGGCGGAACGATTTTTCCGCGTCGCACAGCCATGACGAGCAGGACAATGCCCGTCGCCGTGCAAACCACGAAGGCAACGGCCGAGGATTCAAGCCCGAAGACACCGCCCGTCAGAATATCCGGCCCCTTGATATTGGAGCGGATCAGGCCGGGCTTGGCGACATTGCCAGATACAGCACCCGAGAAGATGGCGGACTGGACGTAGTTCCACGACATATGAAAGCCGATGCTGAGCCAGAGACGCCGCGTGAGCATATAGGCCGCTGCGAGCAGCACGCCCGCCTCGATGCTGATGGAGATGGCGCCGAGAACGGTCGCTGCGGGATTGTGAAGGTGGATGAGGCCGAAGACAGCCGCTGAGACGATCAAGGAAATCCAGCTGCCGCAAAGATCCTCGACCGACCGGAACAGAATGCCGCGGAAGATCAATTCCTCGAAAAGGCCTGAACTCAACGCCATGGCGACAGCCGGAATCACGAAGGTCCAAGGATTGAGGCCCACGATGCGATACATGCCCAGCGCCATCAGAACGAGAACGCTGACGGTGTAGAGAGAAGCGCCAATCAGCAGCCCCATCCCCAGTTCCCGCCCCATGCCCGGCAGGGACAGATCAAAAACAGGGCGCTGTTCCACAAACCGCGTGAAGCCCGAATAGAGGACGACGGCAAGGGTCGCCATGCCGATTGTGATCGCAACCGAGATAGCCGGGCTGTCGTTGAATTTCTCCAGAAAGCCGTTGTTCACGGCCATCAGGAGTAAGACTGCCCCGCCCAGCAACACCAATCGTGTGAGCGGAAACTGCAAGGCACGAAGCCAAAGCGGCGAGGCTGACATCGACTTGTCACTCATTCTGTCGGCTCCCAAGCCTGGGCGCGATGAGCTGAGATAGCCATCTGCATCGTTGGGAGGCCATTAAATCAACTTGTTCGCGAGGTTGTCGAGAAAGGATTGGGCCTCGGAGTGGATCTCGTTTCGTCTCGTTTCGTCCATCGCCTTGAGCGTGCGGTATGGCATCGCCATGCGCGGGTTCCGCGCGAGTTTCGTCTCGTTCTCGATCAGGAAATTCCAGTAGAGATAGTTGAACGGGCAAGCCTTCGGTCCAAGCTTGATGGAGGGGTCGTAGGCACAGCCGGCGCAGTAATCCGACATTCGATTGATATAGGCGCCCGAGGCAGCATAGGGCTTTGACCCCAGCAGCCCACCATCGGCATGCATCACCATGCCGTGCACATTGGGGAGTTCCACCCATTCATAGGCATCGGCATAGACCGCGAGATACCATTCTTCGATCTCGCGTGGGGCGATGCCGGCCAGCAGCGCAAAATTCCCCGTCACCATCAGGCGCTGGATGTGATGGGCATAGGCATGCTGGCGCGTTGCGCGGATGCACTCGCGCATGCAGGCCATCTCGGTTTCGCCGGACCAGTAGAACCACGGCAGCGGACGCGTAGCATCGAGGTGGTTGGTTTCGGCATACTCCGGCATCTCATGCCAGTAGAGCCCGCGCACGAATTCACGCCAGCCGAGAACCTGGCGGATGAACCCTTCGACTGCGTTGATCGGCGCGTGACCAGCACGATAAGCCGCCTCGGCGCGGGCACAGACCTCGTGCGCGGTGAGGAGCCCGGCATTGAGATAAGGCGAGATGGCGGCGTGGTAGAGAAAATCCTGCCCGGTTTTCATCGCATCCTGAAAATCGCCGAACATCGGCAGACAATCCATGATGAAATGCTCGAGTGCTTCGAGTGCCCCCGCCCGCGTCACAGCCCATCCGAAGGGCTCAAGATCGCCAAAATGATCGCCAAAACGTGAAGCCACAAGCGCCAGAACCTCACGCGTGATGGCATCGGGTTCGAAGCGTTGCCGAACCGGGGGGCGATGGTCTCTGGGCAGGGCCTTGCGGTTTTCCGGGTCGAAGTTCCATTGCCCGCCTTCGGGGGCATCCCCCGCCATAAGGAAGCCGGTTTTCTTGCGCATGTCGCGGTAGAAAAATTCCATCCGGTATTGCTTGCGGCCCGCTGCCCACTGGCTGAACGCGGCGCGAGAACAGAGGAACCGGTCATCCTCGCGGATATGCAGCGGCACCGGCAAGGTTTCGCGCCAGTCCTGCATCATCTGCAAAACCCGCCACTCGCCGGGTTCGGTCATGACCACGGTTTCGGGACCATGGCGCATCATCGCCCGCGCCAGTTCGCCCCCGAAGGACTGCGTGTTTGCCGCGTCATCCAGCGTGACGTAATCGACCTCGATTCCCTCCCTTCGAAGCGTCTCGGCAAAGTGGCGCATGCCGCTGAAGAGAAATGCGATTTTCTGCTTGTGATGGCGAACGGATGTCGCCTCGGCAGCAACCTCGACCATCAGCACAACATCGCTCGCCGGGTTGATATCCGAGAGCGACGAAACCGAACGTGTGAGTTGATCCCCGAGAACAAAGCGAAGCGTGCGGACCATCTCAAGCGCTTTCTGGCTGGCCTGCCGCCTTGGCTCTGCTGCCGGGCGGCCGATGCCCCGAATGACAAATCATGGACCCCCGAACGGGCCTGAACTGACTACGATGGTTAGGGTAGTTCGGTTCATACGCGATCTGAGAACGCTTGATGATGAGCCGCACATCAACGCTGCCGCTCGCGCTTCTGTGCTGCCGTTCTGTATCGTCGAGCCGGGCGACGGGGGCTGCCGGATACCGCACGGCGGCAATGGCGCAGCGTGCGCGGGCCTCCCCAACACCGTGCCCAACAAATCCGTTGGCTTCAAGCGCATGGAAATGGACGCCCAAGGACGCTCTTGGACAAATAAACGCTGATTTATCTTGATTTTTCAGACGCCTAGAGACTTCGATGGACGTCTGGAGAAGGGGAAATGGTGCCCGGGGGCGGAATCGAACCACCGACACTGCGATTTTCAGTCGCATGCTCTACCAACTGAGCTACCCGGGCGCGCTGTTGTGCGAAGCACTCAAGCGAGAACGCGCTTTTAGGCAAAGCGCGCGCGCCATGCAACCCCCTTGGCGAGAAAATTCGCGAGGGGATTTGGCCGCCCTCAGCGCTTGTCCTGAAGAAGGCGCTGATCCGGCTTGATCGAGGGCGAAAACAGCGGTCCTTCCATCCGAAAACCGAAAAACTCGCCTTGAGGAATTTCGCCGTCGCCGCGCTTGCGCAGCACCACGCTCTGGTGATGCTGCTGCAAACCGATGTCGGAATAGCCCTCCATCACGGCATCGGCCGTCTTGGTCAGGAATCGCGAGCCCACAGTTTCGAGTCGGCCATCGCGCAGCGCGAAATCCGCGCGCAACGCTTCGAAGGATGTTTTGCCTACCAGCGAGAAGAGCAGGGCGGTTTCAGCGCGCTGGTCTGCCGCGCGGTTCATCAGGCGCGTCAGGTCGATGCCGTTGACGATGCCGTCCTTGATGTCGAAAGCCGCCGTACCGTTGAGCGAGGCCATCAGCGTGGCGACCGAGGTTCCTTGCCCCAAGGCCTGAATGACGAAGCTGCCGAGGCCCGTCATGCGATCGAACCCGAAAGCCTGCTCCAGAAGTTCACCGCTTTCGACATTCTCGCCCGAAGCGCTGATCTTGAGCGTCTGCCCGCCGCCTTCTCCCTCGCCGACGACAACCCGCGCCTTGAAGCTGCCTTCGCCGAAACGCGAATCGACAATGGCCATTTCAGCGCGCGTCGCGCGGGTGAAAACCGACAGCGCGACCTGATTGAGCGCAAAGCGCCCGAGGCGGAACGCCTTGGAGGAGAGGCGCAGGTCGAGGTCAATCTGCGGCAGCGGATTGAGGTTGAGCGGCGCTTTTGACCAGCCACCCTTCTCATCGCGAACACCTTGCAGCACGCGGTGCGCCGCCGTACCGTCAACGAGGTCGCCGCCAAGCGTGGCGGAAATGCTCCAGCGCTCGTTCACCTCGCGCAGCGCCGCAATGCCGGTAACCGAGCGGCGCCCCACGGCAATCTTGAGGTTATCGAGGCCGATGCCACGGGCATCCATGGTCATATCGGCATCGAGCTTGCCAGCCTCGCCCTTGTCGCTGCGCGGTGAGGCGGAAGGCAGGCCGAGCAGACGGTCGAAAGCATCCCCCAGGCTTGCCTCCACCTTGCCGCTGAACGCGAGATCCGGACCGGCCTTGAGCGTGCCATTCGCGAGAAGGGACGAATCGCCGATATGCGCCTCGATGCGCGCCGCTTCGCCGCGTCCCTTGGACAGCGCCGTGCGGGTCGGCAGCGTCACAGCCAGCTTGATCTGCTCCTGCGCCAGCGGAACGGCTTTGCCCGGCGGCCCGGAGCCCGCCTGCGTCAAGCGGGCGGCAAGGCGGCCCCGGTCAGCGGAATATTCCAACGCCAGCGCCAGAGGCCCCAGTTCCGCATCGGCAACGCCATCCGCGCCCTTGAGGGTCAGACGGCCGGCATCAATGGTCAGGCTGAGGCGCCCCACGGCGCTCTGGTGCTCGAACAGGCCGGGCAGGCGCTCCGCCAGCTCCAGCAGCGAGCGCGGCGAGCGCAGATACTGCATCACCATGGCGTGATCGATCGTCGCCACCGCATCCTGAAGCGACAGCGCCGGAAAGTCGAGCTCGCCGTCAATCAGGTCGATGAGACTGAACCGCAAATCGGCCCGCCGCGCCTTGAGCAGCTCCACCCCGGCGCGCGTCACGCTCAAACCCTGATAGGTGACATGAGGGCTGGGAAAGCGGGCTTCCTTGCGCGCGGCATAGATAATGCGAAGACCGGTGTCCTGCTCAAGGCGCGCCAGAGCGGCCTGCTCAGCACCCACAAAATCCACCCGCATCACCAGCACACCGGCAATCGCAAGCGCCAGCAGGAACACGGCACCGATGCCGATGAGCACACGCCAGAGCGCCTGCTTCAGGGAACTGCGGGAAAAACCGGAAAGGGCAATTTTCATTCTGGCTCCGGGGGCGGGGCGGGGAACCCGTCGCTCGGCAAAAAACGGAAAAGCGCCGCAGGGGAACCGCGACGCTGGAGCGGGCCGGAAGACCAGCCTGCCATGGCTCTTTGCCCGAAAAAACCGGCCCCACCACTCAAACCCCCGTGGCGGAACCCAGCCCTAACAGGCTCGTCTGACGACTCTTTTGCTGTTTCTAGCAGAGCGCTGCGCGCCCGCAAACAGCCTGAGAGCACCAGATCTCAAACCGCGGAGACGAACTCGGCTTCGGTCTTCGACTTGATCTCGTCCAGGCTCACACCCGGCGCAAGCTCGATGAGCTTCATCGGGCCATCGCCCAGCTTGTCGATGGTGAAGACGCCGAGATCGGTGATGACAATATCGACAACCTTGGTGCCGGTAAGCGGCAGGTTGCAGGCCTTGAGCAGCTTCGATTCGCCCTTGGCCTCGTGTTCCATCACCACGACGACCTTCTTGACGCCCGCGACGAGATCCATCGCGCCGCCCATGCCCTTCACCATCTTGCCCGGAATCATCCAGTTGGCGAGGTCACCGTTCTGGGCCACCTGCATGGCACCGAGAATGGTCAGGTCGATGTGCCCGCCGCGGATCATGCCGAAGCTGTCCGAGGAGGAGAAGTACGAGGTCGTCGGCAGTTCCGTCACGGTCTGCTTGCCGGCGTTGATCAGGTCGGCGTCCTCTTCGCCCTCGAAGGGGAAGGGGCCCATGCCCATCATGCCGTTTTCGGACTGAAGCGAAACCGTCATCCCCTCGGGGATGTAGTTGGAAACCAGCGTCGGAATGCCGATGCCGAGGTTCACATAAAAACCGTCACGCAGCTCTTTCGCGGCGCGGGCGGCCATTTCATCACGGGTCCAAGCCATGTCTGTAATCCTCCGGCGTCAGGCGTTCTTCGGGCGAGTGGTGCGGTTCTCGATGCGCTTGGGCGCATTGGGAACATGCACAATCCGCTGCACGAAAATGCCGGGGGTATGGATGTGGTCAGGGTTGATCTGACCCGCCTCGACGAGAGTCTCGACCTCGGCCACGGTCACAGTGGCGGCGGTCGCCATCATCGGGTTGAAGTTGCGCGCGGTCTTCCGATAGACGAGGTTGCCCTCGGTATCGGCCTTCCAGGCGTGCACCAGCGCGAGATCCGCCCAGAGGCCGGTTTCCATCACGTATTCGCGCCCCGCAAAATGGGGATCCTTGAAGGCCCGCACTTCCTTGCCCTCAGCGACAACGGTGCCCACGCCCGTTGCGGTGAAGAAGGCCGGAATACCGGCACCGCCGGCGCGGATACGCTCGGCCAGCGTGCCCTGCGGGTTGAACTCGAGTTCCAGCTCGCCGGAGAGATACTGCTGCGCGAACAGCTTGTTCTCACCCACATAGGACGAGATCATCTTCTTGATCTGGCGCGTCTCGAGCAGCTTGCCGAGGTGAACCCCGTCCACGCCTGCGTTGTTCGAGATGACCGTCAGGCCTTTGACGCCCGAAAGCTGGATCGCATCGACCAGCGTTTCCGGCACGCCGCAGAGGCCGAAGCCCCCCGCCATGATCGTCATGTTATCCTTGAGCAATCCCGCGAGCGCGGCGCTCGCATCGGAATAGACCTTACCCATTGCAAATCCTGTTTTTCCTTGGCGGCACGTCGTGCCCCTCTCTTGTAGGGGCGCTTTGGGGGGTTGAAAAGCGCTGACATGACAGTCCGGGGCCGAAAAGACGCGCTTTTTTGCACTGCGGTCAAATGGCGGAAGACAGCGTGTGGAATGCCGCAGAGTCACAGGCGCGAAATGCGAAACGGGCACAGCCTTTCAGCCGCGCCCGTTTGCTCAGCAAAAGCCGACAAAATCAGTTGAGGGCAACAAACCCGGTGCGCTTCTGCACGGTCTTGAGCGTGGTGTTGCCGCTGGCCTCGCGGGCTTTCAGCTCCTGGAAGCCCTTGCCGAGGCTGCCGCTCAGACGGGTGTTGCTGGCTTCACGGCGCGCTTCACGCTCCACTTCCCGCATGTGGTAGGCCACACGCTCGCGCAGGTAGTTGGGGGCCTGCGGCGACATGATTCCCCGCACGGAGGCCACTTCCATCGCGCGCACAACCGCTACTTCACGCGGGGAGGTCAGGCGCAGAACGGCATCCGAGAAGTTGCGGGCGCGGTAGGGCAGGCGGTTCGCGCCATCGAAATGGCGGAAGCCCATACGGCTCACAATCAGATCGCCGGGACGCAAGGTCAGGTCGGTCAGCACAGCGCTCGCAGGTGTGGCATAGCCCGGCGCATGGCAGCGGCAGGTGTTGTCGAATTTCTCGCGATAGCGGTAGGCCGCCGGCAGCGCCGAGTAGGAAGCCCCGCCGCGGGTCATGGCGTCAAAATCCTTCGCACCGGCCGGCGCGGTATAGAGTGCGGTCTGGGCGGCCGGGCAGGCCTGACGGCAGGCGTGTTCCTGCACCGCCGTGTTGCCGCTCGCATCGCCCACGGGGAAGGCGTAGCCATCACACAGGCGGACGCAGAAATTGGTGGCGCTGGCAATGCCCGCGCCTTTCACGCCGTCCGGGTCACCCAACTTGCGGCGGGCCTCGCCACGAACCTTGCGCACCGGAGCCAGCGCATCACCCGGCAAGGCGCCACGCGGGAAATCGCGCAAGCTGGTGCGATGCGGTTCAAGCCGCTGCAACGGTGCAAAACCGTTGTTCGTCGGCGCAAAACCGAGCGCGAGGGGCGGCGGATTGCCGCTACGCGAACGGAAAATCTTGGGAAGCGGCGCCTCGAAGCGCTGGATCACCGGCGCGGGCGGCGGAGCAGCGCGCCGCGGCGCGGAAAACTCCCGGATCGTCACATAAATATCCGGACCATTCTGCGCCTGCGCCGAGAAGGGCAGGGCAGCAAGAATCGCCAACCCGAGAATCGCGAGCAATGCAGCACGTGAAACAAGTTCGGTTCGCCATGAAACGCAGCACAAAGTCTTGTTCGCGACCTTGTTTTTCGACGCGAATATCATGACGCAACTCCCCCGCAACTGCACACAACCGTCACCCGCCGGTAAAGGCCGAGCAACAAAGCGCCGCCAGAGCTGAAATTGCAAGCAATTTTGTGCCAAAATGCGACACTCTGTTTACGCTTGAGCAAGGTTTGGCGCTTTGGCTGGCAAGGTCGCAAAGGGGGTGCCAACACATCCCGAACCGAAACAGCACAAAGGCGCTTGCCAAATCGATCAAGCTGAGGTTAGAAGGCGCCTCTCGCGGCACGGCGGATTCGTCGGCAAGCGAACATCGCGCTGAGGCAGGGCTGGAAGTCAGAAACCGCCCATCCAACGCCCGGCGCCGGTGGGGGATAGTTTAACGGTAGAACAGCGGACTCTGACTCCGTTAGTCTTGGTTCGAATCCAGGTCCCCCAGCCACTCTTTCCTGAAAGCTTCCGGTTTCAGCAGCCTCTGGTGGCGCGGTCAGCGTCGCGGCATGGTTTTCAGGTCTACCGCCAGACGATCCATCGCCTCGATCAGCCCCGGCCCACCACACACTGTCAGATGATCCGGCAGATGCAGGCGGCGCGAGGGCGGAAAAAGCCGCGCCAACACCGGGTGCTCCAGCAGCGCGCTGCCCTGATCATCGGCTTTAAGCGCCGCGCCCGTGATCAGCAGGGCATCCGGCTGGACCGCGACAATCGACTCAAGCGTGGCAAAACCGCCCCTTTTGCCCGCAACGCCCGGAGCGCTGGTTTGCGCCCCGGCGAGAGACAGCAACTCGCCCGGCAGGCTGGAAGCGCCGGAAACATAGCCCCTTCGCGCCAGCACCAGAACCCGCAGACCTGATGGTGCCGCCCCCTTGAGCCGCTCGGCAGCCGTATCCACCTGTTCAACAAGCGCTTGGGCACGCGCTTCCTGCCTCAGCAGCTTCCCCATGCGCAGCATCTGCGCACGCGTTTGTGCCAGCGTGGTTGCTGCCTCGAATTCCTCGGCTTTCACCCGCGTACGCGCCAGAAAATCGCGCGTGGCGGCGGGGGTGAAGCGGCTCGTCAACACAAGGTCGGGCTTGAGGAAAAGAACCTCCTCCGCTCCGGCGAGCAGACGAAAACCATGCGCCGCTTTCGCCGCATGGGAGAGGCGCTCGTCTCGCGCATAGCGCGAAAGCCCCGCGATCTGCTGTGGCTCAGCCAGCGCGAGAACCAGTTGATCCACGCAAAGGTTGAGCGAGGCCACGCGCGGCCCCTGTGCCTGCGCCGCCACCAGCCCAAAGGCCAGCGTCAGAAGGCTCAAGGCGCTGCGGACCATGCCAGTACCCAAGGTTCGCCCGAAACATCCCCGCGCTGCACGGTGATCCCGTAAACAGCGCGCAGCACCTCGTCCGCCAGCGCTTCGCGCGGCGGGCCATCCGCTGCAACAAGCCCCTTGTCCAGCACCACAATGCGATCCGCGTAGCGCGCCGCCAGCGCCAGATCATGCGTCACCGCCACCACGAGCTTGCCGGCCCGCGCCTCCTCACGCAGCGCGGCCACCACGCTGATCTGATGGCGCGGATCAAGCGCCGCCGTCGGCTCGTCGGCAAAGAGGATAGGGGCTTCGACCGCCAGCACCCGCGACATCATCACCCGCGCACGCTCTCCGCCCGAAAGGGTGGTGATCGCCCGCTCTGCCAGATGCGCCACATCCATCCGCATCAAGGCACGCTCAACGGCAGCGCGATCCTGCTTCCCCGGGCGGGCCGGGTCGTTCAACCCATGCGGCAGGCGGCCCAGCGCCACGATCTCACGCACTGCCAGCGGCCAATGCGCGTGATGCCCTTGCGGCAGAAACGCGAGTTTGCGCGCCAGCGCGGCGCGCGGCACATCGCCCAGCGCAGCGCCTTCCAGCGCAATATGCCCGTGAGCGGGTTGCAGCCCGGCGAGAGCGCGCAAAAGCGTGGTCTTTCCCGCCCCGTTTGGCCCCAGCAGCACCACAAGCTGCCCGGAGGAAAACTCAAGATCGAGCGGGCTGATGATCGACCGCCCGGCAAGGGAAACGCTAAGCCCGCGCGCCGTGATCATGGTGCCGCCCCCGCAAGGCTCGCGCGGGAACGCGCAATCAGCACGAGGAAGAACGGCACGCCAATCAGCGCGGTCAGCACGCCCACCTTGATGTCTGTGGTGGCCGGAATGAGCCGTGTCATCACATCGGCGCTCAGCAGCAAAAGCGCGCCGCACAGGGCAGAGGGCACCAGCAATCGCTGCGGGTCAAACCCCGTCAGCGGACGCATCAGGTGCGGCGCGATCAGCCCGATGAAGCCGATGGCCCCCGCGACAGCCACCCCGGCCCCCACGCCGATGGCCACCCCGCCGATGATGATGAGGCGCGCACGACTGACAGCAATGCCGAGGCTCACCGCCGCTTCTTCGCCCAGCGTCAGCGCCCGCAAGGCCCGGCCCTGGCTCAGCAGCAACACGGCAGCCGGCAGCATGAAGGGCAGGGCGAGCATAACATGACGGAAGGAGCGATCCTCCAGAGACCCCATGAGCCAGAACGCGATTTCAAGCGCGGCAAAGGGGTTGGGCGCAAGGTTCATGGCCAGAATGGTCCCGGCCCCCGCCATGGCGGAGACAGCCAATCCCGCCAGAATGAGCACGATGAGCCCCGCGCCGCGCCCCGCGATAACCAGCAGCAAGGCGACGGAGCCAAGAGCACCGATAATCGCGGCCAGCGGCAAGGCGGGCGAGAGCGTGTTCGTCCAGCCCAGCGAGATGGTCGACACCGCAAACAAGGCAGCGCATTGCGGCGCGCCAAACAGCGAAGGCTCGGCCAGCGGATTGCGGAGCAGCCCCTGCATGGCCGCGCCCGAAAGCCCCAGCATCCCGCCGATGGCCAGCGCGAGGATGGCACGCGGCAAGCGCAGCTCTAGCACAATCAGCCGCGCCGGATCATCACCGGGGAGAAACGGCACCTGAAGCAGCGTGGACAAGGGCAGGCGCACCGGCCCGAGCCCCAGCGAGAGCACGAAAACCAGCGCCAAAGCCCCCGCAAGCCCCAGAACCAGCAGGGGTTGCGGCAGCCTCACTGGTAAAGGCTCTTGTAGGTCTCGCGGAGCACGTTTTTCTGCACCTTGGCCATGGTGTTGCGCGGCAGCTCATCGACAATGATCACCCGCTTGGGCTGCTTGAACTTCGCCAGCCGCCCTTCCAGCGCCTTGAGGATGGAGTCCTCAGAGAGCGCCGCACCCTTGTTCGGCACCACGACGGCGGTGACGCCCTCGCCGAAATCCTTGTGCGGCACGCCAATCACCGCGCTCTCGTTCACGCCGGGCAGGGCGTCGATCTCGCCCTCGATCTCCTTGGGGTACACATTGAACCCCCCGGTGATGATGAGATCCTTGCCGCGCCCGACGATATGGACATAGCCCTTGGCGTCGATCTTCCCCAGATCGCCGGTGATGAAGAACCCGTCGGGGCGAAACTCCGCCTTGGTTTTCTCCGGCTGGCGCCAATAGCCCTTGAACACATTGGGGCCCGCCACCTCGATCATGCCGATGGTCTCTGGCGGCAACAGCGCGCCGCTATCCGGATCGGCAATACGCACCGCCGAGCCGGGCAGGGCGAACCCAACCGTGCCGGGCACGCGCGCGCCGTCATAGGGGTTGGAGGTCTGCATGTTGATCTCGGTCATGCCGTAGCGCTCAAGAATCGCATGGCCGGATTTCGCCTCGAATGCGCGATGCGTCTCTGCCAGCAGGGGCGCGGAGCCGGAGATGAACAGGCGCATATGTGCCGCAGCTTCCCGGGTAAGCCCCGCGTGATCCGCAAGGCGCACATAGAAGGTCGGAACCCCCATCAGCACCGTCGGGCGCGGCTTTTCCGTGCGGTTCATCAGCGCAAGAACGTCATCCGCATCGAATTTCGCGCGGAAGATCATCGAGCAGCCCGCAAACAGCACGCAATTGGTGGCCACAAACAGGCCATGCGTATGGAAAATCGGCAGGGCGTGGATCAGCACGTCCTTCGCCGTGAAGCGCCAGTAATCGACCAGAACACGCGCGTTTGAGGCGAGATTCTCGTGGCTCAGCATCGCGCCCTTGGAGCGCCCGGTGGTACCGGAGGTGTAAAGGATCGCCGCCAGATCATCGGGCGCGC
>JAIUNQ010000031.1 GCA_020161475.1 Pseudomonadota bacterium | reverse complement strand
CGGCGGGCTTTTCTTCCTTCGCCTTGCTGTCCTGAGCCTTCTTCGCGCGGGCCGGCTTCTTGGCGGGCGGCGGGGGCGCAACAGCTTCCTCGCCTTCGTCATTGTCTGCTGCCGCCTCATCGGGCGAGAATTTCAGGCCGAACTGCACGGAGGGGTCGAAAAAGCCGGTGAGGGCTTCAAACGGCACCACCAGTTTCTCCGGCACACCGCCGAAGGACAGCCCGACCTCGAAGGCATGCTCGCCCACGGCCAGATCCCAGAACTGGTGCTGGAGAACGATGGTCATCTCCTCCGGGTATTTCTCCTTGAGGCGATTGGAGAGCTTCACCCCCGGCCCCTCGGAGCGGAAGGTGATGTAGAAATGATGCTCGCCGGAGAGCCCATGGCGCGCGGTTTCGCTGAGCACCTTGCGTACAACGCCCAGCAGCGCTTCCTGCACCATCACGTCGTAGCGGAAATGGTCTTCGGTGGGGGGCGAGGTCGTCGTCATGCGATGCTTCCGGCGTTTTTGTGTCGGCAGACCATTTTGCGCGATTTGCAACCCAAGGGAAAGGACAATCGCGAGGCGTGTGATGAGGAGGGTAAAGTGGCAGGGTTCTGTTGCCAGGCCCGATCTCCATCGCTTTATCCCCTTCAGCCCAAAACCGGTGCCCACTTTTGGGCGGGGATAAAGTGATGGGCTTCTGTTGCCAGGCGCCCATCGGCCCCGCCTTACAGTGCTACCCGCAAGGACTTAGGTTCGGAATTCCAAACTGCGTTACGCAGCCTGGGCAACCGGAGCATAGTTGTCGTTGGCAACTATAAGTTTGACCCGATGACGGTGGTATCATGCCGAGCAAAAGTCCACCCTTTACGCCCTCGTCGATCCTGTTTCGCCCCCGCCGAAAGCCTTGATTGCCAAGGGTTTGGGTGGAGGCGCCGGGTACTGCCCCCGGGTCCGATGGGTTTATTACGATAGCCGTTTATCGCCATAGTCGAAGCAGAGCCGCGACACGCCAGATATAGGCGCGATAGGGGACGGGAACAAGGCGTGATGTTGCACGCGGCATCATCTGGCAAAAGGCGCGGAATCGTGATCCATTCAGCGCGCAGGGCGCGGGTGTCGCGCCTCGATCCGGGAGAACGCCCATGGCTGACGTTGCCGATTATATTGCCGATATCAAGAAGTACACCGCGTCCGTGGATGAAGCCGCCGTCAAGGGCATGGCCAAGACCTATGCGCTGGCCATGAGCAAGGCCGATACGCGCTATGTCGCCGTTTCCGATCCCGAGGAAGTGCAGCGCGTTGTCACCAACTTCCTGCAGAAGAAGCTGGGCCGCAAGGAGAGCGAGGCTGATCTCACCGCTGCGGTCAAAGCCGTGGGCGAGAAGATGAAGGCCGACCGCACCAAATCGCGCGTCACCGTCTATTACCTGCTGGCCGAGCAGTACAAGGCGCTCGACGTTTTCAAGTGAGCAGTTGCGGGCTCATGGGGCTTGGTGCCCCTGAGCCCTTCGCTTGCCCCTTGCCCAAACCTGACCTAATTGGGCGGCCTTGAAGATGTGCCGGTTCCGGCATTCTCATGTGCGCGGATGCTGGAGCCGGTCATGCAAGCCTATCTCGATCTTATGCGTCAGGTGCTGGAGCAAGGCACCGACAAGGCTGACAGGACGGGCACGGGCACGCGCTCGATTTTCGGCGCGCAGATGCGCTTCGACCTGAAGGCAGGCTTCCCGCTTGTCACGACCAAGAAGCTGCACCTCAAATCCATCATCCACGAGCTGATCTGGTTCCTCGCGGGGGACACCAACATCCAATATCTCAAGGACAACAAGGTCTCGATCTGGGATGAATGGGCGGATGAGAACGGCAATCTTGGCCCCGTCTACGGCAAGCAGTGGCGCAGCTGGGCTGCCCCTGATGGTCAGGTGATCGACCAGATCGCGCAGCTTCTCATCGATATCCGCAAGAACCCGGATTCGCGCCGCCTGATCGTTTCTGCCTGGAACCCGGCGGATATTCCGCATATGGCGCTGGCCCCCTGCCACTGCCTGTTCCAGTTTTATGTCGCCCAACCCAAGGGCGCGGCGCGGCCCCAGTTGTCGTGCCAGCTTTACCAGCGCTCGGCGGATCTGTTTCTCGGTGTGCCGTTCAACATCGCGTCCTACGCGCTGCTCACGCATATGATCGCGCAGGTATGCGATCTGGATGTGGGCGATTTCGTGCATTCCTTCGGCGATGTGCACCTCTACTCCAACCATATGGATCAGGTGGCCGAGCAGCTCTCGCGCACGCCCCGCGCCCTGCCCAAGCTGAGGCTTAATCCTGATGTGAAGGACCTCTTCGCCTTCCGCTTCGAGGATATCGCGATCGAAGGGTATGATCCGGCCCCGGCCATCAAAGCACCGGTTGCGGTCTGATGGTGGAGGTTGTCCTTGTTGCGGCGGTTGCCCAAAACGGCGTCATCGGTGCCGATAACCGGCTGCTGTGGCGGCTCAAAAGCGATATGAAGCATTTCCGGGCGCTGACGATGGGCAAGGCGCTGATCATGGGGCGCAAGACCTTCGATTCCATCGGCAAACCGCTGCCCGGGCGGCACACCATTGTGCTTACACGCGATCCCGCCTTTGCCGTGGAAGGCGTTGCGCGCGCCGGTTCTGTTGAAGAAGCGCTCGACCTCGGCACCCGCATCGCGCAGAGCACGGGTACATCCGAGATCATGGTGGCGGGCGGCGGCGAGGTTTACGCGCTTTTCATGCCCCTGGCTGATCGGCTTGAGTTGACCGAAGTTGCGCTCTTCCCGGAGGGGGATGCGCATTTTCCGGCCGTGGACCCCGGCGTTTTCACGCCCACGCATCGCCAATCCTTCACCAAGAGCGCCGATGACGAAGCCGATTTTGCCTTTGTTTCCTATTCGCGGCGTTGACCTTCTGGCCCTGAAGACACAAATGAGAAGCAGCAAGACGCGGCGAGCCATCGAATCACGCCGCGCCGGCATAAGGATGCGAGACGAGCATGAGCAATAGCCCGTGGCAGCCAAGGGGGCAGGGCCCCCGCAACCCGAACCCCTGGGGCGGTGGCCCGTCGGGGGGTGGCGGCGGAGGCGGGCGTGAGCCCCCGGATCTGGAAGAGATCCTGCGCCGCAGCCAGGAAAAACTGCGCCGCGTGATGCCGGGTGACGGCGGCGGCTCCGATTTCGGCAAGTTCGGCGCCGTGGGCGTGGCGTTTTTGGCGCTGCTGGCCTTCGCGGGCTGGATGCTGACCGGTTTTTACACCGTGCGTCCCAACGAGGTGGGTATCGAGCGCGTCTTCGGGCGCTTCCTCTCGATCACGCCGCCGGGCCTGAACTGGAACTGGCCGTACCCTGTGGGCCGCGTGGACAAGCCGACCATCGGCGTACAGACCATCGAGATCGGTCTGCGCTCGGAAGGGAATCGCCGCGGCGGCATTCGCGATGTGCGCGAAGAGAGCCTGATGCTCACGGGCGATGAAAACATCGTCGATGTGGACTTCTCCGTGCTCTGGCTGGTGGATGCCAAGAAACCGCAGGATTTCGTGTTCAACCTGCGCAGCCCGGAGCAGACCGTGAAGGCCGTGGCCGAAAGCGCCATGCGCGAGGTGATCGGTCGTCGTGACATCCAGCCGATCCTGACCGGCGCGCGTCTCGAGATCGAGCGTGCGGTGCAGGAGCTGATGCAGAAGACGCTGAACGCCTACGGCGCTGGCATCATCGTGCAGCAGGTGCAGATGATGAAGGTCGATCCGCCGCAGGAAGTCATCGACAGCTTCCGTGACGTTCAGGCCGCGCGCGCCGATCAGGAGCGTATGCAGAACGAGGCCCAGACCTACGCCAACCGGGTGATCCCCGAGGCGCGCGGTGAAGCCTCGCGCATCACCCAGCGGGCCGAAGCCGAGCGTGAACGCATGATTGCGGATGCGCGCGGTGAAGCCGCCCGCTTCACCTCGGTGCTCAACGAATACAAGAAGGCGCCGGAGGTGACCCGTCGTCGTCTTTATCTCGAAACCGTCGAGCGGGTTTACGGCGGCATGGGCAAGGTTCTGATCGATCAGGGCAAGGGTGGCGCGCTGCCGCTGCTGCAACTGGGCGATATGTTCCGCACGCCTGCGCCGGCACGTTCCGCCGATCCGCGTACCAACGAGGGGAACCGCTGATGATCCGTTCCGCCCTTCTCTTCGTCGCCGGCGCCATTGCGGTGCTGGCCTCGGCCTCGATGTTCATCGTCGATCAGACCGAGCAGGCGATTGTCACGCAGTTCGGCAATCCCCAGCGCGTCATCACCGCGCCGGGGCTGAACTTCAAGCTGCCCTTCGTGCAGAACGTGATCACCTTTGATCGCCGCGTGCTGGACCTTGAAACCCCGTCGGTGGAAGCCATCACCTCCGACCAGAAACGTCTGGTGGTGGATACTTTCGCCCGCTACCAGATCAAGGATCCGCTGCGCTACTTCCAGGCCACCGGTGGTTCGCCTTTCCGCGGCAACCAGCAGCTTGGCACCTTCATGGATGCGGCGCTGCGGCGCGTGCTCGGCGAGAGCACCTTCCAGCAGGTTGTGAAGGATGATCGTTCTGGCCTGACCGCCAAGATCCGCGATCAGGTGAATGGCGAAGCGCAGGCGCTGGGTGTTGCGATTGTCGATATCCGCATTCGCCGTGTCGATCTGCCGGAGCAGAACTCCCAGGCCGTCTTCAAGCGCATGCAGACCGAGCGTCAGCGTGAAGCGGCGGAGCTGCGCGCGCAGGGCACCGAAGTCTCCGAGCGCATCAAGGCGCAGGCGGATCGCACCGTCACCGTCACGCGCGCTGAGGCGGATCGCCTTGCTCGCGAGGCGCAGGGCAAGGGCGAAGCCGAACGCACGCGCCTGCTGGCGGAAGTCTACACGCGCGATCCGGAGTTCTTCGCGTTCTTCCGCTCGATGCAGGCCTATGAGCAGGCGCTCAAGGCGGGCGATACGCGCCTTGTGCTGTCTCCGGACGGTGAGTTCTTCCGCTATCTGAACAACCCGAACGGCGCCAAGGCGCCGTAAGGACGCATGCGGGAGATTCTCACCGCACTCCTGCTGGTGGCGGCCGTGGAAGGCCTGCTGCTGGCAGGATTTCCCGAGGCGATGCGCCGGGCCATGGAGGAAACCTCCCGGATGCCGGCGCGTCTGCTGCGCATCGCCGGGTTCGGCTTTGCCGTCATCGGCATTTTCGGGCTCTGGGCGATGCGTCATTTCGCCGGATCGTGACAGTAGAACGGTGCGTTCCCGCCCCCGTGCGGGACTTCGCAATGCGGTGAAAATTCCGTCGCGATTGCGCCGCAATCTTTGACTGAATACTCGCGGTTATCGCGGGGCGACGCGACCACAGATGCGATTGAGGTCCAAGGATGATGATCATGGGTGTTGAAGACCAGACCAGTGCGGGAGGCTTGCTCCGCCGCGCGGGCAAGGCGGCGGGGGCGATGGCGCTTTCGCTGGTCGTGATGTTTCCCGGTGCGGCCTTCGCGCAGGCCGCGCGCGGGCCGGATGGCATTGCCGATGTCGCCGAAAAGGTGATGGATGCGGTGGTCAACATCAAGGCCACGCAGAAGATCCAGGTGCGCAATGTGCCGATGCCGCAGCTGCCGCCCGGCTCGCCCTTCGAGGATCTTTTCAACGAATTCTTCAACGGGCCTGGTGGTCAAGGTGGGCAGGGCGGCCAGGGTGCACCTGCGCCGCGCAATCCGCAGCGCTCGTCTTCGCTCGGCTCCGGTTTTGTGATTGATGCCAGCGGCGTCGTTGTCACCAACAACCACGTCATTCAGGATGCGAATGAAGTCACCGTCGTGTTCAACGACGGCACCGAGCTCAAGGCCGATGTGGTGGGCAAGGATGCCAAGACCGATCTGGCCGTGCTCAAGGTGAAGTCCGACAAGCCGCTCAAGTCCGTTCCTTTCGGCGATTCCGAAAAGGCGCGTGTGGGTGAGTGGGTCATTGCCATCGGCAACCCGTTCGGCTTCGGCGGTTCGGTGTCGGCGGGCATCATCTCGGCCAAGCAGCGCAATATCCGTTCTGGCCCCTACGACAGCTTCATCCAGACCGATGCCGCCATCAACAAGGGCAACTCGGGTGGTCCGCTGTTCAACATGGCCGGTGAGGTTATCGGTGTGAACACCGCCATCATCTCGCCGTCGGGCGGTTCGATCGGCATCGGTTTCTCGGTTCCGGCCTCGATCGCCGTGCCGGTGATCGATCAGCTCCGCCAGTATGGCGAGACCCGCCGCGGCTGGCTGGGGGTGGCCATTCAGGACGTGGATGAGGATACTGCCGAAGCCCTCAAGCTCGGCAAGGCCCGCGGTGCCATGGTCATCAACGTGGACGAGAAGGGCCCCGCCAAGACCGCCGGTCTTGAGCGTGAGGACGTGATCATCAAGTTCGACGGCAAGGACATCCGCCGCTCGTCCGATCTGCCGCGCATCGTCGCGCAGACCCCGATCGGCAAGGAAGTGGACGTCACGCTCTGGCGCGGCGGCAAGGAGGTTGCCAAGCGCGTCACCCTCGGCAAGTTGGACGAGACCCCGCAGAAGGCTTCGCTCGAGAAGAAGGATGCGGGCGACAGCTCGGCTTCCGGCTCGGTCCTTGGGCTTGACCTTGTGCCGATCACCGCGGAAACCCGCCGCCGCTTCAACATCAAGGATGGCCTTGAGGGTGTGGTGGTCTCGCGTGTCGATCCGAATTCGGCCGCTGCCGAACGCCGCGTTGCGGTGGGCGATGTGATCGTCGAGGTGCAGCGCGAGAAGGTGACCTCGGTCGCTGACCTCAAGAAGCGCCTCGCCGCGCTGAAAGAGCAGGGCCAGAAGCGCGCGCTGTTCTATGTGGCGGCGGCGCCCGGAGCGACCCTGCGTTACGTCACCCTCCCGCTCGAGTAAGGGGAAAGCCTGATGCCGGGCTGCGAACGGCGCTGATCTGCGCGCTGGTGCTCACATACTCAAATGTATGCTCCGCTCCAGTGCTCGCTTATCACCGTTCTCGCCACGGCCTGAGCCTTTCCACGGCTGGCGTGTTTGATGAATAAAAAAGCCGCCCTTCGGGGCGGCTTTTGCATTGAATGAAGGGTGGTTCAGCCCTCGGTGATTTCGCTGTCCGAATAGCCCTGGAAATAGAGCAGGGCGGAGAGGTCACCGTGGTCGATGCGGGCATGGGCGGCCTCGGCCACGATCGGCTTGGCATGGAAAGCAACGCCCAAGCCCGCCTCCCCCAGCATGGCGAGGTCGTTCGCGCCATCGCCCACCGCCATCGAGGCGTCCTTTGAGAGGCCGAACTTCTCGCGCAGCTCGATCAATGTCGCGAGTTTGGCTTCCTTACCCAGAATCGGGTCGGTCACGATGCCGGCGAAAACATCGCCATCGGCCACCAGCGTATTCGAGCGGTGCATGTCGAAGCCGATCGTCGCGGAAATCGGGCCCGTGAAGACGGTGAAACCGCCGGAGACCAGCGCGGTATAAGCGCCGTTTTTCTTCATGGTCTGCACCAGCGCCCGCCCGCCGGGAGTGAGGGTGATGCGCTCGTTGATCAGCGTCTGCACCGTAGCGGTCGGCACGCCCTTGAGCAGCGCCACGCGTTCACGCAGGGCGGGCTCGAATGCGATCTCGCCGCGCATGGCGCGCTCGGTAATGGTCGAAACGTGGGCCTTGAGGCCTGCGACATCCGCCAGTTCATCGATGCACTCCTGCCCGATCATGGTGGAGTCCATATCCGCCAGAAACAGCTTCTTGCGGCGCCCGGCACCGGGCTGCACGGCCAGATCGATGGGCAGGCCCGAGAGCGCCGCGCGCAGCGCCGCTGTGAGCGTTTCGATCGAGGCATCGCGGGCGACATGCAGATCCACCGCCTTGCCGGGGGAGAGAATGGCAACTTCCGCCTCGCCCAGTGCATCGCGCGCTTTGGCGATGGTGACGGCATCAAGGCAGGCTTCGCCGCCGCCGCTGACAAGGGTGGCGACCAGCGCGCGGGGAGTGGATGTCATGGAGAAGCTCGCTTTTGCCGGTGAATGACGTTAGGGGAGCCGGTAAACACCCCCAAGCCGCTTGGCAAGGGCAAGGCTGCTCACCAAGGGCAGGAAGCGCGGATGACACCCTTTGCAACCCTTATTGCCGGTCCGACCGCCAGCGGGAAATCCGCCCTGGCGATGGAGCTGGCGCGGGCATCGGGCGGGATCGTCGTCAATGCGGATTCCATGCAGGTCTACGCGGGGCTGCGCGTGCTCTCGGCCCGGCCCGACGCGGCGGATGAGGCGCGCGTGCCGCATCGGCTCTATGGCTTTGTTCCGCCCGAGGTCGAATTCTCTGTCGGGCGGTATCTCGAAGCGCTGGCACCGCTGGTGGCCGCTGCGCGCGCGGGTGGCCCGCCTTTGGTGATTGTGGGGGGCACCGGGCTTTACTTCCGCGCCATGACCGAAGGCTTGGTGCCGACACCCACCGTGCCGGAGGCGATCCGCGATCTATGGCGGGCGAAAGCGGCGGCAGGGGAGAACCTGCATGCGGCGTTGACGGCGCGTGATCCGGCGCGGGCTGAAGCGCTCAACCCGGCCGATACACCGCGCCTGTTGCGGGCCATCGAGATCTTCGAGGCCACCGGCAAGCCATACTCCGCGTGGCTGGCGGACAACCCCGGCGAGGCGCTGTTGCAGCCGGGCGAATGGCGGGGCCTGTTTCTCAACCCGCCGCGCGAGAAGGTTCTGGCGGCGATCGAGCGCCGCTTCCTCACCATGATCGAGCAGGGCGCGTTGGAAGAGGTGAGGGCGCTGGGGGCGCAGGGGCTGGCCCGCAACCTCGGCATCATGAAGGCGCATGGCGTGCCGCATCTTCTCGATTACCTCGCGGGGAATCTTCCGCTGGCGGTCGCCATTGAGCGCGGCACCGTCGATACCCGCCGCTATGCGCGGCGTCAGGTGATTTTCGCGCGCAAGTATCTGGCGGGCGAGAACTGGCGCTGGATCAGCGCGGCGAATGAGGCGGTGTGAGGACAGGCCCGCTTATGCGGCCTGCACATCCTCCACCACTTCGCCCTCCGCCATCACGCGGTTGCGTCCGGCGCGCTTGGCGGCATAGAGCGCACGATCCGAGCGATCGAGCAGATTATCGAGGTCGCCGGTCGGGGTGACCATGGCCACGCCGATGCTGATGGTGGGGCGGATTTCCGCATCGCCGGAAATGACCACGGTGTGCTCCACGCGGTGGCGCAACATCTCGGCGAAGGCGCGCGCGCCGGCCAGGTCGGTGTCGGGCAGCAGCACGGCGAATTCCTCGCCGCCCATGCGGGCCGCAAAGTCCACCTCCGGGCGCAAGGGGGCGCGCAGGATGTCGGCCACGCGGCGCAGCACGAGATCCCCCGCGCCATGGCCATGGGTGTCGTTGACGCGCTTGAAGTGGTCTATGTCGATCGAGATCATCGCACAGTGGCGGTGCAGCGTCTGCGCGGCGATCAGGGTTGTTTGTGCGTCATCGCGGAAGGCGCGGCGATTGGGCAGGCCGGTCAACGGATCGAGGTGCGCCAGTGCCCAGAGTTCTTCCTCCAGTGAGCGGCGCTGCTCCATCTCCTCGATGAGCGCCTTACGCTGGTGATCGAGGTCGAGAATCGTGCGCTTGAGATCGGAAATATCGGTGAGTGCAATCATCAAGCCGCTATCGAAGGGCGAGATCTGCACATCGAACCAATGGGCGGTGCTGCCGGAGCGATGGTTGTACTCGAAATGGGCGGCAAGGCCGGGCTGCATTTCGGCGACAAGACGCATCCAGCCGTTTTCGACATCCGGTTCGTAGAAGGCTTCGGCCAGCGGGCGCGCCATGAGATCGGCAAGGCAGGCATGGCCCAGCAGGCGGACGGCACTGGCATTGGCCGCCGTGATGGAGGCAATGGCCATGGGCGCTCCCTGCCCCTTTGGGGAGACCACAAGGGTCGCCTGCGGCAGGGCATCGAGCAGCGAGCGGAAATAGCTGTGCTTGTGCAGCACGGGGCTCGCGAAAACGGCGACGAGCGTGCGCGGGCCTTCCGGCACCTCCGCCAGCGGCAGGAACAGGACCTCCCAGCGGTGGACGGCGGCGTCCAGCGGGGCGCGATGCAGGATCAGCGCCGGCGCATCAATCCCGAGCGCGGTTTTCGCGCCGGTCTCCAGAAGGTGACGGGTGGGGGGATAAAGATCGGCCACGGCGCGGCCCGAGGTGGGCGCGCCGTTATCATCGGGCGTTTCCTTGCCCGCGTAAAGCACGCGGAAGCCGGCGTCCGGCCGACATTCGAGCATGGCCAGAGCACGGCCAAAGCGCTTCATCATGCCGCCGTCGAACAGCGCAAGCGTCGGGGTCGCACCATTGGCCGAGGCACTGGTGTAGGCACCGATAACTTCGCGCGTTTCGGCGTTGGCACTTTGGGCCAGCAGGTCTTGCGTGAACAATTCGTCGGGCACAATGCAACCGGTGGTTAGTGAGCGCTACGCACGTATCTCCCCTCACCATGCCGACCCCATGCTTAACAAACCGTTTCAATATCCCTTATTGGTTGAGTTATATATCAATTTTAACTCTGGGTTGCTGTCTTTTCTTTTGTCGATCAAGCCTCTGGGCAACCACAAATGGGCGAGGTTCATATTCCTAAACCGGAAGTGTGCACTGGTGGACGTAGAATCACTTGCGACTTTCTGACCGTTGACGCGCGTTAAGGTTGGCTGTACCGTTCGCCCGCATTTTCGATTTCGGGAAAACCATGTTTCTCATTCTTGTAACGCGCGCGCCGGAGCACAGGATGGCCTGAGAGCCAGCCCTGCATTTCGGCGCGTATCCAAAGGCCCCCCAGAGGGCCTTTTTTGTTGCCTGAAGCGGACATGTTCATGCCCCGGTTGGCCGGGGAACGAAGAAAAAACGCGCTGTTGCGGCAGATTTGATTTTGCCGCAACCGCCCAAGAGACGTAAACGGGCGGCGCATGCCGCGAAGGAGATGAGGATGAGCGAGACCATGACCGGCGCCGAAATGGTGGTGCGGGCGTTGCAGGACCAGAATGTGGAGCACATTTTCGGCTACCCGGGCGGTGCGGTCCTTCCGATTTACGACGCGCTCTTCCAGCAGAACTCTGTCGAGCACATCCTTGTCCGCCATGAGCAGGGCGCGGTGCATTCTGCGGAAGGCTATGCCCGTTCCTCCGGCAAGGTGGGCGTGGTGCTCGTCACCTCCGGCCCCGGCGCGACCAACGCTGTGACGGGCCTGACCGATGCGCTGCTCGATTCCATTCCGCTCGTGTGCTTCACCGGTCAGGTGCCGACGCACCTGATCGGCTCGGACGCCTTTCAGGAGTGCGATACCGTCGGCATCACCCGCCACTGCACCAAGCATAACTATCTGGTCAAACGCATCGAGGATCTGCCGCGCATCATCCACGAGGCGTTCTATGTGGCGCGTTCGGGCCGCCCCGGCCCTGTCGTGATCGATATTCCCAAGGACGTGCAGTTTGCCTCGGGCACCTACACCGGTCCGGGCGATGTGATCCACAACTCCTATCGCCCGCAGGTGAACGGCGACACCCGCGCTATCGAGGCGGCGGTGGACCTGATCGCCAAGGCCAAGAAGCCGGTGTTCTACACCGGTGGCGGCGTGATCAACGCGGGGCCGGAAGCCTCGCGCCTGCTGCGCGAGTTCGCCAAGCTGACCGGCTTCCCCGTCACCTCGACCCTGATGGGGCTCGGTGCCTTCCCGGCCAATGATCCGCAGTGGCTGGGTATGCTTGGCATGCACGGCACCTACGAGGCCAACCTCGCCATGCATGACTGCGATGTCATGATCAACATCGGTGCGCGCTTCGATGACCGCATCACGGGGCGTCTTGATGCCTTCTCGCCCGGTTCGAAGAAGATCCATGTCGATATCGACCCCTCTTCGATCAACAAGAACGTGAAGGTGGATATCGGCATCGTCGGCGATTGCGCGAAGGTGCTGGCGGAGATGCTGCGCGTGTGGCGCGAGAAGAAGTATCAGGTGCAGGCCGAGCCGCTGAAGAGCTGGTGGGGCGAGATCAACAAGTGGCGCTCGCGCAATTCGCTCTTCTACAAGCAGGAGAAGGGGATCATCTCGCCGCAATATGCGATCGAGCGCCTCTATGCCCTGACAAAAGACCGCAACACCTATATCACCACGGAAGTGGGTCAGCATCAGATGTGGGCGGCGCAGCACTTCCACTTCGATGAGCCGAACCGCTGGATGACCTCGGGCGGTCTGGGTACCATGGGCTATGGCCTCCCCGCCGCCATCGGCGTGCAGAAGGCGCATCCCGATGCGCTCGTCATCGATATTGCCGGTGAAGCCTCGATCCTGATGAACATGCAGGAGATGTCCACCGCCGCGCAGTACCGCCTGCCGGTGAAGGTGTTCATCCTCAACAACGAATACATGGGCATGGTGCGCCAGTGGCAGCAGCTGCTGCACGGCGGGCGTTATTCGCAGAGCTATTCCGAAGCGCTGCCGGATTTCGTGAAGCTGGCCGAGGCGTATCACGCCAAGGGCATCCGCTGTGCGGACCCTGCCAGCCTCGATGCTGCCATTCAGGAGATGATCGATTACCCCGGCCCCGTGATCTTCGATTGCCTCGTGGCGAAGGAAGAGAACTGCCTGCCGATGATCCCCTCGGGCAAGGCGCATAACGACATGCTCCTGCCGGACTATGAGGGTGCCATCGGCGATGTGATCGACGCCAAGGGCAAGCAGCTGGTGTGATCATGTCGCAGCGCCTCGAAGACTTCGGGCAGGAATGGGTGGCGGCCTGGAATGCGCATGATCTGGAGCGCATCCTGAGCCACTACGCTGAGGATATCGTGCTGATCTCTCCGCTTGCGGAGAAGCGGCTCGGCGTTCCCGGTGGTCGCGTCGAGGGCAAATCCGCCCTGCGCGTCTATTT
Organism: Pseudomonadota bacterium; assembly: GCA_020161475.1. Lineage (GTDB taxonomy): Bacteria > Pseudomonadota > Alphaproteobacteria > Rhizobiales > Beijerinckiaceae > Rhabdaerophilum. The sequence goes on along the minus strand of JAIUNQ010000031.1, from coordinate 6,745 downwards.
TGCCCGTGGGCTTGCGGCGCTGCCGGACCTGAAGTTCCAACTCCTCCGTATTGTGCCGGGGCTGGGCAGCCTCGTGCTCGAATATGTCGCCGCCGACGGGCGCCACGCCGCCGAGCTGATGGTTTTCAACGACCATGGCGCGGTGCGCGAGGTGCGCGCCCATTACGCCGGCTGATCCCTTTTCCGAGAGAGAAAAACCATGAAATCCCATTATTCCGACCCCGCCACTGCGCAGATCATCGAAAAGCGGACGCTGTGCGTGCTTGTCGATAACGAACCGGGCGTTCTAGCCCGCATCGCGGGCATGTTCTCCGGGCGCGGTTACAACATCGAGAGCCTGACCGTCTCGGAAACCGAGCATGAGAAGCACCTATCGCGACTTACCATCGTGACCTCCGGCACGGCGGCCATGCTGACGCAGATCGAGTCCCAGCTCGATCGTCTGGTGCCGGTGCACAAGGTGGTCAACCTTTCCGCAAAAGCCACCATCGAGCGCGAGCTGGCGCTGGTGAAGGTGGCGCAGTTCGGGGCGGAGCGCTCCGAGCACCGCATGGAGGCGTTGCGCCTTGCCACCGCTTTTGGTGCGAAAACCGTCGATGCGACGCTCAACTCCTTCATTTTCGAGCTGGCGGGCCCCTATGAAGATGTCGAGCGCTTCATCAACCTGATGAGCGCCATCGGCCTTGTCGAGGTGTCGCGCACCGGTGCTGCGGCCATTGCGCGCGGGGCCGAAGGCCTTTGATTGCTCTGCTGGCGCGCGCGCTGGGCGGCTTCTACCTCTTCGGGGGGCTGGTTCTGCTGCGCGCTTTGGCACTTGCGCAGTCCATGGAGCTGGTGCTGGCGGCGCTGGGTGGGCGCAGCCGCATCAAGACCATGGCGCGTGCCACATTGCTGGGGATCGGTGCCGTTTTGACCTGCCTGAGCGGGCTGGCGCTGCTTCTCCTGCATGCATCCGCCCTGCCGCTGATGCTGGCGAATGTCGCCATCCAGATCATCTGGCTCCTGGTGGCAGCGCGGTGGTTTCCTCCGGAAGATGAGGATGACAGACTTGGGCGCACCAGCACCCTGCGCGCCACCGCGCTGTTCGCCGGGGTAACCTTGCTGACCCTTGGGCTGGAGCGGGGCGGCCATCTGGTCTTCTCCTCGACCGATCTTGCCCAAGCGGTACTCACGCTGGCAGCGGCAGGTTTCGTGGGGTGGCAGATTCACAGCCTCCTGCGCCTGTTCCGTGCCACCCGCGCGACAAATGCGACCGCCACCACCGGAGCCGCGGAGGATATTGTCGCCGAGTATCTGCCCGCGCGTCTGCATCTTGAGCCGCGCTATTTCACCTTCGCCCTTTGGGATGCGGAAAGTGGTCAGCCGCTTGATCCGGATTGGGTGACGATGGCGCCGGCGCTGCGTCAACGTATTGTCGATTTCGGCCTGACGACAGGGCGCGCCTTCGACACCGAGCAGCCGGGCGGCAGCCGGATCACGGATCCTGCTATGCGGGCCGCGCTCGAGGCCGAGGCGCAGGCCATTGTCGCCCTGCTCATTCCCTTGGTGGGGGAGGAGAATGTTTCCTGGCGTCTGCCGGACGACGAGGATGACTGGCGCTCCCTTACGATCTGACGCGCGCTGCTGACGCATTGACGCCATGAGCCGGGGGCGCTAGAAGGCTGTACCGTAACGTTCGTTACGCTGCGATGCACAACGCGGAACACCCCTTGAACCAGATGGCCCACCCCATTGCGCTTGAGCCGACGAGCCGCCAGCAGGCGGTGCTCGATGCGGTGCTGGCCGTGTTTGTGGAGCAGGGCAATCGCGTCACCATGGATGCCGTGGCCAAGCGCGCCAGCTGCTCCAAGGAAACGCTTTACAAGTGGTTTGGGGATCGCAACGGCATGCTCGACGCCACCGTGCGCTGGCAGGCCGCGCGCGTGGGCTTCACCCCTGTCGATCTGACGCGGCTTGATCGTCCCTCGCTGGTGCGCGTGCTGGAGGAATTCGCCGCCAACTGGCTCAGCGTGATTTCCTCGCAGACCTCGCTGGCGCTCAACCGCGTCGCCATCGGGCAGGCGGCGGGGGATGCCGATCTCGGGCGCATCGTGCTGGAAAACGGCCGCTTTGCGCTGGGCGAGCGCCTGAAGCCCGTGCTGGAAGCGGGACGCGAGGCGGGTCTTCTGGACTTTTCGGACTCCGAAGAGGCCTTCCGAACCTTCTTCGGTCTTTTCGCACGCGATGTGCAGATCCGTCTGTTGCTGGGCGATCTGACCGCGCTTGCCCCCGGTGATGTGCGCGCCGATGCCGCGCGCGCGACCGAACAGTTTTTCGCTCTTTATGGAGCCCAACCCGCCCCAAAAGGGGCCTGAACACGCAAAAGGGAAACGACCATGCGCGTCTATTATGATCGTGATGCCGATCTGAACCTGATCAAGTCCAAGAAGGTCGTGATCGTTGGCTATGGTTCTCAGGGCCGCGCCCATGCGCTGAACCTGAAGGATTCGGGCGCGAAGGAAATCCGCGTTGCCCTGAAGCCGGGTTCGGCCACCGCCAAGAAGGTCGAGGCCGATGGCCTGCAGGTGATGTCGGTGTCGGAAGCCGCCAAGTGGGCCGACCTGATGATGATGGCGACCCCGGATGAACTCCAGGCCGACATCTACAAGAACGAGATCGCTCCGAACATCCGTGATGGCGCCGCCATCGCCTTCGCCCATGGCCTCAACGTCCACTTCGGCCTCATCGAGCCGAAGTCGACCGTCGACGTCGTGATGATCGCGCCGAAGGGCCCGGGCCACACCGTGCGCGGCGAATACCAGAAGGGTGGCGGCGTCCCCTGCCTCGTGGCCGTGCATCAGAACGCCTCGGGCAACGCGCTGGAACTCGCGCTCTCCTACGCTTGCGGCGTGGGTGGCGGCCGTTCGGGCATCATCGAGACCAACTTCCGTGAAGAATGCGAAACCGACCTCTTCGGCGAGCAGGTCGTGCTCTGCGGCGGCCTCGTGGAACTCATCCGCGCCGGCTTCGAGACGCTGGTGGAAGCCGGCTACGCCCCGGAAATGGCCTACTTCGAGTGCCTGCACGAAGTGAAGCTCATCGTGGACCTGATCTACGAAGGTGGCATCGCCAACATGAACTACTCGATCTCGAACACCGCCGAGTGGGGTGAGTATGTCACCGGCCCGCGCATCATCACCGCCGAGACCAAGGCCGAGATGAAGCGCGTTCTGAAGGACATCCAGACCGGCAAGTTCACCTCGGAGTGGATGCAGGAGTATCGCGCTGGCATGGCCCGCTTCAAGGGTATCCGCCGCGTCAACGACGAGCATCCGATCGAGGAAGTCGGCACCAAGCTGCGCGCCATGATGCCGTGGATCGCCAAGAATCAGCTGGTGGACAAGGCCCGCAACTGATTGGGCGAAGCCCAATCAGACCTGTTGGTTTGCGCGGCCCGGGGGGGCGCGCGTTTCCTCGCATAAGCTCGGCGGCGCATTCGCGCCTCGCTTCGAGGAGGGTGACCGGCAGATAAAAAGGCGGGCTTTTGGCCCGCCTTTTTTCGTCAGATCAGCTTGTCGAGCAGTTTACCCGCCATCTCCGCCAAAGGAGCACGGTTGGAGGGAACAGGCGGGGTTGGCCGCTCGATCGCCGCCCTGGCGGCGTTGGTGGCCGCATCCTCGGCGTCGTTATCCTTGACCGTGGTTCGGCCCGCAGCCTCGCGGTTGTCGCTGGTTGGCGGAACTTGCGTGCTCAGCAGGCTGATGTGCTGTGCACTCGCCGATGGGGCCGAAATGTTCATTGCAACCTCATTGTGTTCACCGCTCCTGCCGCAAGCCGATGCGGCAGGAGATGAAGCAATCTAAGGTTGAGTTGTGAGGATTTCGCCAAGAAAGCTGGTTGAGGCCTGCTTGGCGAAATCTTTCAGTTTTGAAGCGAATACCCGCGTTCGCCGTGGCTGGCGCTGTCGAGGCCCTCATAGAGTGCCTCGGCGTCGACACGCAGGCCGCCAAAGGCGCGCGCAACAAGCACGATGAGCGCTGTCACGGCCGCAGACCAGACAACCGTTGCGCCAATGCCGATGGCCTGTGTGACAACTTGATCCGCCATGGTGACGCCTTTTGCATAGCCCGCGCCGCCGAAACGCTCATCGGCCAGAAACGCGACGAGGAAGGTGCCGAGGATGCCGCCGACGCCGTGGACCGCGAAGACATCCAAGCTGTCGTCGATCTTGAGCTTGTGCTTGACGATGTCGACCGCGAAGAAGCACACCACCGCGCCCGCCGTGCCGAGGATGAGCCCGCCGAGCGGGCCGACAAAGCCCGAGGCCGGTGTAACGGTGGCCAGACCCGCCACCACGCCGGTGACAGCGCCGATCATGCTGGCGCGGCCGAAGCGCATGTATTCAAGGCCCATCCACACGAGACCTGCGATCGAGGCGGAGAGGTGGGTGGAGACAATCGCCATGCCCGCCGCGCCATCGGCCGTGAGCGCCGAGCCGCCGTTGAAGCCGAACCAGCCCACCCAGAGCATGCCGGCACCCATCATGGTCATGCCGGGGTTATGCGGGGGCAGCAGGTGCTTGGGGAAGCCGTCACGCGGGCCGACCATCACGGCGATGACGAGCGAGGAAGCACCCGCCGTGGCATGCACGGTCAGGCCGCCCGCAAAATCCATCACGTTGCGCTTCATCAGCCAGCCATCACCCCAGACCCAGTGCGTCACCGGCACATAGACCAGCATCAGCCACAGGCCGGAGATGATGATGACCGCGCCAAACTTGATGCGCTCGGGGTAGGCCCCCACCATCAGCGCCGGGGTGATGATGGCGAAGGTCATCTGGAACAGAAAGAAGACAATCTCCGGCAGGGTGCCATTGAGGGTTTCCTTGGTGATGCCCGTCAGAAACGCCTTGTCCAGATTGCCGATAAACCCGGCTTCCCCGCCCGAAAAGGCCAGCGAATAACCTGCGGCCAGCCAGAGCACCGAGCCCATGCAGGCAATGACAACGCAATGCATCATCACGGAAAGCACGTTCTTGGCGCGCACAAGGCCGCCGTAGAACAGCGCGAGCGCCGGCATGGTCATGAAAAGGACCAGCGCGGAGGCGGTCAGGATCCAGGCCGTGTTGGCCCCGTCGAATTTCGCCGGGGTCTGGGCGGCGGCAGGGCCTGCTGCAAGCGCCACGAAGCTCAGAACGAGCGGAAAGAACAGTCGAGACATTTTTGTGCTCCGTGAGATCAAGAGCGGCAATATGGTGATGTAAAGGGCTGATAGCTGAAAATGCGCGCATTTCCAGAGGGCTAGCCGAGCTTGCCGGATGCACCGGAAAAGACCATTTTTCAGTTTGGAACCCGATTCTTCGAATTTTGGGGTTCGGAGAACGCAAAATGTCTTCGCGCGCCTTCCGTTTGGCGACTTTCAACGTCGAGAATCTCTATTCCCGGCCCAATTTCTGGGATCCGCAAAAATTTCACGAACAGCAGGTCGGCAACGTTTTTTTTGAGGACAAGACCGAGGCGACCTTTGCGCGGCGCTTTTCGGAGGCCACGCTCTCGGATGAAAAGTGCCAGCTCACTGCGCTCGCGCTGCTCGCCACCAACGCCGATATCGTGGCGTTGCAGGAGGTGGACTCCGAAGAAGCGCTGCGCTCCTTCCGGGAGAATTATCTGAAACGGCTGGAAGGGCCGCACGTCGCCCGCGCCATGCGCGAGGTGATCTTCGCCGAGCCGCGCCCTTCGCCCGAGCGGGTGAAGCAAGCTAGAGAGGCCGCGATCAACCGGGTCAATTATCGCTACATGAAGGTCTTTGACGGCAACGATCGGCGCGGCATCGATATCGGCGTTCTCTCGCGGATCGGCTGGCGCGACATCAGCTCCAACGCCAACCTCACCTATGCCGATCTCGATGTCTGGCCGGAGGGGATGGATACGTACCGCGAGGGACCGCAGGATAACCCGCGGGCGCTGAGCCGCGCCGACCGCATCTTCAAACGCGATGCGGTGGTCGCGGAGTTCGTGATCGATGGGCGCCCTTTCACGCTGTTCTGTTGTCATCTCAAGTCCATGACCGGGGGGCGCAAGGCGACACGGCTGGTGCGCCTTGCCGAAGTGATGGCGCTGCGCAAGCTGGTGGAGCGCCGGTTCGAGGATCATGAAGGCGGGCCGGCGGCCGCGAACTGGGCGATCTGCGGCGATTTCAACGACTATTATGAGATCGACGGCAACCGCGACCTGCGCGACTACGTGACGGGGGAGGATGCGCCCTCGGCGCTCGGGCCGCTGCTCAACGATGGCTTTGCAATCAACATCATGGCGCGGCGCGCTCCGGAGGATCGCTGGACGACCTATCATGCGCCCGACGATGGCTACACCCAGCTCGATTACATCCTGCTCTCGCCTCGGCTCGCCGCAGCGAACCCGCAGGCCGTGCCGGAGGTGATCCGCATGGGCCAGCCCTGGCGCGCGACGCGTTACACCGGCCCGCGCTTTCCGCGCATCGGCTGGGACAGGCCCAAAAGCTCCGACCATTCGCCCGTGGTGGTTGAATTGCATTTGCCGTGAGGGTGCGGCCTTGCGTTTTACAGACGAGGCTCTAGCTTGGCGCGCAACAACAAACAAAAACGGGTGTGCATGCCCGAAACGGAGCCTGAGGCGTTGAGTTTTCCCCCATCACCGGAGGCTGCAGTCGTCCTTGGCGGCGTGTCGGTTACCTACCACATGGCGGCGGGTGCCACCTATGAAGCTGTGGCACCGATTGATGTCTTTGT
>JAIUNQ010000030.1 GCA_020161475.1 Pseudomonadota bacterium | reverse complement strand
TCGAGAATGGCCGGGTCATCGCCGATGTCGAGGTGGCCGACCTTAACACCTTCTTTGTCGGGGCGCGCGTGCTGGTGCAGGTGCCGGTGGGCACGCGCACGGTTCTGGCGGTGCCGGAGGCCGCTGTCAGCACCCGCGCCGGGCTGGATTTCGTGACGCTGGCGCTGCCGGGCGGCCCACGCGAGGTGAGCGTGGTGCCGGGCAGCCGGATCACGCTCGATGGCAAGCCCGCCGTTGAAATCCTCTCCGGCCTGCGCGCGGGCGACAGGGTGATTGTGCCGTGATGCCGCAAGCGCAAGGTTCCGCAAAGCTGGGGCTCGCGGGTGCGCTCACCCGCGCCTTCATCGCCTCCCCGCTCACGCCCCTGTTTCTGGTGGCGGCACTGGCGTTGGGGCTGGTGGCGCTTTTTGCGTTGCCCCGCGAAGAAGAGCCGCAAATCTCCGTCCCCATGGTCGATATCCATGTGCGCGCGGAGGGGCTTTCGGCGACCGATGCCGTCAAACTCGTGACCGAGCCGCTGGAGACGATCGTCAAATCGATTGCCGGGGTCGAGCATGTCTATTCCCAGACGCGCGACGACGGGGCCATGGTCACGGCGCGCTTTCTGGTCGGCACCTCGCCTGATGCCGCGATCCTGCGGGTGCATGAGAAAATCCGCGCCAATATGGACCGCATCCCGGTGGGCATTCCCGAACCGCTGGTGGTGGGGCGCGGCATTGATGATGTGGCGATTGTGGTACTCACGCTGGCCCCCAAACCAGAGGCTGCGAGCCGCTGGAGCGCCAATGACCTGACCCGCGTGATGCGCGAGATGCGGGTGGAGATTGCGCGGATTGAGAATGTCGGCCTCACCTATCTTGTCGGCGAGCAGCTTGAGGAAATCCGCATTGCGCCCGATGCCGAGCGGCTCGCCAAGGCCGGGCTGACCTTGCAGGCGCTGGCCGGAAAAATCGCCGGGAGCAACCTTTCCTTCCCCGCCGGCACCCTGCGTGAGCGGGGCGAGCAGATTGCGCTGGTGGCGGGGCGGACGCTGCGCGAGCTGGAGGAGATCGGCAACATCCTGATCACCACGCGTGATGGCCGCCCGGTGTACCTGCGCGATGTCGCCGAGGTGTCGCTGGCGCAGGAGACGCGCGAGAGCCGGGTGACGCATCTGGCCAAAGGCAAGGACGGCGTGTTTGCGGCCTCCCCCGCTGTCTCGCTCGCCGTTGCCAAGCGGGGTGGCGCCAATGCCGTGACCATCGCGCATCAGGTGATTGCGGCCGCGCAAGGCATGAAGGGGCGCATCATCCCCGCCGATCTCGACCTGATCATCACGCGGGATTACGGGGAGACCGCCTCGGAGAAAGCCAATGAGCTGCTGTTCCATCTGGGGCTGGCCACGCTCTCCATCGTTGCGCTGGTGTGGTTCGCCATCGGGCGGCGCGAAGCCCTCGTGGTCGCCATCGTCATTCCGGTCACCATCCTTCTTACGCTGTTTGCGGCCTGGATCATGGGCTACACGCTCAACCGCGTGTCGCTGTTCGCGTTGATCTTCTCCATCGGCATTCTGGTGGATGATGCGATTGTCGTGATCGAGAACATCGCGCGGCACTGGGCCATGAACGACGGAAGCAGCCGCATCAACGCCGCCATTGATGGCGTGGCCGAGGTCGGCAACCCCACCATCATCGCCACCCTGACGGTTGTCGCGGCCCTGTTGCCGATGTTGTTCGTCTCCGGCCTCATGGGCCCGTACATGAGCCCCATTCCAGCCAATGCCTCGGCCGCAATGATCTTCTCGTTCTTCGTCGCGGTGATTGTCACGCCCTGGCTCATGGTGAAGCTCGGGGCTTCGGACCATGGCGGGCACGGGGATCAGGAGGGGGGAAAGCTCGGCGCGCTTTACCTGAAAATGGCGACCCCGGTGCTGGCCTCGCGCCGGTCCGCCAAGCGCTTCCTGACCTATGTCGGCATCGCAACAGCGGCTTCGCTGGCGCTGTTCTACACCCAGAATGTGCGCGTCAAACTGCTGCCCTTCGATGACAAGCCGGAACTCTCGGTGCAGCTTGATCTGCCGCGTGGCGCCTCAGCGGAAGAGACGGCGCGCAGCTTGCGCACCATCGCCGAGGCGATCCGTGATGTGCCGGAGGTCGAGACCCTGCAACTGCATGCCGGGGCGGCGGCGCCATTCAACTTCAACGGCCTCGTGCGCCATTCCTATCTTCGCAACGAGCCGCAGATGGGCGATGTGCAGGTGAACCTGAAGCCCAAGGGCGCACGCCAGCGCGCAAGCCACGCCATTGCGCTTGAACTGCGTGAGCGGGTGGCCAAGGCGGCCCTGCCGGATGGGGCACGCACCAAGGTGGTGGAGCCGCCCCCCGGCCCGCCCGTGCTGGCCACCTTGCTGGCCGAGATCTACGGGCCGGATGAGGCTACGCGCCGCGCTGTGGCGGAGAAGCTGCGCGGCATTTTCGCGAGCATTCCCTTCATCGTGGATATCGACGATTCCTATGGCACACAGGCCAACCGCAAGCGCCTGCTGCTGGCAGATGACCAGCTCGATTTCTTCAAGGTCGAGCCGCGCGATGTCTTCGAGACAGTGCGTCTCTACTTTGGCGGACAGGTGGTGGGTTATTCGCATCGCGGGCAGGGCCGCCAGCCCATCCCGATCCGTCTGGGCCTTGGCAAATCCGGCATGGTGCTGGACGAGCGTGCGCTCTCCATTCCCGTGCCCGCCAACCTTCTGCCGGGGGATCGCTCCAGCGTGGAGCTGGGCGATGTGACACGCATCGTGGATGAGAAGGCCTCGCTGCCGGTGTTCCGCCGCAACGGCCTACCCGCAGAGATGGTGACAGCGGAGCTGGCGGGGGCGTTTGAAGCCCCGCTTTACGGGATGCTGGCGGTGAAGAAGGCGATTGATGCCGCCGATTGGGGCACCCTGCCCAAGCCCACCATCGCCTTCCACGGCCAGCCCCTCGATACGACGCACCCCACCCTGCTGTGGGACGGCGAGTGGGAGGTGACCTATGTCACCTTCCGCGACATGGGGGCGGCCTTCGCGGTGGCGATGCTCGGCATCTACATTCTGGTGGTGGCGCAATTCGGCTCGTTCAAACTGCCGCTGGTGATCCTCACGCCCATCCCCCTCACCTTCATCGGCATCATGGGCGGGCATTGGCTGTTCGGCGCGCCGTTCTCCGCCACCTCGATGATCGGCTTCATCGCGCTCGCGGGGATCATCGTGCGCAACTCGATCCTGCTGGTGGATTTCATCCGGCACGCCCGGTCTCAGGAGATTCCTTTGGTCGAAACGCTCAAGCAGGCCGGGGCGATCCGCTTCAAGCCGATCCTGCTGACAGCGCTGGCGGCGATGATCGGCGCGGTGACGATTTTGACAGACCCGATCTTTCAGGGCCTCGCGATCTCGCTGCTGTTCGGCCTTGCCTCCTCCACGGCGCTGACCGTGCTCGTCATTCCGGCGATCTATCTCGTGCTGCGCGGACCCAAGAGCGCCTGATCCGCGCTCGCTCCGACCCTCGAACCCCGGCGATGCGCCGGGGTTTTGTGCACTGCAATCTAGAACAATTCCAATGTTTTGATGTTTTGTTGACCCATAAAGTCATGTTTGCTAGGAACCGCTGAGCCAAGGCAGCCAGTTCATCAGCCACCCAGGCCCTTCCAACAAAAATGCGGTGAAAGAACCGCGTCCGGGGCGTCTCATGAACTCGATCAAGGCGCCGCGCAGCTTGCGCGGCCTCAGCACTGTTTCCTCTTCCCGTTCCCTCCCTGCGCGCGAGCAGGTTGCCGGCGTGTCACTCGCGGCGGCGCTGGCCGTCGCCGTGCCGGGGGTCGCGGAAGCGCAGACCACGCAGCTTCCCGCGGTGAGCGTCACCGCGCCTGCTGCGCCCAAGGCCAAGAAGCGCCCCGCAGCGGCCCCGCGTGTGGCCATCCGCCCGGCTCAGGCCCGTCCCGCGCGCGCAGCAACCCCCGCTGCGGCAACGCCTGCCACCGGCAACGCCGGCGCCACCGGGCCGGCCAACGCCAATCCCTACGCCGCAGCCGGTGCGCCCTACAATGTGCAGCGCTCGGCCAATTCGCGCATGAGCGAACCGCTCATCAACACGGCGCGCTCTGTTACCGCCATTTCCAAGGAGGTGATGGAGGACAAGGGCGCGACCTCCCTACGCGAACTGGTGCGCACCACGCCGGGCCTGACGCTGGGGACCGGTGAAGGCGGCAATGCCTTCGGCGACCGCGTGTTCATTCGCGGGTTCGATGCGCGCAATGACATGTACATCAACGGGGTGCGCGAATCGGGCGTCACCACGCGCGAAACCTTCATGGCCGAGCAGGTGGAAATCGCGAAGGGGCCGGCAGGCTCCATTGCGGGGCGCGGCACGGCGGGCGGGGCGATCAATGTGATCACCAAGCAGCCCGGCCCGGTCAATTTCTATAACGCTTCCTCCACGCTCGGCACCGATGGGACGCGCCGCGTCACCACCGACATCAACCACGCCATCAACAAGGATTGGTCCGTGCGCATGAACGGGCTGTTCCAGCAAGGCGATGTCGCCGGGCGCGACCATATCCACGACAACCGCTATGGCGGCTCCTTCGCCACCCAGTGGAAGCCGACCGAGGTCTTCAAGGCGAGCTTCGACATCTACCATGTTTACATGGACCAGATGCCGGACTGGGGTGTGCCGTTCGATCCGCGCACGCGCCGCCCCTTCACGGAGAGCGGGCTCAATCGCAACAACACCTATGCGGTCACATCGCGCGATTTCCAGAAGAACCACCAGACCCTGATGACCCAGGGGCTGGAGTGGAAGATCGACCCCAATTTCACCCTCACCAACAAGCTGCGCTACGGCTACACGGTGACGGACTACGTGGCCTCCAAGCCCGGCACGCCGAACCTTTCTAACCCCGATCCTTCGCTCTGGACGGTCAATGCGACCCCGGCGAGCCGCTATCAGGTGAACCGCACGCTCGCCAACCAGTTGGAGAGTACGGCGAAATTCAATACCGGCGTTTTCAAGCACACTCTGGTTTCGGGGCTGGAGGCGCAGCGCGAGGATGTCTCCATCGACGGCTATTCCGGCCTCACCGTGGAGTGCAACCCCACCTGCACCACCGGCGCACTGACCAACCTGTGGAACCCCACGACGTGGAATCTGGCCACGGCGGGCACACCCACGCGCAACGGCCGCCCGACCAAGGTGGCGGTGGATACGCTCTCCGCCTATGTGCTCGACACGATCAACTGGAATGACCGGCTGTTCCTCAATCTGGGGGGACGCCTCGACAATTACTCGATTTCGAACCGGGCCTTCGGCGCCGTGGCCATCTCCCGCGAAGACCTGATGTTCAACTGGAACGCGGGCCTCACCTACAAGGTGCTGCCGAACGCTTCGGTCTATGTCTCCTATGCCACCTCCTCCAACCCGGTGGGGGCGGAGCTGGATGGGAGCGGCGAATCCTACGGGGGCCTGAGCGCCACCAATGCCGTCTTCAAGCCCGAGAAGAACACCGCGTTTGAGGCGGGCACGAAATGGGAGCTGTTTGACAAGAAGCTGCTGCTCACCGCCGCCGCCTTCCAGACCACGAAGGAAAACGCGCGCGAAACGGTGGGGGCTGTGTTGCAGGATTCGGCAGCCTACCGTGTGCGCGGGCTGGAATTCGGCGTGCAAGGCAACATCACCGAACGCTGGATGGTGTTCGGCGGCGCGGTGATCATGGACTCCAAGGTCACGCAATCCGCGCTGGCCACCAGCATCAACCGCCCGCTCCCCAATATCGCGCATCACTCGGTCAACCTGCTCACCAAGTACAAGGTCAACGACAAGCTGACCGTGGGCGCGCAGGGCACATGGAAGGGTGAGATTCTCGGGGGTTCGCTGGCCGCGAATTACTTTGCGGCCGGCACCGTGAATGTGGGCGGCGTGAACGTTGCAACCCCCGCCGGCTACAACAAGCTTCCCGGCGGCTGGCGCTTCGATCTTCTGGCCGAATACGAGTTCGACAAGCGCTTCTCGGCCAAAGTGCAGGTGCTCAACATCTTCAACAAGACGCTCTACGACGCGTTCTACCGCTCCAATACGCCTTACGTTTATCTCGCGCCGGGCCGTGCGGCCTATGTGACGCTGAACGCAAAATTCTGACCCCCGGCTCGCCGGGGAAACCCGGCGGACCTCATTGAACACGAGTGTCCCATGCTGATCACGATCCCCGATGTTCTGACCCCGGAAGAGGTGACGCATTGCCGCGCTCTTCTCGCTGCCGCGCCCTGGCAGGACGGCAAGGCCAGCGCCGGCGCGCAGGCCGCCCGCACCAAGAACAACCGGCAGATCCCCTTCGGCTCGCCCGAGGCGGATACGTTGGGGCGGATCGTGCTCGGCGCCCTCTCGCAGAACGCGCTTTTCCTCTCTGCCGCGCTGCCCAAAACCATTCTGCCGCCAATGTTCAACGCCTATGGGCCGGGCGAGAATTTCGGCGTGCATGTCGATAACGCCATCCGCGCGATGCCCGATGGTTCGCGCATCCGCACCGATCTTTCCATGACGCTCTTCTTCTCGAACCCGGAGGATTATGAGGGCGGCGAACTTGTCATCGAGACGCTTTACGGCGCGCAGGAGGTGAAGCTGCCCGCCGGGCATATGGTGCTCTACCCCTCGACCTCGCTGCATCAGGTGCTGCCCGTTGTGCGGGGGGAGCGCGTCTCCAGCTTCTTCTGGCTGCAAAGCATGATCCGCGATGAGGCGGCGCGCACCATGCTGTTCGATCTCGACCAGTCGATCCAGAACCTGAGCCTCACGCTCGGCAACGACAATGCCGAGGTCGTCTCGCTCACCGGTCTTTATCACAACCTCATTCGCAAGTGGGCGGAGCTTTGATCATGAGCCGTCGTTTGAACCTTATCCCGCTTGCTCTGGCGGGCGTTTTTGCCGCCTCGCAGGCACAGGCCGCCGAGCTTTCCCCGCTCGGCATGTTCATGGCGGCGGATATCGTCGTCAAAGGCGTTATGGTCGGGCTCGCCCTCGCCTCCGTGCTGAGTTGGACGGTACTGATCGCCAAGAAGAGCGAACTTGCCCGCGCTGGCAAAGCGCTACGCGCGGGGCTGGCGGCGCTGGAGAGCCGCAACACGCTGGGCAGCACGGAACTGACGCAGGACGCCACCTGCAATGCCCTGATGAAAGCAGCGCGCGATGAACTCGCCCGCTCCGGCGCACAAGCCCCGCATGAGGGCATCAAGGAGCGCATAGGCCTTCGTTTTGCCCGCATCGAGGCGGGGGAAGCGGCTCAGGCCGCGCGCGGGGTCAGCATCCTCGCCTCCATCGGCGCAACAGGGCCGTTCGTCGGACTTTTCGGCACGGTCTGGGGCATCATGAACAGCTTCATCGGCATAGCCAAAACACAGACCACGAGCCTTGCCGTGGTTGCCCCCGGCATCGCCGAAGCGCTGCTGGCTACTGCCATCGGATTGGTGGCGGCCATTCCCGCCGTGCTGTTCTACAATCACCTGACGCGCGCCGTGGCCACGCATCGCGCGCTGGTGAGCGATGCCGCCACCGGCGTGATGCTGCTGACCGGGCGAGAACTCGATTGTTTTGACGCATTCCCTTCACGCGAACCGGGGGCCACTTCGCTTGGGAATGCTACCAAGGATGGTGCGCGTTCTCCGCTCCGCCTTGCGGCGGAGTGAGCGCCATGGGGTTCTCGGTCCAGCGCCCGGCGGATGATCTTGTCGAGAACGGCGAGATCAATGTCACGCCCTTCATCGATGTCATCCTCGTGCTGCTCATCATCTTCATGGTGGCGGCGCCGCTCTCAACGGTGGATGTGCCGGTGGATCTGCCGGCCGCCCATGCCCAGCCAACCCCGCGCCCGGAAAAGCCGGTGTATCTCACCATCAAGGCGGATCTTTCAGTGCTGATCGGCGAGGAGCCGGTGGTGAGCGAGCGCTTCGCCTCCCAGCTCGATGTGGCAACGCGCCTCAAACGCGACACCCGCGTTTTCATCCGCGCGGATAAATCCGTGCCCTATGGCGAAGTGATGAAGCTGTTCAATGATCTGCGTGCAAACGGCTATCTCAAGGTGGCGATGGTGGCGCTGGATGCGGGCGGCTCCAGCCCGCAAAACGGCGCACCGCAGGGTGGTGCCCCATGAGCGTCCTTGCCCGCCTCCCCCTCTGGCCGCGCGCGGCAACGCTCGCGCTTGCCCTGCATCTGGGGGCGGGCGGAGCGAGCCTTGGCCTCGGCTGGATGGGGGCCTCCAGCGCGCTCGATTATGGCGCGGAGGAAGCGATCGAATTCGCGCCCATTGTCGCGAGCGCCGAGAGCGAGTTCCAGCCTGATGCCGCCGCGAGCGATGCCGAAGATCGCCTTGCTGCGCCCAAGGTCGAAGAAGTGAAATCGGAAAAGCAGGCGAGCGATACGCCCACCGAGGCCTCCTCCGTTGTTGAGGCTGAGGAAGACCTGCGCATGGCCAAGGAGCGCACGCGCAACGAGGTGGAAAAAGCCGAGATGGAGAAGCAGGCCACCGAAGCCATGCAGCAGCAGGAAGCCTCGACCTCCTCGCAGGCTGCCACCGCCGCGGACAGCACGCCCGATCAGGCCGGCCCATCCGAGGATGTGGCCCGCGCGCCGGAGGCGGGCAATTCGCTCGAAGCCAAGCGCCGCATGGAGGAATGGCAAAAGAAGCTCTTCGCACATGTCGTGAAGTTCAAGCGCTATCCCCATGAGGCACGCGGGCGACGCCTGAGCGGAGAAGCGCAGGTTTCCTTCGCGCTTGATGCGCAAGGCGGGGTGAGCGCGCTCAAACTGGCGCGCTCCTCCGGGCACGGCGTTCTCGATGCTGCCGCTCTGGACTGGATGACGCGGGCAAGCCCCCTGCCGGCGCCGCCGCCCCAAGCCGTAGGGCGTGAGTTCGCCCTGCCGATGAAGTTTGCCGTGCAATGACCCCGCTTGTCTGCCTCTCCGATTTCGAGTGCGAGGCCGCGCGCATTCTGCCTGCCGATCGGGCGGCCTATCTCTTCGGCGGATCGGGGGATGAGGTGAGCCTTGTCGCCAACCGCGCCGCCTTTGACGCGCTGAGCCTGCTTCCGCGCATGGGGCGCGATCTTGCGGGCGGGCACACCGGCATCACCCTGTTCGGGGTGCGCTACGAAGCCCCCATCATCGCCGCCCCGCTTGCCTATCAGCGGCTGTTCCATGCGGAAGGTGAGATCGGCACCGCGCGGGCCTGCGCCGCTTTCGGGCTGGGCTATTGCCTCTCCACCCTGTCCTCCACGCCCATGGAGGCCGTGCGGGCGGCGGGCGAGGGCGCGCCGCAATGGTTCCAGCTTTACGCGCAGCCGCGCGTGGCCGACACGCTGGCGCTGGCACGCCGCGCCGAGGAGGCCGGTTTTTCCGCGCTAGTCATCACGCTCGATGCGCCGGTCAATGGTCTGCGCAACCGCGAGATGCGCGCGGGCTTCACGCTGCCGCCTGATGTGCGTGCGGTGCATCTGGACGGCTTTGCGCGCGCTCAGGCTGTTGAGGGGCACCCCGTCTTCGACGGGTTGCTTCAGGGGGCGATGACCTGGGCGTTCTTCGAACAGATCGCGCGGGCGAGCCGCCTCCCTGTGCTGGCAAAGGGGGTGCTTCATCCGCAAGATGCGGTTCTGGCGCTGGAAGCGGGGGCGAGCGGGATCATCGTCTCCAATCACGGGGGGCGCGCGCTCGATGGTGCCTGCCCGGCACTTGCGGCGCTTCCGAAAGTGGTGGAGGCGGTGGCAGGCCGTGTGCCGGTGCTGCTTGATAGCGGTGTGCGGCGCGGCACGGATATTCTCAAGGCGCTCGCGCTGGGGGCTCATGCCGTGCTGCTGGGCCGACCCCTTGTGGCCGCACTGGCTTTGGGCGGGGCGGCGAGCGCGGCGCAGGCGCTGCGTCTGCTGATCGACGAGCTGGCCGTCGCCATGGCGCTGAGCGGCATCCGCACGCTGGAGGAGGTGAGCCGTGCCTTGCTCTGGCAGGAGCGGCCTTGACGCCCCTTTATTTTGACTTTAAAAGTCAACATTAACAAGCACATGAATTCATGCTGTTTTTATCCATTCCAGACTGGACGCCATGACCAAGAAACTGCCTGATGCGCCGCATACTGAAGCGGAGCTCCCTTCCACCGCGGCCTTGCCGGTGATCGACGTGATGACGCTTCTGGGAGAGAGCCGGGAGGCCATTCTGCTGCACAACGGCGAGCGTTATCGCCTGCGTATCACCGCCAACAACAAGCTGATCCTGACGAAGTAAGAAGCTTTACGCGGCCTCGGCACGCAGGCGGGCACGCAGCATGAACGAGAACCCGAGCCCCAGCGCGAAAAGGCCTGCGCCCGCCAGAGAAAACACCGCCACACCGCCTCTGGCGACCATGAGCCAGGCTGCCAGCGCCACCCCGGCGGATTGGCCGAGGAAGAAAGCCGAAGCGAACAGGGACACTGCGGTTCCGCGCACCTCGGGCGCCATTTGCGTCGCGTTGGTCTGCAAGGTGTTGTGCAACATGTAATAGCCAATGCCGATGAGAAAGCAGGCGGGCATGGCCCAAACCCAATGGGGACCAAACGCGAGCATCCCCATGGAAATTGCCAGAAGCACCCCGCCGCGCAGGGACAACCCTGCCTCGCCGAAGCGTGCGACGAGATGGCGCGAAAGAAACGTGTAAGACAGCCCACCAAGCCCGAAGAGGCCCATGACAAGCCCGGTGACGGTCAGCTCCAGATCAAACCGCAGGTGCAGGTAACTGGGGATGAGCGCCAAGGCGCCAAACAGGGCACCACCTTCCAGAAACACCACAAGCAGGATGCGGCGCGCCCAGGGGCGCAGCACCACCTGACGCATCTGGGCGACCATGCCGAGACCGATGGTGCCCGGTGGTGCCTTGGCGATCGCCAGCGCATTGCGGCGCAGCTCCGCCAGCATCAGCAGGCCGACCACGAGATAGAACGCGGCGAGAAACGCAAAGGCCCAGCGCCACCCGACCGTATCGGTAAAAAGCCCGCCGAGAAACTGCCCCGCAATGACGCCGCTGATCTGGCCCACGAGATAGCGAGCCAGCGTCGTCTGGCGATGCTCATAGGGCACCGTGTCGCCGATCCACGCCATGGCAAGCGGGATGATCCCCGCAGCGGTTATGCCGATCAGGATGCGCGCCAGCACCAATTGCCCCAGCGACTGCGCAGCCAGAGCGGCCAACGCACCCAAGGTGCAGGCGAGCGTGGTGAGCGCCACCAGCCGGTATTTGCCGAGGCGATCCCCCAACGGACCGAAAAATGCCTGCGCGACGCCATAAGCGACCGCGAAGCCGGACACCACCAGCGAGGTTTGCGCAGGAGTGGCCGCAAAAGCGTGCCCCAGCTCCACGAGCATGGGATCACAGATGCGGCCTGTGGTGCCGCTCGCCATGGCAGCGAGGGAGAGAAGCGTGATGGCGCGAGAATGCTCGCGCGAGAGCGTGGAAGACAAGGACGAATCCGGGCTCGGGTTGGCTGAGGCGAGTGGTAGCGCGCACAGCGCCCCGAAACCAAGCCGTCACCCTGTCACGAGCGCGTGATGACGCTCTTTCGGGCATCTTTCACGAAGCTGCGCGTGATGGGTTGATGCGAAGCCGCGAAGCCGCTAAACGGAGCCTCCTTGTGCATTGGGGTATCGCCAAGTGGTAAGGCAGCGGATTTTGATTCCGCCATTCCCAGGTTCGAATCCTGGTACCCCAGCCAAGGTTTTCCCAATTTCCTTTCTCGCCTGACGCCCGTGCGCCGCTGTGGTGGACTATGTAGCGCGCCGCGATTTTCTGGACATATTGATTTGGCCATTCTGGACATTTGGCCAAACTCAAGATCGATCACACCTCACGAAAAGGCGAGGCGATCATTGTCCCGCCGCTGCCCTTCAAGGATTTTGAAAGCATCATAGGCGTGCTCGCGAAGCACGCCGAGAAGGCTCTCTCGATCAAGCCCGGAACCGTTGATGGTGATATTGGGGGAATAAGTCACGCTTCCCCCATCCGGTGCGCCAGCGCCGCTCTTGCGCCCGCCGATCAGCGCGGTGTCAGAGCTGATGCTGCCCACCGGTGTCACCGCATCGCGCATCTGCCCAACAACATTCTGCACCGCCGCAACGGCAGGCCCCGCATGGATACCCATGGCGAGCGTCTCGGCAAACTTGATCTGATGCAGATCCGAGAGCGGCCCAACCTTGGCGGGTGAGTGCGGAAGATGATCGCGGATCTGCTGTGTCACATCGCGCACGGCAGCAACCGCCGCCTCGGCACGCGCCCGCATCCCCTGCGCGAGCGTCTCCATCATCGCGGCACCGTGGCTGTGGAAGCTGATCCCGGCGAGGTATCCCTGCGCTGCACCAATCGCTGCCTGAAGCGCGGGCAGCAACGAGAATGCGGCAACGGCCTGTTGCACCTCGTTTAGCAGCTCCTTGAGACGCTCGAGCGTTTTCACACCTTCCTGCGCCTGCTGTGCCTTGGCGAGCGCGCCGCCGTCGCCATTCTTGTCGGCCCCGCCGAGGCCAACCATGTTGCCCACACTGTTGACAGCACCCTTGAGGTTCTCCCAGACGCGCGAGATCTTCTCCCAAGCTCCCTCTACGAACTTGGCGATTTTGGAAATCGCGCCGTCAAAGGCGTCATAAAGGGTCTTTCCCCAGTCCGCGACCCACTTCGCCACCGGCTCGAAGGCCTTCTGCAAGGCTTCCAGCGGCTTCCAGTTGTCGAAGCTGGTCTTGATCGTATCCCAGAGGTCAGAGAACCACGGCCCGATACTCTCCCAGTTTGCATAGATCAGGTAGGCACCAGCCGCGATTGCCGCGATGCCCGCCACCACCCAACCAATCGGCGTCGTCATCATCGCCGCGCCCAACATCACGAAGGTGCGTGCCGCCATGGTAATGGCGCTGGCGACCATACCCACCGCCATAACAACCTGAGAAGCATAACCGAGGAAGGGCAGCGCCACGAGCGCCGCCACCACATTACCCCAGCCGCCGAACGCTTGAACAACGGGATCCACGGCGCTCGCCATGGACTGGAGCTTGCCCCAGATCGCCCGGATCTTCGCCTCAACCTCGATCAACCCTTGCTTGATCCGCCCGCCGAGCTGGTCGGCGAGGGCGTCGAGACCCTTCTCGCCCATCTGTTCGGTATAGCCGAGCATCTCCTTGAGCTTGTCGGAAACATAGGCGAACGGACCGGCATCCATTACCTTGGCCGTAATGGCGTCCCAGTTGTTTGCCAACTGGATCATCATGCCATCCGGCGACATGCGCTTGTTCTGCATCTGCCCCGCAAAGCGGGCGGAGATCAACGTCTGAAGTTTCTGAAGGGTTTCCGCTGCCTTCTCAGACTCAAGCATGACCCTCTGAACTTTGTTGTTGACCAGCGCCTCAACGTAAGAGCGCCCCTCTCCATCACTTCTCGCATCCAAGCCGAAACTGCCGAGGCCGGAATAATCGCCACGGCTTGCGGAGGCCCATGCATTGGCGGTGCTCTGGATGCTTTGCTGTTTCATGACAGCGGCATTGCCAAGCATATCCATCAACCCGTTCTGACGCGGATCGATACCGGCAGGAGCCAATTCCAACAGCGCAGCGCGGGTGTCGGCAGTCCGGAACGGAGCCTGTTTACCCCAAGCATCGCCATACTGGCGCATAGCCTGCGCGGCCTCGGCCGAGCCGAGATCGGGCCGGAGGCGGTTCTCGACATCAAGCGCGCCCTGGACATTCGAAAATGCGTTGACGCCCGCCTGGTTAAGACCGGTGCGGGTGGACGCATAAGCATTGTTCATAAGGCCGAGGCCGCTGTTTCCCGCGCCGGACACAGCACCCTTGATGCCGCCCCATGCGTTTTTGACCGCGTTCATCGCAGCCTGTCGGGCATTGTCGCCCATGGCTTTGCCCATCGCCCTGCCGATAGCCGCGCCGGCTGCGGTGCCAATTGCACCCCAAGGAGCATTTGCCACCGAACGGGCCATCTGACGCATCCGCCCTTCGGTTCGTGCCGCTTCCTGCCCCGTCTGCTTGACTGCTTCGGTAATTTTCTTCTGCGCGGAAGCTGCCTTCGTGGCATCCTGCGCGTAGCGGTCTGCCCAATAGTCCTTCCAGAACGGCTCGCGCGCCACGTTCTTGCGGGTCTGCTCCTGCCGCTCGAATTCGGCATAGGCCGCTTTGCGCCGCGTCAGTTCAGCCATGCGCTTCTGATGCGCGTCAGAAGCAGCAGCCGAGACAGCTTTCTCCGCCTTGGCTTGTGCGCTCATCGCGTCAGTGGCCTGCTTGGTAGCCTTGGAGATCTGCGCGGCATTCTGAGCGGCCTTGTTTCCAGCCGCCGCATTGGAAGCGTTGATCGCCTTTTGGGCGGCTTCAAGCTTCTTGAGCGGCCCCAGCGCCTTGTCGATAAGCTCCAGCGTCAGTGCGACTTTCATGGCATCAGACATTGCCGCGCCTCCTTCAGTGACCGTCAGGCGAGAGAGGACAAGGCTTCTTCGTAGCTGATGCCCTTGTTGCGCGACACAGACATGGCCCGATCATGCAAAAGCGCTCTTTCGGGAGACACCTCGTAGCCGTCCGGAACCTTGTAGTTCGCCCGCTTTTCGCCATCCTCGAACGGGTCCGCGAACTGATTTGTGATCGATCCATAGTTGACGACAACAGGCAGCGTCGAAATGAACCGCTTGAAGAAAATCAGCGCCTCGACCGAAACTTGAGCGCCGCTCGCATCTGCGAAGCTGACCTCGCCCGCGCCGGACAGGCTGTCCATGAAGGACACCAGCTGATCCTTGTGGCAAGGAAGAACACGCCCCTCCCTGACAAGCTTCTCCAAAAGCTTGTCGTTCTCAGACCGCCCCAGCTGGCGCTGATAAAAGGCTTCAACTTCCGCGACGGTGAGATCGCCAAAGGTCATGACGCCTTCACCAGCCGTGGCAAACTGCGCCTGTTTCAGCCCCTTCACAGCCGGTGCTGCGGCCCCGAGAAAGCCAACGTGCTTGAGGGCATATGATCCGGGTGTCGGATTGTTGCCCGCGTCGGGCATGTAAAACGATGCCGAAACCTTGGCATAGCGCTTCTGACGCACCTGATCCGCGAACTCCGGGTCGATATCGCCCACGTTGGCAATCAGGCGATCCCCTTTCACTTCCAGTGATTTCACCCATCCATAGGCGGGACCATCGGTCTTGGGGTGGCCGATAACGACCGGGGCTTCATGGATCGCCGGATTGTATCGGGAGGCGGTCCCTTCAAGGTCCGCCTGCGAAAAGCTCATCGAGCCTCCCCCCCATCGGGGAATGGGTTCCGGCCCGGAAGATTTCAACCGGAATAGTGGGGCAAGCGCTGCACATGATGATTACCCCACCGAACAGACGTTCTGGAAGAGAAAGCCGGAGGAAATGCCCGTCAGAAGCGGTGCACGCTCATAGGTGACACCGTAAACCCACGACTTCACATCGTTGTCCCAGAATGCCTGTTCGACGAACGGATGCCCTTTGAGAGTGTAGGTGTAGCCGAAAGACGGTTCTTCGAAGCCTTCCGGTGCGGGCGGGACATAGGCCAGAACAGCCGAGTTGCCCCAAACATCCCTGAATTTTTCGTTCTCGCCGGTCCCATCGAGGTATTTCGCCTTGGCGACGGACACCATTTCGAGATCGAAATACGCCGCGAGCATTTCCGCCGTGATGCTGTCCGCAGAGGTGTATTTGAACTTCTCCGCGATCTTCTGGTTCCGGCGCAGCGCCTTGAACGCCTTGTTCGGGATAACCATCCGGTTCGGCTCGATGCCCGCGCTGTTGCGCACCGCTTCCTTTGCGTCATCGATATGTTTGAGAGGATCGGAGGCCGGATCCTCCCAAATGTCCGATCCGGCAAGGGTCAATTTGCGGTCGTTGCTGTAGTTGTTCGCATCGGTCGCCAGCTTGGCCTGTTCATCCTCAAGCGAGAGGGTGAGCGAGAACATCACGCTGCGGGTGGCGCGCTTACCCAGATCGATACCCGGAACGCGTGAGGCATCGCCCAGCAGTTCGCGCGGGATGGAGGAGTTGAGAGCATCCTGCACCAGCGAGAAGGGCTTCCCCGCGTAACCGAACGGAACCTTTGCCGTGGAAGCGCCGGGCGCGCGGCGAACGGTGTAAAGCCGGAAGCTTTCGCGCCCGAACTCGATGGTCGTCCCCCCGCGTTCCGTCACGTCAATGGACGGAAACAGTGTCATGCCGACGCGGTCCGCGTGCTTGAACCCCTGCGCGACGGTCGAGAGAACCGGATCGATAACGCGCCCCTGCGCGACGGTCATATTGGACATTTCAGGCTCCAAAATAGGGTGTGGCGTCAGATCGCGTTTTCAGGCGTTCTGGCGGGCTTTTTGTGGTTTCTGGTAGGGTGGGTGCTGAGGCTCCCGTCATGGGGCGTCAGATGGCCGTCAGAAATTGAAGGAGAGGCATCCGGTTTGCCGTGGTGCGCCAGCCCCATTCCCTTGATCGCCAACAGGACTGAACGGCGATGAAGCCCAACCTCAAGCCCAATTTCTCCGGTGGTTTTGCCAGCAGCAACCATTTGCTTGATTTTTTGATGCCGCCACTTCGTTGTCTTCAACGAAACGGGAACGACCATATCTTCCCCGCCGAAATCTTGGATCAGCGCTTTCTGATCTTCCTCCGACAACATTCGGATAGGCGCATTGGCATACCTCGACTGCTGCGGCGTCTCAGAAAACTTTTTCGGAATGTGAAGGCGGGTGCCGGGAACGGCCTCAACCATGCGCCGGACAATCCCCATACCCAGATGCTCCGCAACGGGCCGGATGGATTTCGGGAGCGCATCAATCAGGGGGTCATAATCTTCCATACCCACACCTCGCGTGTTCGAGGCCTGATAGGGCGATGTTTTCATCTTTACTTACAGGTGATGAAAGCACCCGCGCGCGCGCGACAAGGCATGTAAACCTTGCTTTTGCCGGGCGGGCTTGTCGGAGCCCCTGCTTGGCCGATGAGCCAACCTGTGCGCCAACATGGGCGGGGTCATCGTGCGGTCATGGAGCGGCGACGCCTCTTGCTTCCCTCCGGTTCAACGAGTGCGAAGAACCTCCATGGCCGCGCCCACACCATGCGATGCAAGGGAACCGCCCCCATGAACTTCAAAACCACCACCCACACGGTGAAAGCTACTGGTGACGGCCCGGAGCGCCGCTTCATCACCTTCAACGGCGCTCTTGCCGGTGCGAATGACGCCGTGCTCGGCGTGTCCCAGACCGCGTTCAAGACGGGCAGCGTTTTCACGGCTGACATCATCGGCGTGACGGAAGTCGAGGCGGGCGGCCCGATCGCCAAGGGCGACAAGATCACGCCGGACGCCACTGGCCGCGCGATCAAGGCTCCGGGCGACGCAACGAACGTTGTGGGCCGCGCCGTCAATGACGTGACCAGCGTTGGCGCTGGCGCTCTGGTGTTGATCCGTTGAAAGAAGTTGCGCGGCCCCTTGCCCTGCCGCGCTCGCCTGCGGGGCTACGAGGGCCGGGACAAACGGCCTCGCCACACAGGAAAAACTGACGCCAGCCTCTCAAGAGAACGGCCCGTCATTTTAAACTGATGGCGCGGCCCGTGATCTGCCGCGCGCGCTTGACCACCTTGGACGAACCGGACCACGCGGTCATCAATGGCCAATGCCGGGAAATCCTACCATGCGTCAGAAATTGAGGAAAGCGTCAGGGTTCTGACGCTTCGTTTTTACCCAAGTGCGCGGTCAGAATACGCCGGATGGCTTCCGGCCTCGACGGCTTCGGGTTCGGCTGAGCTTCTATCCATGCATCAATGGATACCAACAGCGGATCATGAACGCGCACACCAAGCATGGTGCCGACACCTGTTGGCTTAGGACCACGCTTTTTTCGTGTTATCAGGGTTTCTTGACCGCTCATAAAAATCCTGATAACAGAGAAACAGGCCGAAGGGAAGTTGGCCCTTCCGCTTCGGCCCTAACCCGAGCCATGAGGACATCATGACCAAGGCTGCTGCCACCCATATCACATATGATCCCGCAGCGCTCACCCCGTCAGAACGGTCGGAAGCGGAGAAGGCTGCAAAAAGCGAAGCCACGCTTCCTGTCTCGGCTGAGCGTCTCGCCACACTGAACAAGCGCTTTGTAAAGCACGCGCGCGGGCTGAACATTCTGCCGCTGCTGCTGTCAGCCAGCGCGGAAGAGGTTGGCCAGATGGGAGATGACGCGCATTGGTCGCTCCAAACGCTTCTCGAAATCGTGCTTGATCCCTTGATGGAGATGAGCGCGGAATTTGAGGAGCTGGAAAGCGTGGGAAAACTCCGCGCCAAGCTGATCGGCGCATGAGGCAAGCCCTTCCCCCTTCAAGTCTGTTCAACCCGGCCCCGTGGCCGGGTTTCGTCGTTCCGGAGTACTGCGTTATGGTGAACGAAACTAAAAAGGCGAAGCCGTGAGGGAATGGTGGCACCTATCGGAGATCGTGACGGCGTGCGAGGGCGTGAAAGCTCCGCAATCTCCGAACGAGATGTTCTGCTTTCTGGTCTTTTATTGCTCCGGTCGGCTGAAAAGCCTTCTGCCGCTTGAGCGGGTTTCATCGGAAGAAATCGACGCCCTTTTCAAGGGCGATATGGTGAACGCGAAGGCCATTCCTCCAATTTTTCTTGATATTCTGGAAGTTCGCAACGGGGGAGAGCCGTCCTGGTCGGTGCGTGGGGCCACAGAAACAACTCATGCATTGTTGCAACGGGAAAACGTGGGGGAACGACGCCTCTTTGAGAAAAGCGTCCTCTCTGCCCGTGCCGAAGCCCGCCAATGCTACCTGTATGGGGTTGGGTTAACGCGTAGCTACCCCTTCTTGTCGGCCATTCCAGACCTGCGGTGGTTCTCGCTCCCATGGATCGTTCACCTTGCTCTGCCCGGCATCCCGAAGTCTCAGTCCGGCATATACAAGTGGATCAACAGCGCCCCTCGGGATCTTCTCCACGCCGATAATGTAGTTGAGTGGCGCGCCTTTCCGCGCTCGTGGAGAACTGCCTTCTCAATTCGGTGGACAAACGCGATGGCTGCTCTTGGGCACCTCTACACGGACGATGATTTTCCGGCGCAGTTTTTCACGCGGCTCGCCAGAGAACCCATGACGGATAGCGATCCGTCCAGTGCGCGCATGCTGCTAATCGAGCGCGTAAGAGATCGCATGAAGAGCGGCGAGGGAAAAATGGAGGCGATCCGGGCCACCGTCTTGGAGGCCGCGTCGGCTGATCGAGAAAGCGACTTGGGAAAGGCAGCCCTTGCCGCCAATGCCAAGAATAGAGGGCTTTCGGAACGCAGCCTTCGGCGCTGGATCGAAGGAGCGGATCTGTGACGCCTAATTTTAGCGAATGGCATCTTTTCCGCGCATAACCCTTTCATTCTTATGATATTTCTACTGTTTTCTTATCCAGAACATTTGGCCACACAATTCGCACCCATTTTGCGTAATAAAATTGCGCGCTGATTTTCTGGACAAAACTGACCAATGTTTGTCCTACCAATGGGTTAGCGTATATTCAGGACTGTCCGGAAACCGTCCGAGTTTGGCCGTTTTATTCTACTGAACGGCTATTTTTGTCCAGAAAGCACATTTGGCCACTTTTGGCCCAAGTCGTTGAAATTCCGATTGATTAGCGATCAATTGGCCAAATCAAATATGTCCAGAATATCCGGGTGCCTCACAGACTAGTCCATTGCCAAGCGCAGCTTGCGGGGGCACTCGTTTTCTATGATCGGGTGATGCGCACCGCCGGTGCGCCCTCAAGGATGAAGCAGCATGGCCCAGCATTCGGACCCGG
>JAIUNQ010000029.1 GCA_020161475.1 Pseudomonadota bacterium | reverse complement strand
GTTGCCCCCGCATCCGGATCGGAAGCGGTCACCGTGGTCACCCCGGTGCCGTTCTCCGCCACGCTGAGGCTCGCCGTGGCGCCGCCCCCGTTCGAGGTGATCACAGGGGCTTCATTCGCGTTGGTCACCGTGACGGCGAGCGTCTGGGTGTCGGTTCCGCCCAGACCATCCGATACCGTGACGATCAGGTCGTAGACATTGTTGGCACCCGAATCCGTCGGGGCCTCGTAATCGGGCGGGGCGATGAAGGTGAGAACGCCGGTTGAGGCGTTGATCGCAAAGAGCGCGGCATCCGCACCGCCCGTGATCGTATAGGTGAGCGTTGCCCCCGCATCGACATCCGAGGCGGTGACCGTGGTCACCCCCGTCCCGTTCTCCGCCACGCTGAGGCTCGCCGTCGCACCGCCCCCGTTCGAGGTGATCACAGGGGGCAAATTGTTGCTGGTGACATCGATGTGCACGACAGCATCAGAAAATGCGCCGAATTCATCCGTCACGCGCACAGTCAGATCGTAGCTCGGCGTGGTCACGAAATCGAGCAGCGCCGGATTTACCAGCGTGATTGTACCGTTGGCAGCGATGCTGAAGATCCCGGCGGGGGCGCCGCCCGGCGCGAAACTGAACGTGAGCGTTGCGCCGGCATCGGGATCTGTTGCCGAAACAAGGCCAATAACCATGCCCGCAGGGCTCGACTCGTCCACGTTCAATGTTGCGGTGGAGGTGATGACCGGCGCTTCGTTCGCATTGGTGACCGTCACGCTGAGCATCTGGGTATCGCTGCCGCCCAGACCATCCGAGACCGTGACGATCAGGTCATAGACGTTGTTGCCGCCCGAATCCGTCGGCGCTTCATAGTTCGGCGGTGCCACAAAGGTGAGAACGCCGGTTGCGGCGTTGATCGCAAAGAGCGCGGCATCCGCCCCGCCCGTGATCGTATAGGTGAGCGTCGCTCCGGCGTCATCATCCCGGGCGAGAATGGTGGCTAAGGTACTGGTGTTTTCCGCCACGGTAAGGGCAGCACTGTTTCCCCCGCCGTTCAGCGTGATGACGGGAGCGTCGTTCTGATCCCGAATGGTCACGTTGACGAGTTGATCGAAGGTCGCACCGAACTGATCAGTGATCCGAATGACGAGTGTTTCCACACCTGCGCGCTCGAAATCGATGGCGTCAGGCCGTGCCAGGGTGATCTGGCCCGTCAGTGCATCAATCGCGAACACCCCGCCCGTATTGGTGCCGGGCGCAAAAGCGTAGCTGAGCACGCTCCCGGCATCCGGATCATTCCCGGTGATGCGGCCCGCAATGGTGCCGGTGATGTCGAACTCGCCGAGTTGCATGCCGGTGACGGTGGCGCCATTGGGGGCCTCGTTCCGGTCTGTCATCTCGACGGTAATGGTTTCGAGATCGACGGCGGTTCCATTGCGCGCACTGACGATCAATTGGAAGCGGTGATTCCCCGCTGCCGAGAGGGTCGTCTCATAATCCGAGGGGCCGACAAAGGTGATCTGGCCTGTGGTGGCATTGATAGCAAAAAGCGCGGCATCCGGCCCGCCTTCGATCGCGAAACTGACCGTGGCTTTCGGGTCGCTGATGTTGGCCTGCATCCGCAGGACGGATGACGTGTTCTCCGCGAAGGAGAGCGAGGCAGGCCCCGGCGTGACAATCTGCGGCACCGCATCGGTGGAATCGGTGCGTTCGGTCGTGGGGTTGGTACCTGTCGGCCCTGCGGTGGGCATGGCGCCGGCGGAGCTTTGCTGCTCGGCGAAATTCACGCGGCGGGCGAAGCGCGTGTTGCTCTCGTCGAGCGAGTCTCCCGCGCTCAGGCCAATGGCAACGCTGGCACTGGCCCGCGCGCCGGGGGCGGGCGTGTAAGAACCCGCCTGCTGAAGCTGCGGCAGTTGGACAGCGGGGGTGGAGCTCTCCTCCCGCGTTTTCTTCTCACCTGCCGCTTCCGATGCCGCCAGAGCCGGCAGGGTATCGACGAGGCGGACATCGCCCACGCTGGCCAGAAGCTGCTGGGGCTCCACCAGCTTGCCGGCAAAATCAAGGGCGGGCGGCTCAGGCGAGACAAGCCGCAGGGCGAGCGTGGGGATGATGATCTTGCCGCCATCCGGAAACACGAGGATCGTATCGATATCGAGCACCGTCATGGTGCAGTCGCTGGTGGAGAAGGCAAACTTGAGGGCCTTGAAACCCTCCACCTCGACTACGCGCAGCTGGCCGGCCGCAGGGCGCTCGACGACCAGTTCACCCGGTATCGCGCTGACAGGCACAGGGGCGCTTACCAGCAGGGCCTGCTCGTTGCGCGGGGAAGATGTGCCTTGTTGCCCAGCCAAGTTTCTACTCGCTCAGGTTACGTCCAGAGAAGGCGTCAAGGCAGCTTTTCTCTTCTGAGAGGCAGCCTTGTCGCCCTCACTTTGAGGTCAATTCCTTAAGGAACGGGGAATCCATGCGCAGAAGTGGACAGTTCTGGGCTGCAATTACTTCTTCTTGGCCATCTCCGGCGGAGTCTTTTTGGGCGCACCGCCCATGTTGGCCAGCACGCGGGTCAGCTCGCCGGTGTTGCGCAGCACATCGTAGGAGGCGCGGGCCACCTCATACTGCGCCTCGATCTGGCTGCGGCGGGCGGTGTAATAAGACATCTGGCTGTCGAGCAGCTCGAAGATGGTGCGCTTGCCGCCTTTGAACTGTTCAAGATAAAGCTCGCGCACGCTGGAGGCGGCCTGGACGCCCGACCCCAGCAGACGCCCCTTCTGCGCCGCAGAGGTGATGGCGCGGTACGCCTGACGCAGATCCGCTTCCATCTGTTCACGCTCGTTCAGCAGGCCCATCTCGTTGCCCTTGATGCGCGCCTGAATCTGTTCCTCGGTCGCCTTGTTGAGGCCGCCGTCAAAGATCTTGAAGCGCACGGCCAGCATGGTCTTGAGCTCGACATCGCTCGAACCGTTGGCACCGCCGCGGTAATTCTTGGAATCCGCATTCGCTTCGAGCGAAATGCGCGGCAGGTAGGAGGCCTTCTGGAACTCCAGCTCCTTTTCGACCGAGTTGCGCGCCGCCACCATGCCCGCGAGCTTCGGGTTATGGACCAGCGCCTCGGCGATGGCCGTTTCGGCGGTTTTCGGCAAAAGGTGGCGCAGATCCGGCATGCTCGCCAGGCTGCCGGGCCGTTTGCGCGTGAGCCTTTCGAACTGATCCTCCGCACCATGCAGCTGGAGGCTGATGTCCGACTGCATGGCGTTGACATCGACCAGGCGGGATTTGATGCGGTTCACATCCGCCACGGTGCCATGGCCTTCCTCAGCCTGCGCCTTGACGATTTCCAGCAGCTTGAGGTGCGCGTTGATGGTGTCGCGGATGAGCGCATCAATGGCGCGCAATTCGAGAATGCGGGCGTAAACCTGTGCCGTTTTGTAGGCGACCTCGTCAATCTTGTCGCGCAGCTTGTGGCGCTCGGAGTCGCGCAGGAAAGAAGCACGCTCGACATCGGATTGGGTGGCCCCGAAATCGAAGACGAGCTGGCGCAGCACCAGCCCGGCATCCATGCGGCCGGAGTGGCGGTTGGTGGCCCCGGTGTAAGGCAGGCTGGAGCCTTTGAAAGCGCCGTCATAATTCGGCCCGCTCTGCAGGGAGCCCTCCACGGTCGGCATCAGGGCGGCACTCGCCACCTTGACGCCCGCACGCGCCTCCTCGACGCGGGCCTCCACAATCTTGACCTCCGGGAATGTCAGCACCGCATGGGCCACTGAATCCTGCAGGTTGGCGAGCGTGCCTGTAGCAACGGGCCGGCTCTTGATGGGGCTTGCGGGCTTATCTGCCACTGCCTTGGCAGGAGGGGCAGAAGACG
This sequence comes from Pseudomonadota bacterium, assembly GCA_020161475.1. GTDB lineage: Bacteria > Pseudomonadota > Alphaproteobacteria > Rhizobiales > Beijerinckiaceae > Rhabdaerophilum. Next base: position 17,051 of record JAIUNQ010000029.1, on the reverse strand, counting down.
TGGCGGCAGAAGGCGCAGGCGTTTTTTCTGCGGTGCCTGCGGGGGGAGACGCGTCGGGGGCTGGCTCTCGCAGGGTTTCGCGGATGGCTTTGACACGCGGCGTGGCGACAGGCGCCGCCCCCTCGCCGGCCTCGATGCCAAGGGCCTTGTCGTAGATCTTGTCGGGTTCGGTTTCGGCGGGATTATCCGGGTTCACGCAACTTGTGGGGGTTTCCACGGAAAGCGTGGGGCACACATGGGTCAGCGCGAGCGAGGCCTTCATATCGGTGCCGGCACCGACGCAGCCGGAGAGCGCGACGGCCTGGGCGCACAGCAGCATAAGGCCTGCAAGGCGAGATGACTCGCACATGCTGCGTCTTCTTACACCGCCGGGCCACGCCTTCTGGGCCATTCCGTTCCTCGTCGAGCGGGGCTTTCTGCCCGCGCCGGGAGTAAACGTCAGTTAACGTTAACATGGCGTAAAACGGCGCGTCCCAGCGGCGTAAATTCCCATCAACACGGCATGGGCAGGCCAATATGCGACGAAAACCTCAGCGCAAGGACAAGATGTCGCGTTCGGGCAGGCGCAACTCGTCCCCGGCGGCGGGCGCAAGGTCACCGGTCATGAAGCGGGCGGACATCCGATCCACGCTATTGATATGCGCCTCGATTTCGCCGGGCAGCATCACGGAGAGGAACATCCGCAGGCGGGCGCTGTCACGCGCTTCGACCAGCCCGCGCGCGGCCGCGAGAAGATCGATAATCCGCTTGTGCTGCGCCATGTGGCAGAAGAGAACCGGCACATCATGCGCCCGCATTTCCTCTTCCTCGCGGGTGAAATGGGCCGCAACCTCGGCGCTGATCTCTTCCAGTGCAGACGGCAAGGCGTCATCCGGCAGAGCCTTTGCGGCGCGCAGCAAGGCCTCAAGCGCGGCATGGTCATCATCCATCACCTTGACGCCAAGCGGATGCTCCGGCACTCCAGCAGGGGTGGCTGTCATGGCATGTTCCTCCGGTTGCTGGAGGCACCATAGAAGGGCCAGCTTCGCGCACCATGAGCGAAAACAAATGTACCGGAAGCCCTCCGGGCAGGAGCCATCATGAGCCTGGGCCTGATTGCGCTGATTGATGATGTGGTGATGCTGGCGCGCATGGCCGCCGCCTCGCTGGATGATGTCGCCGCGCTCACCGGGAAGGCCGGTGCCAAGGCGGCGGGCGTTGTGATCGACGATGCCGCCGTGACCCCGCGCTATGCCATGGGGTTCTCGGCAGAGCGCGAATGGCCGATCATCCGGCGCATCGCCATCGGATCCTTGCGCAACAAATTGCTGATCCTGCTGCCGGCGGCGCTGGCGCTGAGTTTTCTCGCCCCCAAGCTGATCACCCCGCTGCTGATGCTGGGGGGCGCTTACCTCGCCTTCGAGGGGGCCGAGAAAATCCGCGAGGCGATCGGCGGCCACGGGAGCGAGCATGGCGCCGGTGATGGTGCGCCCAAGGATGAGGATGCGATGGTCTCCGGCGCCATCAAGACCGATTTCATCCTCTCGGCCGAAATCATGGCGATCACGCTGGGGGCGGTGGAACATGTCTCGCCCATGATGCAGGCCGCCACGCTGGCACTCGTGGGCGTGTTCATCACGCTCGCGGTTTACGGCACGGTCGGGCTGCTGGTGAAAATGGATGACTTCGGGCTGATGCTGGCGCGCGATGCGCGCTGGAGCTTCGCCCGCGCCTTTGGCCGGGGGCTGGTCAGAGCCATGCCCTATGCGCTCGAAGCCCTCGGGATTATCGGTGTTCTGGCCATGGTCTGGGTCGGCGGCGGCATCATCATCCATGGGCTGGAAAGCCATGGCCTGCCGCAGATCGCGCATGGGGTGCATTTAGTCGGCGAATATGCCAGCATGACACTCCCTGCCCTGCCCTTCGTGCGGGGCGTGGCCGAAGCGGTGGTCGCCGGGGTTTTCGGCCTGATCCTCGGCCTTCTGCTGCTGCCGGTGGGGCATGGGATCAGCACTCTGGTGGCACAACTCAGGCGAGATTCTGCCGATCTGGCCAAATAACATCACCAAGATGCACACCGGACAGGAAAACTTATCACTTCGTCATTAGAGGCATTTACGACCCCGAAGGCTTCCGTTACTCCTTTGCATTCAGGGAGTGAAAACGGTGGAACCGGTTCGCAACAAGAAGCTGGCGGAAGTCATTGCCGGCCATCTCGAACGCATGATTCTGGAGGGGGCGCTGCGCCCCGGAGAACGTCTCGCGCCTGAGCGCGAGCTTTCCGAGCGGCTGGAGGTCTCGCGGCCTTCCCTTCGCGATGCGCTGGATCTGCTGGTGGCGCAGGGGCTGCTGCGCACAGAGCCTTCGGGCACTTATGTCTCGGATTTTCTCGCCCCGCTGACGCATCCGCTGGCGGTGCTGATGCAATCCAACGAAGAGGTCACCGGCGACTACCTCGAATACCGGATGCTGGTCGAAGGACCGACCGCCCGTTTCGCCGCGACGCGCGCAACGGATGTGGACCGCAAGGCGATCCGCGAGGTGCTCGATGCACTGGCCGAGGCCCATGCGCTGGAAGATCCGCGCCTTGAGGCCGAATGCGACGCCGACCTCCATATGGCGATCTACGAGGCGGCCCATAACCTTGTCGTGATGCATGTGATGCGGGCCTTTTCCGATCTGCTGCGCTCGGATGTGTTCTACAACCGCAACCGGCTCTACCTTTCGCCCGGCACGCGTCAGGAGCTGTTCGACCAGCACATCGCCATCGGCGAGGCGGTGATCGCAGGGCATGCGGAGGCGGCAGAGGAAGCCGCCAATCGCCACATCCGTTTCACGGCCGAAACGCTCCACCGCCTGCGGGATGAGGAAACACGTCTGGGCCGCGCGCTGCGCCGATTCGGACGGGGCGATATTGTCGCAAAATAGCATCGCCTTTCAGTTTTCTGCGGTTTGCGCGCAAAAATGCGTCTTTTGACCGGCGCGTGACAGAAGACCCGCACGCGCCCCTTAATGTGCGCCCCCGCAAGGAAACGCATCACGAGAGGGCCAACACCCATGAGCAACACCTCCGATCCCATCGTCATTGTCGGCGCGGCGCGCACCCCCATGGCCGGCTTTCAGGGCGATTTTGCCGCCCTCTCCGCCTCCGAGCTGGGGGCTGCCTCGATCAAGGCCGCGCTGGAGCGCGCTCAGGTGGCGCCCGAAGATGTCGAGGAAGTGGTGATGGGCTGTGTGCTTCCAGCGGGGCAGGGCCAGGCGCCCGCGCGTCAGGCTGCGCTGAAGGCGGGTCTGCCCTATCCGGCCGGGGCGACCACCATCAACAAGATGTGCGGCTCGGGCATGAAGGCCGCCATGTTCGCGCATGATCTCCTCCTCGCGGGCAGCGCGAAGATCGCTGTTGCGGGCGGCATGGAGAGCATGACCAATGCCCCCTATCTGCTGGAAAAGGCGCGCGGCGGCTATCGCATGGGCCATGGCCGCGTCATGGATCACATGTTCCTCGACGGGCTGGAGGATGCCTACGACAAGGGCCGCCTGATGGGCACTTTTGCCGAGGATTGCGCGGGGGCTTACCAGTTCACCCGCACTCAGCAGGATGATTTCGCGATTGCCTCGCTCACGCGCGCGCAGAAGGCCATCGCCTCGGGTGCTTTTGCGGGCGAGATCGTGCCGGTGAGCGTCAAGGCAGGCAAGACCGAAACGCTCGTGAGCATCGACGAGCAGCCGGGCAAGGCGCGTCTCGACAAAATCCCCACCCTGAAGCCCGCCTTCCGCGAGGGCGGGACGGTGACTGCCGCTAACGCTTCCTCCATCTCGGATGGTGCCGCCGCCATGGTGCTGATGCGCCGCTCGGAGGCAGAAAAGCGGGGTCTTCAACCGCTGGCGACCATCGTGGGCCATGCGACCCATGCCCGCGCGCCCAACCTCTTCCCCACCGCGCCGATCGGCGCGATCGAGACGCTCTGTGCCAAGACCGGCTGGTCTTTGAAGGAGGTTGACCTCTTCGAGATCAACGAGGCTTTCGCGGTCGTCGCCATGGCGGCGATGAAGGATCTCAACCTGCCGCATGAGAAAGTGAACGTGCATGGCGGCGCCTGCGCGCTGGGGCATCCCATCGGCGCTTCGGGCGCGCGTGTCATGGTGACGCTGATGGCGGCGCTGAAAACCCATGGGCTCAAGCGCGGCATTGCCTCGCTGTGCATTGGCGGCGGCGAAGCCACCGCTGTGGCGTTGGAACTGGCTCACTGAGGCTGATCTGCGGGCGCCCCGGCCTGCGGAGCGCTCGCGTCAGACCGGCTTCCAGTCGCGTGGGGTGAGGATATCGATCGCCTCGAAGCGGCTGGAGCGCGTGTAGCTGTGCATGCCCGAAATGCCGAGACCGCGTGGCGGACGCCATTCCGCCACCGAACCGAGGCGGATGCCCTGATCATCGAGCTGGTCGAGTGTGGCGAAGCTCAGGAAATTGCCATAGCCGGTGCAGCAGTCCTGCATCACACGGCAGGGCTTGCCGCCGACATCGAACATCAACCCACCGGCGCGGGCATAGCGCGCATCCAGCATCAGGGGATTGGCCGGGTCCGGCACGAAGGGGCCGAGCGGGCTGGGTGCGCTGAAAGCGCCCAGCGCATCGCAGGCGGAGCCGCCATCGCGCTCGAGACTGCCGAGCAGCCAGTAGCGCCCGCCATGCGGGAATAGCACCGGATCATGCAGCGGTTCGCCCAGCAGCGGCGGCACTTCTTCCCATTGATCGGGGAAGCGGCGGGCACGATAGAGGGGCACATGGCCCTCCCCCGCATTCTCGACGGTGAGGTAGGTTTCCCCCTCATGGTCGAACACCACAGGAAAGGACAGGTGCCCCTCGCGCACCAGCACCGTGCGCGGCGCATCCACCGGGCGTCCCGTATCGTCCAGCTCGACAACCCAGATTTCGCCGAGCCAGCGCGCGTAGCAATAGCGCTCCATGAAGAGCCAGGTGCGCCCGTCGCGCTCGACCAGCGCCGGATCGGCAAAGTAGCCCTGCCCGTCATCCTCCAGCCAGCGGAAACCTTCGAGCGTGAAGGCGGGCAGAGCGTTCCCCGGCACACGCGGACGGATGCCGATGCGCCAATGGTCGCGGCGCATGCTGCGCGGAAAGAAACGCCCCGCGAGCTTGCGCGCGAAGGAGGCGGCAAAAAAGCGGGCCGGCCCGGGCGCTTTCGCAGGGACCGGTGGTGTCAGCGCCATCATCGGCGGGCCACCCTGAAGCGTGCGCACAACCAGCGTCGCGAGGCGCGCCAGAGTCACTTCAAGGGCACGCCACAAGCTGTCGGGATCCGCAATCGCGGGCACGGCCTGTGCCAGAACCTGCCCCTTGGCATCCCGCAGGGCGAGGGCGAAGGGCGCGCGCGTCATCAGGGCGCGCGGCAGGTGCTGGACGCCGTCGTCGCCCGCAATCCAGAGGCTCAGGCCATCGGGGTTGGCCCGCGAGAGATCAAGGATACGGTCGGGTTCCCCTGCCGCAGAGCCCAGCTCTTGCGGGGACAGCGGCGTCCAGGGCGCGCGGCCATCGAGCGTGTAAAGCTTGCGTTCCAGATCAAGGATCGTCTCGGCTGGCGTTTTCGAGCAGAGCACTCCCGAGCGCAGCTCAAAAGAAAGCACATGCCCCGCCGCTTCCACACGGCGCGCGAAATCGACCAGCCATGCGCGGCAATCCCCGGCATCAAGGACAATACGAAGATGCAAGATGCGTGCTCCGGCTTCACCTGAAACACTTTGTTACACAGCGTCTGTTAACAGTTTTACCCCACGGGATTATCCCAGATTTGTTGGCTCCTTTCCTCTCGCTCTGATCCCGATGGCGCACCACACAATCCTGCTTTATTTGCCGGCCCTGATCGGCGGGGGCGCTGAACGCGTTTTTGCCCTGCTGGCCAGCGCCTTTGTTCGCGCGGGGCATGAGGTTCACTTTGCGGTGGACCACGAGGCGCAGGAGAACCTCGTCTTTCTCGATTCCCGCGTGCAGCTGCATGTCCTGCCGCGCGGCCACCTCTTCGCCACCCTCGGGCTGGCGCGCCTGCTGATGCGCCTGAAGCCGGACGTCACGCTTTCGGGGATTGGCGTTTCCAACCTCAAACACATGATTGCAGCGACGATGACCGGGCGGCGCAAGCGCGCGATCATCTCGTTCCATGCTTTCTTCGCCACCGAGAACAGCGGGCTGCTGACGCGGATCGGCAATACCTTGACCCCGCTGTTTACCCGCATGGCCGGTCATGCGGTGGCGGTTTCCGATGGCTTGAAGCGCTATGTGATTGACGTGGAAAGGGCTTACGCCCCGCGTGTGCGCCGCATCTACAACCCCGTCATCCTTGCGCCCGAAAGCGCGGTGCCGGATGCGGCGGCGCTGGCTGCGCGCCCCCCGGTGGTGCTCTATCTCGGGCGCTTCCACCCGGACAAGGATGTCGGCACCTTGCTGCGCGCCTTTGCCGAAGTGAAGCATCCCGGCGCGCGCCTCATTCTGGCGGGCGATGGGGTGGAGCGGGCGTCCTATGAAGCGCAGGCTGAGGCGCTGGGTATTCGCGCGCGGTGCGATTTTCTGGGCTACGTCAAAAATCCGGGCGAGGTGCTGGGGCAGGCCAAGGTGCTGGCCTGTTCGTCCATCCGCGAGTCCTTCGGGAATGTGGTGGCGGAAGCCCTGGGCTACGGCCTTGCGGTGGTCTCGACCGCCGCCGAGGGGCCAGCGGAAATCCTCGGGCAGGGGAAATTCGGTGCGGTGGTGCCGATCGGTGATGATGAGGCGCTGGCCAAAGCCATGGATGCGGCACTGGCAGAGCCGGGCGATCCCGCCTTGCGCGTGGCCCATGCGCAGCAGTTCTCGGTCGAGCATGCGGCGAGCGAATACCTTACGCTGTTCGACGAGGTGATCGCGAAGGCGCGCTGAGGCCTCAGGCCTTGTTCAAGGCCGCCGTATGCGCATCGAAAATCGTGCGATAGAGGCGCTTGGCGGCAAAGGGCTCCACCAGTGAGGCGATGCGCGCCGGATCATAGGCTTGCGCACGGATCGCCTGCCAGATCGTCTCCAGTCCTGCCGCAATCGCCTCCGGCGCTGCTGCGGGATCAGCAGGACGCGGCACGAGTTCACCGGAAACGCCGGAGAGCACGAAAGGCTTGAGCGAGGGCAGTTCCACCGAGCCGAAGGCGCGGCCCGAAGCCAGCGTTTCCAGCAGGAAGCAGGGCGTTCCCTCCATCTGCGAGGAGAGAATGCCGCAATGGACCTCGCGCATCAGGCGCGCGACGCCAGCGGAATTTTGCGGGCCGTGAAGCGTCGCGATGTCCGTGATGGCAGCGAATTCCGGGAACTGCGCCGGGTTCTCCGAGCTGAGCACATGAAAGCGCAGCTGCCCCGGCAGGCGCTGCTTGAGCGCCGCCAGCGTGCGGAACATCAGGGGCGGGTCTTTCTGCGCGCCGAAGCGCCCGGCATAGATGATGTTGAACACCTCGCCTTGCGGGAAGGGCGTGGGTGAGAACATCTCGGTATCCACCGGCACCGGCAGCACCGAGGTGCGGCCCTTAAGCTGCGGATAGGCCGCAAGCAGCGGACCATGCACCGCCTCCGACACCGCAAAAACATGGCGGGCCGCCAGCAGGCCGAACTTTTCACTCAACGCGCGCAGGCGGCGATAGTGACGCAGCAGGCTGTCCGTCTTCTCCGGCACCGCGATCTCGGTATGCACGGTGAGAACATAGGGCACGCCCATCAGGCGCGGCAGCACCGCAAATTCGAGGCGGGGCAGATCGGCACTGGCTCTGCGCCCGCGCACTTCGCGGCGCAGGGCGCCGATGTGGCGCAAGCCCGCCAGCACGAAGCGCAGGGTGGTGGAGCCTGCGAGCGAGCGCGCCGAGACCGCCGAGACCTCTGCCGGAATATGCGCCAGCGGCATGAAGCGAATGGGGCGGCCATCAAAATCGAGATCGATGGCCACACCGGGGGTGAGGTCACCGGTCTCATCGAGGCCGACGAGCAGGAAATCCAGCCCCTCCGGCCGGTGGCGCATCATGTGGCGCACATGGGTCTCGATGCCGCCGATCTTGACCCCGCGCGGATCGAACGTGGCGAACACCACCAGCAATGGCCGGTTCATGCCGCGCCCTCCCCCGTTAAACACGTTGATCAGCCTTTAGCAGCGGAACCTTGCTGCGGGGTTACACCCGTCGGAAGCTGATTTATGCTGAGAGCATGAAAGATGCTTTCACGCCTGATCGTCGCGCCTTTGTTGGCGGCCTTGGTGCCATGCTGGCCGCTGGCGCAGCCCCTGCTGTGGCGCAAGAGCCGCTCCCCCTTTGGCGGGCGGCGGCGCAGGCCGGCCTTCTGTTCGGGGCGGCGGGCGGGCCGGAGGTTTTCACTGAAGCAGCCATCAGCGCCCTGCACCAGCGCCACTCGCGCCTCTTCGTGCATGAGAATGCCATGAAGCTGCCGGCGCTGCGCCCGGAAGCGGACAAGCCCAACTACACCCATGCCGAAGCCTTGCTCAGCTATGCCGAGAAGAACGGCATGCTCTCGCAGGGCACCGCGCTGGTGTGGAACGATGATCTTCCGGCCTGGCTGAAAGGGCGGTCCTCACAGGAAGTGGCGCGTCTGCTGGATGCGCACCTGGAGGCGACCTGCGCCAAGTTCTACGGGCGTTTTCACTCCTATGGGGTGGTGAATGAGCCGATTTTCCCGCTCCACCACAAGCCGAACGGCTATCGGGATGGGCCTTTCTACGCTGCGCTGGGCGAGGATTACATCTTCCGGGCCTTCAAGCGCGTTGCTGCGGTGGACCCCACGACCAAGCTGTTTCTCAACGAGGCCTGGTGCGAGCAGGAGGATGCGCCCGGCATGAAGGGGCTCGGCCCGCAAGTGCGCGCTCACCTGCTTACGCTGATCGACAAGATGCTCGACCGGGGGCTGAAGCTGGATGCCGTGGGGCTGGAAGCGCATCTGCATTCCACCCAGCGCTGGGACCCGGAAGCCTTCTCGCGCTTTCTTGAGGAACTGTCCAAGCGCAAGCTCAAGATCTGGATCACGGAGCTGGATGTCGATGACCAGCGCTTTGCCCGCGAGCTGACAAAACGCGACCTTCAGGTCGCCGACCTGACCACCGAGTTCCTGCGCGTGGCGCTGGCAAACAAGGATGTGGAGATGGTGGTGACATGGGGCTTGAGCGACAAGACGAGCTTCCTGCGCGACCCTGCCGTCGCCAAGGCCCGCGCGCGGGATTTCCCCGCGCGTCCCCTGCCCTTCGATGATGAGGCGCGCGAGAAGCCTATGGCGCGGGCGCTTCGGGCGGGCTTCCTCGCCGCGCCAGCACGCGCCTGATCTTGTCGATGACGATGGCGCGCTCCTTGGGGAAGAACAGCGCGATGGCCATGCTGTAAATCAGCGCGCCCTCGAGCACCGCAAGGCCAACGGAACCCCATGTGGGATGGATGCCCCAGCCATGGCTCGCCGTGAGGCGCAGGCCCACCAGCATGAGCACCGCTGCCAGCAGGATGCGGGCATATTGCCCGAAGGGCGCGTTAAGGCCGAAGCGCGCCCGCAAGTAGAGATAATCCGCCACGGCGGCCAGCACCGTGACAATGGCATTGGCCAGCACCGCGCCGTAAATGCCGCCGTAGTAAAGCCCGATGATGGAGCCGGTGATCAGCCCCACGACCTCGATCGTGGCCAGCAGGATCATGGCGCGCTGCGCCTCGAACAACAGGTAGAGCTGATCCCAGCCATGAACGCGCATGTTGCGCACGCCTGCCGCAATGATCGCCGCCGGAAGGATGGCAATGCTCACCGCCTCGAACTCATCGGCCACCAGCAGGCGCATCATAGGCGCATCAATGGCGATCACGCCCGCCACTGCCGGCGCCATCACCAGCAGCAGGAGCACCGAATTGGCGGAGATCTGCGCGCGGGCCCCGTCCGAGTCACCCGCATGCATGGCGCGCACCGCCAAGGGGTAGGCCGCTGCCGTCACCAGCATGCCGGCCATGGCGGCCAGGCGCTGGGCAATGCCCCATGACACCGAGAGCAGACCCAACTGCTCGGCGCCGTTCATGATCTGCACGACAAAGCGGATGCCATTGGCCGCGACCCATTGCAGCGCGCCGGCATAGATCATGGCAACGCCGATCCCCATGGCGGCGACAAGAATGGCACGATCCACCCGCAGGCGAACCGTGAAGACGCGCATGCGGAACCCGATGATCAGGCTGACCACGATCTGCACCAGCGCGAAGGCCGCCAGCACGAGACCGGGCCGGGGGCCGAACAGCTCCAGCCCGATCACTGAAAACACCAGCCCCAGCAGGGGCGGAACGATCTGGAGGATGGTGAAATCGAGGATTCGCACCTCGAAGCGCGCGCGCTCGCTCAAGTAGCCGACGAAGCTCCGCGTGATGACGAAGAGCGAACCGACCACGAGAAACTGCGGAGAATGAAACCCCGAGGTGAGGCTGATAACGGCCAGCGTCGCCAGCACCTGAAGCGCAGAGCTGGCGATGAGCACCGCGTTTTCCGTTGCGCGGAAACGCTGTTTGTCGGCCTCGCTCTCGAACTGGCCTCCGTAGCGCTGCAAATATGAGGTCCACCAGAACAGGCAGATGAGGAAGATCAGCTCCTGCGTCGTGAACACGAGCATGGTGAGCCCGTAATCCGCCGGGGTGAGAAAATGCGTGAGCGTAATGACCGCCGCGAACTGCAGCAGCGGCCCGAAAAGCTGCGAGGGCAGATAGGCCAGCGTTTGGCGGATCAGCATCGGGCGGCTCCTTGCGCCAAGGGCAAGGGCGCGGATGCGGGATGGGGAGCCATCAGGGGGCGCCGGGGCATCATGACAAGCAGAACCATGAAGAAGAGCGTGAGCGCGTAAGTGCGCCCTGCAAGACCAAGAAAGGTAGAATTGATCGTGAAGAAAAATGCCACCGGAAACCACGCCTTGCGATCACAGCGCGACATCAGGGTGAAGATCAGGATAACAAGACCGATCCAGAACAGCACCGAAACCAGCAAACCAAAATAGTAAACAAAGGCCACCCAGGTGCTCTCGATGCCGAATTCGATGCCATAGGCATTCTGCAGGAAGAGCACGTAGTCCTTGGTCGGGCCATAGAGAACGTCGTCCCAGCTCAGCTTCTGGGCCATTTCGAACATGACGATACGGGCCTTGGCCGAACCACCGTCCGAGGTGAAGCGCTCGATCAGCTTGTCGAAGAAGCCCGATTGTTCCAGCACACCCGCGATAATGGGCAGGGCCGGCAGCATCAGCCCTGCGGCTGCAAGATAACCGAGGCGCACCCGCCCCCCTGCCAGCACGCGCAAGGTGGCCAGCCCGAGCGCTATGCAATCGGAAAGAAGCAACAGCACCAGCGCCGTTCGCCCCCCGAAGGGCACCATGGCGATGTGGGTGACCAGAAAAGCAAAATTGCGCAGCCAATCCGGCAGGATGCGCCCCGCGCCCGAGAGCAGCATGACGCCGTAACACCCCATCATCAAGGCATTCGACAGGGGGTGTCCAAAGAAGGCGGAAGAGCGATAATCCGCATCCACCGGAATGCCGGGAATCGCCAGCGGCGCCACGCGCATCCCGGTGAGGAATTCGCCGATGCCGACAATTGCATTGGTGATCATCACGGCGTGGCCGAGGTAGGCCATCGACAGCCGGGCGGCGGGCGAGAAGCGATCACAGATGACGATGATCAGCAGCGGCATCAGAAAGGTGTCGATGGCAATGCCGATGACCTGCTTCTGCACCACAATGACCGAATAGGACAGCAGCGCCCAAGGCACGAGGTAGATCCCCAACCGTGCATCGGCGCGGATGATGCGCAGCCCCTCGTCGATCGGGTTGCCCCGGCTGATCAGCACCATCAGAAACGTGAGGATGATCAGATAGGTGGAGGGGTGGAAGCGCATGAACGCCGGGCCACCCGCCGTGATGTAATCCCACTTCAGGGTCGCCAGCACGAAGGGCGAGAGCAGCAGCAGCGACAGGAAGATGACGACGCCCATCATGTCGATCAGGCGATCCATCCCGCCGGGGCGCGCCGGGGGGGCGTACATGATCAACCCTGCGCGGCGACAAGCCCGATCAGGGCCGCGCCGATCCGGTCCTCGATCTCACTGCGCAGGGCGCGCGAGAGCTTGCGCTCGCCCGGCGGCAGAACCGCCAGCACGTTCTCGATGGAGCGACCGATGTCCAGCCCGGCAAAGGCCGCATCCCGCAGCGCGGGACCATCGATCAGCGTCATGTCGATATGGGCCGGAGGGCGGCCGGAAGCCCGCGCCGCCGGCGCGCCGGAGAAGGGGAGCAGGTAAAGCGCACCCGGGAGTCCCTCCCCCAGCGCAAGCGCCGTCTGGCGCCGACCGGAGAGGAGAACCTGCATGCTTGTGCCGCGCGCAGCCAGCGTTTCGCTCAGCGAGCCCGGCCCGCCGTTGCCATCCACCAGCAGCACGGCATGCCCGCGCCGGGCCAGAGCCAGCCCCAGCGCCATCACCAGCGCGGGGTTGCTCTGGCGGGACTGGATGCCGCTCACCAGCAGGGTGCGCGGCCCTGCTGCCGGATGAGGCCAGAACCGTGCGGCCAGAGCATCGACAGCCGAAGCATATTTGCCGTCGGGCGCCGCGAGCAGGTTCGCCAATCCGTCCCCGCCCTTGCCGGCGCCGAAGAGGCGGCGCGGCGCGGCGGCAGGCAGCCGGACGATATCCGGCAAGCGGGCTCCCCCGAAGCCGCCTGCCGGTGCCGGCGCACCGGGGGCAGAGGGTAGGGTGCGGCCCTGCGTGCGACCGCGCGACAGGGTTTCGAGCAGCAAGGCCAGCCCGACACCCAGCAGAAGCCCGGCCGTTGCGCCGAGCGCGATGAAAAGCGGCTTGTTGGGGAAGGTTGCGCGCGTGGGCACCTCGGCCGACTGGATGATGCGCCCGGCCGGGGTTTCAATGGAGAGGCGCGAGATGGCTTCCTTGTCGCGCAGGAACTTCTCATAGACGTTCTTCTGCGCCTCGACCGCCCGTTCCAACTCACGCAGGCCGAGAAGCGTGTGGCTGTCCGAACTCTGGGTCTTCTTGAGGCGATCCAGTTCACGCTCAATGCCCTGCACATTGGCGCGCGCCACGGCATAGGCCGAGCGTGCATTCTCGGCGATGCGGCCCAGCTCCTCGTTGATCTGGCGTTGCACCTCGGCCAGTTGCTCGCGCACCTCGATCGAGGCGGGGTGGCGCGGGCCAAGCGTGGAGCGCGAATTGGCCTCCAGACGCAGGATTTCCGCCTGCTGGGTGCGCAGGCGCTCGATGACACCGGAGCGCAGCGCCTCGTTGGTGGCATCGGGCAGGCGACCGGCGCGGCGCAGCGTTTCCACCTGATCCAGTGTGGCGCGGTTCTCGGCAGCCTTGCGCTGGGCCTCGGAGAGCGCGCGGTTCATATCCGCCAGCTGCTGCTCTCCGACGAGCCGCCCCTCGGCACCGTGAATACCGTTGCGGGTCTTGTACTGATCGACGCGGGCCTCGGCCTCACGAAGGCGTTTTTCAAGCGCGGCCAGCTGCTTCTCGACCCAGCCCTGCTCGCGGTTGACGGTATCGGTCTTCGCCTCGGAACCATCGGAGATATAGGCCCGCGCAATTGCATTGGCGAGGCGAGCGGATTTGGCCGCATCCTTGGTGCGCACCTGAATCTCGACGACATAGGTGCGCTCGGGCCGCTTGACCTTGACCGCTTCCTTCAGCGCCACCACGGCATTGACATTCGGATCGCCGGTTGTGCCGGCAAATTCCGCGTCCTTGGCCAGCCCCTCTGTCGCCACGACGCGGCGCAGCACTGTTTCCGACTCCATTACGAAGGTGAGGCTGTCGACGAGGTTGGGATCATAGGTGCCGACAGGCGGCATATTCTCGGTCTGGAAGGAGGCGCGCCCGCGCGGATCGATAAACAGCGCCGAACTCGCGGTGTAGCGCGGCGAAATCAGGAAGGCGGCAGCCGTCCCGAGCACCGTCAACAGCGCGGTGGTGCCGAGAATGAGGCGCGCGCGGCGGATCAGGATGTCACCCAGTTCCGCAATGCCCACGGCACTTTCCGGGGCGGGCGACACCGAGGCCGACGGGGCGAAAGAGGACGCAGGGGCAGAGGCCGGCGCGACGGACGGGCTCTGGGCAAAGGAGGGCCGAAAAACAGCCGGGTTCAGCGCGTCCGCGCCCTCGGCAAGCGACACATCCGGCGCAACAGATCCCTTGGGCGCATCACCGCGTGACGCGCGCCTCAACCTGGCTCCGCTCCCTGCCCTCGCCATCATTTTGGAAACCGCTTCCCCTTGCGCGATTCGAACAAACCGGTGCCGACCATCGCAGGAGAGAGTTTACGAACCGTTTACCATAAACGCCGCGGGCTTCCCTCTGTTAGCATTTTGCTTGCCTCTCGATGCTACCCAGAGGTGTCATTTTCACGCGGGAGCGCATTCAAGAATGAGTGCCGCAAGCATGATTACCCCGGAGGCCGGCGTTCCGCTGGATGCCTGCCTGACGGCGCATGATCCCGCAAAATCGCTTGTTGCGGGGTCACGTTTGATTGCGTGCTGCCACCCCATCCGCCATGACACGGATCTTGGCCCGCTCATTGCAGGCCTGCACGGCAATCCCTTCCAGAGCCTTCCGGTCCTTGCCAGCTGGTTCGCCACCTTCGCCGGGCGCGGCGATTCGCGCGAGTGCTTTATGGCCACGCTGACGACACCTGAAGGTATTCCGGTGTTCGCGCTTCCCCTGATTCGGCGGCGCCGCGGCTGTCTGCGCAGTCTCGAATTGCCCTTTTCCGGCGTGATTGATTTCACCACCCCCTTCGTGCGGCCCGGCTTTTCGGGGTTACCGTCATCGGATGCGCTGTGGAACCTGCTCCGTCCTGCGCTGCCGGAGGCGGATATCGCCGTTTTCCGTCGCATGGCCTCTGGCCCCATGCCCGAGAGCAATCCGCTTTTCACCCATTCCCAGACGCAACCCAGCCGCTTTTTCACATGGCGCACGGCCCCGCTGCTGCCCCGCGAGGCGCGCCATGCCACGCTGTCCAAGGCTTGCCGCAAGAAGCTGCGCCGCCACCGGGAGAAGTTCCTCGCGCTGCCCGGCGCGCGTTTCATCATCGCCCGCAACGCCGGCGAGGCCATGCCGCTCATGGAGCGGCTGGAGAGCCTGCAGGGGCAACGCATCCGCGAAAAGGGGCTCGATTATGCCCTTGACTGCCCGCGCGTACGGGCGTTTTATCGTCGCCTTCTGGTTGAGGGCGTTGAACAGGGAACCACCCTGCTCACCGGACTGATGCTCGGCGAGGAGATCATCAGCGTCGGCTATGCCATCCTGTCGCAGGATGAGGCTGTCTATGTGCGTGTTGCGAGTGATTTCGGCCCCCACGCTGCCCTGACGCCGGGGCTGCTCGTGTCGGATGCGGCCATGGATGCCGCCTTCGAACGGGGCGTCCGCTCGTTTGATTTCGGCATGGGCGACTATCGTTTCAAGCGCGAGCTGGGGGGCGTGGCCAACCCCCTGCGTGATCTGATCCTGCCGCTAAGCCTTGCCGGGCGCCCCCTCGCGAGCCTCCTGCGGGTCTATCAGCGTTGCACCCTCAATCCGCTGCTGCGCGGCCTCACCGGGCGCAAGGCGCTTCATCCGTTGGCCAGCCTGCCGCCCGCGCAGGAGTAACCCGCACGGGGCTTGCCATTGGCCTGCATTGCCTGACAAATAAGGCTCATGGCACCTCCCACCTCCACGCCTCTTCCGCCTGTGCCGGCTTCCGGGGAAGCCGTGTGGCTGGAAGTGATCCGCAAGATGGACGAGACCTATGCCGATCTCGTCGGGCATCAGGTGGAGCTGGAGAAGAAAAACCACGCGCTTGAGGAAGCCCGCGCCTTCATTGATGACGTGATGGGCGCGATGACCGATGTGATGATCGTGATCGGTCCGCGCGGGCATGTGCGTCAGGTCAATCGGGCGCTGGAGCAGGCCATGGGGGGGGAAGGTCAGGATCTGATCGACCATCCCGCCGCACAGCTGTTCGAGCCAGCATGCCGGACCTCGTTGCAGGATATGCTGACCCAGCTCAAGGCTCGCGGGCGCATCGAGGACAAGAGCCTGACGCTCCAGACGCCTGCCGGCGCCTTCGAGCTTGCCGTCAACCTCTCGGCGCTCACCGACCGGCGGGGGCGACATACCGGCGCGGTGCTGGTCGGGCGCCCGGTCGGCGAACTCAAGCAGGCCTATGCTGACCTTGCAGAGGCGCATCAGGAGCTGAAGGGCGCTCAGGACCGGCTGGTGCATTCCGAGAAGATGGCCTCGCTGGGGCGTCTGGTGGCCGGTGTCGCGCATGAGATCAACAATCCCATGAGCTTCGTTTATGGGAACGTGCATACCCTGCACCGCTATGGTGAGCGGCTTCTGGCCTATCTCGAGGCCGTGCATGCCGCCAACCCCGCCCCGGAGGCCCGCAAGAGCCTGAAGATCGACGCGCTGCTCGCCGATATGCCCGCCGTGCTCGATGCGATCAAGGAAGGGGCGGAGCGCACGCGCGATATTGTCGAAAGCCTGCGCCGCTATGCCTCCGAGAAGGTGCAGACGCGCGAGGAATTCGACCTCGTGAGCCTCATCTACACCTCGATCCGCTGGGTGACCAAGGGGGACAACCCGCAGCTCGAAACACGCTATGAAGGGCCTGAGCATTGCGTGATCGAGGCGCATTCCGGCGCGATCCAGCAGGTGCTGATGAATATCGTCCAGAACGCCATCGACGCGCAGATCGGACAGGAAAAGCCGCTCCTCGATGTGACGCTGGAAGAGCGGACCAACAGTATTGTGCTGCGCCTGCGCGACCATGGTCCCGGCATTGCCGAAGGCGACCGACGCAAGCTGTTCGACCCCTTCTTCACCACCAAGCCGGTGGGGCGCGGCACGGGCCTTGGCCTTTCCATTTCGGCCCAGATCATGGAAGCGCATGACGGCTCGATCGCAGCGCAGAATGATCCGCGCGGCGGGGCCGTCTTCACTCTCACCCTGCCCCACCCTGGAGGCACCCCATGAGCACCCGGCAAACCATGGTCTG
>JAIUNQ010000028.1 GCA_020161475.1 Pseudomonadota bacterium | reverse complement strand
GGCGTTTCACGAAGAATGGGCAGGAAATAGCGCGAAAGACGCATCGAAAACCTCGACTGAGCGACCGGCGGGATTCGCCGCAAGTGCAGCGCTTTTGTCATATTTGGGCGCCCTTGGAAATGGCGCCGGCAGGCTCAAAGCCGCTTCAAATCACAATATGGCGATTTCATGTTGCAGTGCATGAAGACAGGAGCACCGTAAACGTCTTAGAAACGAATTGTCGAGCGGGGCACCCTTCGGGGGAGAAGCAAGAAGATACGCCCCAAAGATGATGTGAGCCTCGGCGAGCATCGTTGGCTGGCCAAAAAACAAGAATGAAGAGTTTATGGCGGGGAAAAACCCCGCCTTTTTCTTTTGTGGCCTCAGGCTGAGGTCGCGGCAGCGTCGCCCTCCTCAGGCTCGGGCGGCGGAGGAGGAACGTAGCCCGCCGGATCAGAGAGCCATTTTTCGTATTCTTCCCACGGGTCTTTGACATGCGGCCCTGGCCAGTGCAGCGGGCGTACTAGATCTTGCGGCAAAATGACATCCGCCCAGCCAAAGGCAGCTTCAATCTGCTCTTGGTTCAATCCAGAACAGGTTGACAGGTCAACATCAATTAGCGACGAGACGTCGAGCCGCGCATCGAAAAGGGAAGCCCCATCAAGATCCGCACTTGCAAAGGTAGCGCCATCAAGGCGCGTATTCGTAAGATAAGCACCGCCGAGACTCGCTCCGCCAAAGTATGCCCCTTCAAGACGCGCTCCAAAAAGGTTAGCGCTGGCAAGATTAGCCCCATGAAGGTAAGCACCCTCAAGACGCGCATAAGATAGGGACGCACCCTCAAGGCGCGCATCGGAAAGGGACACCCCCTCAAGACGAGCATGAGAAAAGCACGCACGTGCAAGATGGGCACGAACAAGGGATGCACCCTCAAGACGCGCGCTATCGAGGTAAGCACCCTCGAGACACGCATCATATAGGGATGCACCCTCAAGACGCGCACTAAACAGCGATGCCGCATCAAGGCGCGCGCCTCTAAGGGAGCCCCCCTCAAGGCGCGCACCATCGAGGGAAACCCCCTCGATTCGCGCACTATCGAGGTAAGCGCCCTCAAGACGCACGTTGGCAAACCGGATGCCGGAAAGATAACAGCCGGAAAGATCCGCCTTCTGGAGGTTTGTCCCGCTGAGATCGTGGCGATACCCCTTGTAGCGGGATAGACGCTCTTTCCACTTGTCAAGATCGACCAAAAAAGCCCGCAAAACCGCCTCTTCGTTGGGAGAGTCGATATCAGGCAATTGCGGTGCGGGCACGTCAAACACCCATTCCGCCGCAGGCCCCGCTTCGGGCCAATTCGCCTCCACGAGACGCTGTGCGAGCGTCCGCCGCCCGATCACCTTGAGCGCCAGCGCCACATCTTCGCGCGGCGGCTTGATCGTATCCGTCCAGCGCGATCCCTCCTTAAAGCGCGCTTTTCGTTTTTTCTCATGCGCTTCATACTGTTCGTCCGTTGCATCATCCGCCAGCGGTTCCCAATCCCCATCCGGGTGGTTCTGCGCGGAAGCGCCCGGAGCATTTTCGCGGATATAGGCACAGAGGATTTCCATCACCCGCACATGATCCCGCCCCTTATCGTAGGCGGTGGAATCCTGCGCGATGCGTTCCAGCGAGAGAATAGCGCCGATCCGCACCTCGATGTTCGGGACGGTTTCCTCAATCACAACGGGCTTGCCTTCCACCAGCTTCGGCTTGCCGTCCTCGTCCCGCTCCGGCCGCTTGATGGTTTTCTCCGCGCCGAGCTGCTCCACCGCCTTATTGATGCGGTCGGTGATATGCCCCTCTTTTTTGAAATTGAGGTCGCGCTGCGCAATCATCGTGCGCCACACCACGAACGGCGCGCCCATCAGCGCGACGATCAACGCACCGGTGCCGAGATTGGCCCTGTCAGGTGCAATAAAAACCCCGAGCAGCGTATAAAACGCTGCCCCGAAGGCCATTAGAAACAGCACGAAAATCAGAAAGCCGAACAATGCCCCGAGCGGGCGCGCAACGGCCCAATTGGGCACGTTGGAGAACCGCAGCCAGTCCAGCAAATCTTTCGGCGGGTCTTCTCTCACTGTGGCGCGGCCCTTCTGTGCAACGCCACCAATCTACCGAGACGACTACTCAGGGCAACTGAGGCAGCACAAAATAATAGACGCCGACGAAGACAAGGCCCGCGATCACGGAATTGATCGCCATGACCCGGAAGAACCGCATGACCGCCGGCGCGCCGGGGTCCGAGCCGGGCGAAACCTCGCCGGCTTCCAGCTGCGATTTGACGCCGAACGGCAACACCGCGAACAGCGTCACCCACCAGATGATGAAATAAATCGCAAATCCGCTGCCCATGCTTCTCTGTCCGTTTCCCGGGAACACCAACCAGAGGGGCGGCAAACCGCCCCCTCTGCCATGCGTATGGGCCGCAACGGGCGGCGCTTCAAGAGGCTCAGGCCTTCACTTCTTCCAGTTCGGTCAAGGTGCCGACGAAGTCCTTGGGGTGCAGGAACAGCACCGGGTTGCCGTGCGCGCCGATCTTGGGCGTGCCATCCCCCAGCACGCGCGCACCGGCTTTCACCAGCGCATCGCGCGCGGCGATGATGTCGGTCACCTCATAACAGATGTGGTGCATGCCGCCGTCGGCATTCTTTTCCAGAAACTTGGCGATGGGGGAATTCTCGCCCAGCGGCTCAAGGAACTCGATCTTGGTGTTCGGCAGCTCGACAAAAACCACCGTCACGCCGTGCTCCGGCAGGGCTTGTGGCGCGGAAATCTTCGCACCCAGCGCGGCTTTATAGGTGGCGCAGGCCTTCTCCAGATCCTTCACCGCAATGGCGACGTGGTTCAAACGTCCGATCATGTCATTTCCCCTTCAAACGGCGCGCCCTGAAATGGATCAGGGTGTGCCGAAAATTGTGATGCGCGAGCACCGGAGCGGAGCGTACATTTCAGTACGTGAGCACCGGCGCACAGCGTAGCGCGATTTGCAGGCCACCCTCATCCATTTTACACTTCGTGGACCAGCACAGCCGTCACCGGCTTCTTCCCCCAGATTTCAGAAACGCCCGCCTTGATGCCGCGCTCCAGCGCCTGTTGCAGGCTGGAGGCGTCGCGCCGCTTAGCCCTGGGCAGGGAGGAGAAAACCTCATCCACCAGCTCGCGCACAAGCCCGACCATTGAAGCCCCCTCGCCGTCCTGTTCCGGCAGGCCATAAACGAAAATCTCGGGATCGGTGGCGAGCGCGCCGCGCTCGTCAATCGTCACGGAGGCGACCACGGTGCCCACGTAAGACAGGCGGCGGCGCTCCTTGATGGTCTGGCTGTCGGCGGCGATCATGATCTCGCCGTCCTTGACCATGCGGCCCACGGCCACCACCCCGGTCTTTGCCCCGCCCTCCTTCGAAAGCGCGATCACATCGCCGTTGTACGCGGTGACGATGCTCGGCACGCCCATCTTGGCGGCGAACTCGCGATGCAGGCTCAGGTGCAGCGCCTCGCCATGCGCGGGCACGGCGATCTTGGGCCGCACCCACTCATACATGCGGCGCAGCTCGTCCTTGCGCGGATGCCCGGAGACATGGACCAGCGCATCGCGATCCGTAATGATCTCGATCCCTGCTTTCGCGAGATTATTGACGATCTTGCCGACAGATTTCTCGTTCCCCGGAATAGTGCGCGAGGAGAAGATCACCGTATCGCCCGATGAGAGCGAGATTTCCGGATGCTCCCCCTCGGCCACGCGCGCCAGCGCCGCACGCTGCTCGCCTTGGGAGCCGGTGAGCAGCAACACGCATTTGTCGCGCGCGAGCGAGCGGAACCGCTCGAAGGTTTTCAGCCCCGGCAAACCGTCGAGCATGCCAAGCTCATCCGCCACATCTGCCACGCGGTCCATCGCCCGACCGACGATGATCACCTCACGGCCCGCCTCTTCGGCGGCCTCCGCCACAGCACGGATACGCGCCACGTTGGAGGCAAAGGTCGTCACCGCAACGCGGCCCTTCGCGTTGAGGATGATCTGGCGCAGGCTCTCGCGAACCTCGGTCTCGGAGGGCGAAATGCCCTCACGCGTCACATTGGTGGAATCGCAGACGAGCGCGAGCACGCCCTCGTCCCCGATTTCTTTCAGGCGGTTGCCATCCGTCGGCAGCCCGACAATCGGTGTCTCGTCGATCTTCCAGTCACCGGTATGCACCACCGTGCCCGCCTCGGTGCGGATGGCCAGCGCCATGCTCTCGGGGATGGAATGGGCGACCGGAATGGTCTCCACGTCGAACGGGCCGATGGTGAAGCGCCCCACCTGCGGAATGATGCGCACATTGAGCTTGGGCGCGCCCGGCTCATTGAGGCGGCGGGCTTCCAAGAGGTTCGCGGCAAAGGGCGTCATGTAGATCGGCGCCTGAAGGCGCGGTCCCAGCTCGGCCAGCGCGCCAAAGTGGTCCTCATGCGCATGGGTAATGATGATGCCAAGCAGGTTCTTGCGCTCGGCCTCGATGAACTCGATGCTCGGGAAGACGAGATCAACGCCGGGCAGATCATCTCCCGCGAAGGAAACGCCGCAGTCCACCATCAGAAACTGGCGTTTCTTGACGGATTTGAACCCGTACAGCGCCATGTTCATGCCGATTTCGCCGAGGCCGCCAAGGGCCGTGAATGTCAGTTCGCTCATATCTGGTGTCTTAATGCCTCTTCGGGCGAAAGGGGAGCAAGAAGCGGAAAAACATCACCCACCAGCACGCGGGTGATAATGCCATCTTGCGCCATGAGAAGTTGGCCGTGCTCGTCGAGCCCGGCAAAGGTGCCGCGCTGCTCGCCCGCAGGGAGCTTGACGCGGATTGGCGTTCCCATGGGCATGGCATGGGCCAGCCAGCGCTGGCGGACCTCGGCAAAGCCCCTGCCCTCATCGAAAAGCGCGAGATTGGCAGCCAGCCGAACGGAAAGCTGAGCAAACAGCATGGCCGCATCTGCGCCGCGCGCGTGATCCTTGAGCACGGCCACAGTCTGCTCGACCCCCTCAGGCCGGCCCGCGACATTGACGCCGATGCCGATAACGACACCATTCCGCCCACCGGGCAGGGTCGTGCCCTCCAGCAAAAGGCCCGAGAGTTTCCCGCCAGAGAGCAGCAGATCATTCGGCCATTTGAGATGCAGAACCGGTTTGAGACCGGGGGCAACCGCTAGCACGGCTTCCGCCAGACTGACCCCGGCCACGAAGCCGAGGAGCGGTGCCACCGCAGGCGGACAGGGCGAGGCCAGCGCAAGGCTCATGTAGAGATTGCCGGGCGGGCTGGCCCAGGGGCGCCCATGGCGCCCCCTGCCCCCCGTTTGCCGATCCGCCACGATGAAAACGCGGTCTTCCCCGCGCGACAGCGCCGCCAGGGCATCGGCGTTGGTGGAACCCGTCTCAGGCAGCGTCAGACATGAAAAACCCTCCGCCCCGAGGTGATCCGGCAGGGCGAAGGGTTGAAATGTCGCGTTCAAATCAGTCTCGACAGCGTGCGGACGCACTCAGAAGAGCGATTTGGCCGCAGCCGCCGCCATCGAGCGGATCGGGTTCGCCACCACCACGAAGAGGATGACGAAAGCGCCCGAAAGCCACATCACGGCGCGCACTTCGCCGCCGGCCGTCTGGAACGCCGGGGCCGGGGCATCGAAATACATCACCTTGACGACGCGCAGGTAGTAGAACGCCGAGACAACCGAGGAGACGATGCCGATGACCGCCAGCGCGAAGAGCTTGGCTTCAACGGCTGCCGCAAAGACATAGAACTTGCCGAAGAAGCCCGCGAGCGGCGGAATGCCGATCAGCGAGAACATCAGCGCCGCCATCACAAAGGCAAGGCCGGGGTTGGTGCGCGAGGCACCGGCAAGATCGTCGATATTCTCGACGCGCACGCCATTCACCTGCATCGACAGGATGACGGCGAAGACGCCGAGCGTCATAGCAAGATAGATCGTCATGAAGATCACGACGCCCTCGACACCGTTCTGCGTGCCGGCGGCGAGGCCGACCAGCGCGTAGCCCATGTTGGCAATCGAGGAATAGGCCATCAGGCGCTTGATGTTCTTCTGGCCGATGGCCGCAAAGGCACCAAGACCCATCGAGGCAATCGCCGCGAAGGCGATGATGGGCTGCCAATCCTTGAGCACTGGCAGGAAGGCATCAATGAGGATGCGGGTCGTCATGGCAACCGCGGCCATCTTCGGCGCGGTGGCGAAGAAGGCGGCCACCGGGGTCGGCGAGCCTTCATAAACGTCCGGCGTCCACATGTGGAACGGCACCACGCTCATCTTGAAGGCGAGGCCCGCCACGATGAACACGAGGCCGATCATCACACCGGCGCCATGACCGCCGGTGACCGCCTTTGCGATGACCGGGAAGGTCACGGAACCCGTAAAGCCATAAACAAGACTCATGCCGTAGAGCAGCATGCCCGAGGACAGCGCACCCAGCACGAAGTACTTGAGGCCCGCTTCCGCCGATTTGGCGCTGTCGCGCTGGATCGAGGCCACGACGTAGAGCGCGAGCGACTGAAGCTCGACACCCAGATAGAGCGAGATCAGCTCATTGGCCGAGCACATCATCATCATGCCGATGGTAGAGAGCAGGATGAGGATGGTGTACTCGAAGCGCGCGATCTTCTGCTCGACAAGGAAACGCGAGGACAGGATGATCGCCGCGATGGAGCCGATCAGCGTCAGCCCCTTCATGGCGCGGGCAAAGCTGTCCGCGCGGAAGGCATCATTGAAGGTCGAAACCTTGCCGGGGCTCTGGTCCAGCAGCAGGAAGCCCGCCACCACCAGCGCGAGGATGGCAATGGTGTCGATGAGCTTCTTGGCCTGATCGCCCTTGAATGCACCGACCAGAACGAGCACCAGCGCGGTGACGGCAAGGACGATTTCCGGAAGGGCCGGCCCGAGCGCAGGAAGAGAAGAAAGGGTCTGGTTCATCTTTTCATCCTCACTGGGCCAGAAGGGCCAGCTTGCCGCCAAGGCCGGTCTTCATGGCGCCGATCAGCGCATCAACCGAGGCCTGGCTCATATTCAGGATCACGTCGGGCTGCACGCCGTAATAGACGGTGAGCAGCGCGAGCGGAACGAGCAGCGCGAGTTCACGCGCATCGAGATCCGGGATCGTCTCCAGCGCATGCTTCTCCACCTTGCCATAGACGACACGGGCGAAGAGCCAGAGCGCGTAGCAAGCGGAGAAGATAACGCCGGTGGTCGCGAAGAACGCCACCCAGGTATTGGCCTTGTAAGAACCGAGCAGGGTGAGGAATTCACCCACGAAGCCCGAAGTGCCCGGCAGACCGACGTTCGCCATCGTGAACAGCAGGAAGATCACCGCATAAATCGGCATCTTGTTCACGAGGCCGCCATAGGCCGAGATCATGCGGGTATGCATGCGGTCATAGACAACGCCGACGCAAAGGAAGAGCGCGCCTGAGACCAGACCGTGGCTGACCATCTGGAACACGGCACCCTGCACGCCCTGAGCGTTGAGGGTGAAGAGGCCCATGGTCACGAAGCCCATATGCGCCACCGAGGAGTAGGCGATCAGCTTCTTGATGTCCTCCTGCATCATCGCCACCAGCGAGGTGTAAATGATGGCGATCACGGAGAGCGCGAACACGAGGTTGGCGAAATAGAGGCTCGCTTCCGGGAACATCGGAAGCGAGAAGCGGATGAAGCCGTAGCCACCCATCTTCAGAAGGATGCCCGCCAGGATCACCGAACCCGCCGTCGGCGCTTCAACGTGCGCATCAGGCAGCCAGGTGTGCACCGGCCACATCGGCATCTTCACCGCAAAAGAGGCGAAGAAAGCCAGCCACAGCCAGTACTGCATGCCGGACGGGAACTTGAAGGCCAGCAGCTTCACGATATCCGTCGTGCCGGCGGTCCAGTACATCGCCATGATGGCGATGAGCATCAGCACCGAGCCGAGCAGCGTGTAGAGGAAGAACTTGAAGCTGGCGTAGATGCGCCGCGCACCGCCCCAGATGCCGATGATCAGGAACATCGGGATCAGACCGGCCTCGAAGAACACGTAGAACAGCACGAGGTCGAGCGAGGCGAAGACGCCGATCATCAGCGTCTCAAGCAGCAGGAACAGCGCGTAGTATTCCTTGGCGCGCTCCTTGATCGAGTAGAACGACGCCGCGATGCAGAACGGCATCAGGAAGGTCGTCAGGATGACGAAGGGCATCGCGATACCGTCAACGCCGAGCTGGTAGACAATGTTTTCGCCCAGCCAGTTCATGCGCTCGACCAACTGGAACCCGGCCTGCTTGGAGTCAAAGCGCGAGAGCGCCACCAGCGAGAGCACAAAGGTGACGATCGTCGTCCAGAAGGCGATCCAGCGCGCGTTGCGGCTGCCCGCTTCGTCGTTCTTGGTCGCAAGCACCAGCAAGGCGCCGACGAGCGGAAGGACCAGAAGCCCCGAGAGAATGCCGAAGCCGAACATCAGTGCGCGCTCCCCGAGAAGAGATACCAGGTCACGAAGCCGGCGACGCCGAGCAGCATGGCGAAGGCATAGTGATAGACGAAGCCTGTCTGCAGCTTCACCGCGCGGGCGGTGATGCGCTGGGTCAGCGCGGCCACGCCGTCGGGCCCGAAGCCGTCAATCAGCGCGCCGTCACCCTTCTTCCACAGGAAGGTGCCCAGGGCCTTGGCCGGCTTCACGAAGATGCGCTCATAGAGCTCGTCGAAGTACCACTTGTTGAGCAGGAACTGGTAGATCGACGGATGACGCGCCGCGAGCTGGCCCGGAATCTGCGGCCACTTCAGGTAGAAGAAGTAAGCCAGCACAAAGCCACCCACCATCATCACCATCGGGATGTACGGCACAAAGGCCGGCAGCTTAGCGGGGTCGTGCATGTCATGCAGCGTATGGTTGGCAGCCCCCGTGAAGAGCGCGCCCTTCCAGAAATGCTCGCCCGGCTCCGAAAGGAACGAATGGGCCAGCGGCGCGCCCGCAGCGAAAGCACCGAAGGCCAGCAGCGCCAGCGGGATCAGCATGACCATCGGGCTTTCATGCGCGTGGTCATAGGTGTGCTTGTCCGCACGCGTCTCGCCGAGGAAGGTCATGAAGTAGAGGCGCCACGAGTAGAACGAGGTCATGAAGGCTGCGAGCACCGTGCAGATGAAGGCATAGACATGCCCCGGCTGATGCGCAACGTACGCCGCCTCGATGATCGCATCCTTTGAGTAGAAGCCCGCCGTGAAGGGGAAACCCGTCAGCGCGATATTGCCGATCAGCATCATCGCCGCTGTGAAGGGGATCTTCTTGGCAAGGCCACCCATCTTCCGGATGTCCTGCTCATGGTGCATGGCGTGGATCACCGAACCGGCCCCCAGGAACAGCAGGGCCTTGAAGAAGGCGTGCGTGAAGAGGTGATAGACACCGGCCTGATAGACACCGGCACCCAGCGCGACGAACATGTAGCCGAGCTGCGAGCAGGTCGAATAGGCGATCACGCGCTTGATGTCGTTCTGCACGAGGCCGACGGTCGCCGCAAAGAAGGCCGTGGTCGCGCCGATCACGATGACAGCGGTTTTCGCAAACTCGGTGTACTCGAACAGCGGCGACAGGCGCGCCACCATGAAGACACCGGCGGTCACCATGGTTGCGGCGTGGATAAGGGCCGAAACCGGGGTCGGGCCTTCCATCGCGTCCGGCAGCCAGGTGTGCAGCAGGAACTGCGCGGATTTACCCATTGCGCCCATGAAGAGCAGGCAGCAGGCGAGCTCAAGCGCCGGAACCTGATAACCGAGGAAGCTGACGACAACATCCTTCTTGCCGGCAACGCCCGCGAAGATCGGATCGAAATTGACAGCACCGAACACCCAGAACACCAGGAAAATGCCCAGCGCGAAGCCGAAGTCGCCGACGCGGTTGACGATGAAGGCCTTCATCGCCGCCGCATTCGCGCTCGGCTTCTTGAACCAGAAACCGATGAGAAGATACGAGGCGAGGCCCACGCCTTCCCAGCCGAAGAACATCTGGACGAGGTTGTCCGAGGTCACCAGCATCAGCATGGCGAAGGTGAAGAGCGAGAGGTAGCCCATGAAGCGCGGACGCGCCGGGTCCTCATGCATGTAACCGATGGAGTAGAGGTGCACGAGCGAGGAGACGCTCGTCACCACCACCAGCATCACGGCGGTCAGCGTATCGACGCGGATTGCCCAGTCAGCGGTGAAGGTACCGACATGGATCCAGTCCGCCAGCGTGATGCGGATCGGCGCGCCCGAGCCCAGCGCCACGTTGAAGAAGGTCACCCAGGAGAGCGCACAGGCCACCATCAGCAGGCCGGTGGTCACCACTTCGGCGAAGCGCGAAATGCCTTCCGAATGCGGCGAGGGTTCCGGGGCGTGATGGTCGTCATGCCCATGGTCATCATGAGCATGCCCGTGGGCGTCATGCGTGCCATGGTGACCATGGTCCGAATGGTCGGCATTGCCGAAGGCAAGGACTTCGGAGCCCTTGGCCGCCTTGTGCGCCAGCAGCGTACAGACGCCCGCGATGAGAAAGCCGAGAAGCGGCAGGAAAACGATAGCCTGAGCCATAATCCTCAGCCCTTCATCACGTTGATGTCTTCAACCGCGATGGTGCCGCGGTTGCGGAAATAGACGACGAGGATGGCAAGGCCGATGGCCGCTTCCGCCGCCGCCACCGTGAGCACGAACAGGGCAAACACCTGTCCGACCATATCCCCGAGATGGGTGGAGAACGCCACGAGGTTGATGTTGACGGCGAGCAGGATCAGCTCGATCGACATCAGGATGACGATGACGTTCTTGCGGTTCATGAAGATGCCGAAGGCCCCGAGCGTGAACAGCATCGCCGCCACGACGAGATAGTGGGAAAGACCGATCACCATTTTCAGACCTCCTGCCCGGCCGCATCGGCGCGCTTGACGCCTTGCGTGGTCACACCGGCACCATTGGCGACAGAAACCACCTGCATGGCCGTGTCCTTGGTGCGGGCATTCTGCTTCATGACATCCTGACGGCGCACGCCATGGCGCTCACGCAGCGTCAGCACGATCGCGCCGATCATCGCAACCAGCAGGATCAGACCGGCTGCCTGGAAGAAATAGACATAATCCGTGTAGAGCACGCGGCCCAGCGCACGCACGTTCATCGCATCAACGGGCGCTGCCGACTTGGCGAGCTTGAGCGCGTCGGGCGCGAGCTTCCAGGTGCCGAGCACCAGCGCCAGCTCGATGAAGAACACCGCCGAGATCAACGCCCCGATGGGCAGATACTGCAGGAAGCCCTGCCGCAGCTCCACGAAGTCCACGTCGAGCATCATCACGACGAAGAGGAACAGCACCGCCACCGCGCCGACGTAAACCACCACCAGCAGCATGGCGAGGAACTCCGCGCCCATCAGCAGGAAGAGGCCCGCCGCGTTCACGAAGGCGAGGATGAGAAAGAGCACCGCGTGCACCGGGTTGCGGGCGGAAACCACCATCACGGCGGAAGCCACCATCAGCCCCGAGAAGAGGTAGAAGAAGAGAGGGACGATATTCATGGCGCTCTCCTCAGCGGTAAGGCGCGTCGAGCGCGATGTTGCGGGCGATTTCACGCTCCCAGCGCGCGCCGTTCTCGAGCAGCTTTTCCTTGTTGTAGAAAAGCTCCTCGCGGGTCTCGGTCGCGAACTCGAAGTTCGGCCCTTCGACGATGGCGTCCACCGGGCAGGCTTCCTGACAGAAGCCGCAGTAGATGCACTTGGTCATATCGATGTCGTAGCGGGTCGTGCGGCGGGTGCCATCGTTGCGGCGCGGGCCGGCCTCGATGGTGATCGCCTGCGCCGGACAGATCGCCTCGCACAGCTTGCAGGCGATGCAGCGCTCTTCCCCGTTGGGATAGCGGCGCAACGCGTGCTCACCACGGAAACGCGGAGAGATCTGCCCCTTCTCGAAGGGGTAGTTGATCGTCGGCTTCGGCTTGAAGAAATAGCGCATGGCGAGAAAGAACGCCGATACGAATTCCTTCAGAAGGAGGCCCTTGGCGGCCTGTGCGAGTGACATCCCCCGCTCCTTTTAACTGTTTGGCCACAGGGCATTCGCGGTCATGTAACCGATGACTGCGAAGATCAGTGGCATTCCGAGAAAAGACGTAATCTTGATCTGGTCGATAGTGTCGTAAGCGCGCTGCTGGATATGCGGCTCCTTACCCACCGCGTAACGGCGCAGCGCCATGACCTGGAGCATGGCCAGAGCCAGCCCCACAAGCGCACCGGTGATGGAACCGAGGATCAGCATGCTCCCTCCCCTCAGCGATACCAGCCGGTGAGCTGCAACGTGCCCGCCACAATCACCACGGCTGCCAGCGAGATCGGCAGGAACACCTTCCAGCCCAGACGCATCAGCTGGTCATAGCGGTAGCGCGGCACCATCGCTTTCGCCATGGCGAACATGAAGAAGACGAAGCCCACCTTGAGGATGAACCAGATCACGCCCGGCACCCAGGTGAAGGGCGGCAGCGCCACCGGCGGCGTCCAGCCCCCGAGGAACAGGATCGTGGTCAGCGCGCACATGGTCATGATGGCCACGTATTCGCCGAGCATGAACAGCAGGTACGGGGTCGAGCCATATTCCGACATGAAGCCGGCGACGAGTTCGGATTCCGCTTCCACCAGATCGAAGGGCGGACGGTTGGTTTCCGCCAGCGCCGAGATGAAGAAGATCACGAACATCGGGAACAGCGGGATGAAGAACCAGTTCAGCATCGTGAACCACGGCACACCCAGCATATTGGCGATGCCGACCTTGTCCTGCGCCTGCACGATATCCGTCAGGTTCAGCGAGCCGACGATCATCAGCACGGTGATGATGACGAAGCCGATCGAGACTTCATAGGAAACCATCTGCGCAGCAGAGCGCAGCGCTGCGAGGAAGGGATACTTCGAGTTCGAGGCCCAGCCGCCGATGATGACGCCGTAAACACCGAGCGAGGAAATCGCGAAGATGTAGAGAATACCGACGTTGATGTCGGCAATCGCCCAGCCCTCGGCCACCGGCACCACACCCCAGGCCGCCAGCGCGAGCACGCAGGTGAGGAGCGGCGCCAGGAGGAACAGGATCTTGTCGGAGGTCGCCGGGATCACCGGCTCCTTGAGCACAAACTTGAGAAGGTCCGCGAAGCTCTGGAGCAGGCCGAAGGGACCGACCACGTTCGGACCGCGACGCAGCTGCACCGCCGCCCAGATCTTGCGATCCGCCAGCAGGAAGAACGCGATGATGATGAGCAGCGCCACCAGCAGCGCGAGGCTCTTCGCCACGATGATCAGCGCCGGTAGGAACCAGGTCGTCTCGTTCCAGAGGTACTTGACCACCACGACGCCGACCCAGGCGGCGACGGCGAGGATGAAGAACGCCGCGATGCCGAGGATCATCGGCATGTTGGAGCGCTTCGGAGCGTTGGGGGTGATATCGACCATCTCTCGCGCTCCTTATTCCGCTGCCTGCGCCTGCGCGCCGGAAGCAATCGCCGCACATTCGCCCATCACCTTGGAGGCGCGGGCGATGGGGTTGGTCAGGTGGAAGGCTTCCACCGCGTTCTTGAAGGCTGCCTTGTCGGGCACACCGCCGAGCTTGGCGAGGGCCTCGACATCCGCAGCCTCACCGGCCTTGATGGTGCCCAGCGCGGCCAGATGCGGGAACTCCGCGTAAAGCGCCGCACGCAGCTGGCCCAGCGAATTGAAGGGCAGCGTCTTGCCGAGCACATCGGAAAGCGCGCGGATAATCGCCCAGTCATCCTTGGCCTCGCCCGGCGGGAAGGCGGCGCGCACGGTCTGCTGCACGCGCCCTTCCGTATTCACATAGGTCGCCGACTTTTCGGTATAGGCCGCACCCGGCAGGATGACATCGGCGCGATGCGCACCGTTGTCACCATGCGTGCCCTGATAGACAACAAAGCTACCTGCCGGGATTTCGATATCATCGGCCCCGAGGTTGAACAGCACCTCGACACCGCCGCCGATCATGGCACCGGTATCAAGACCGCCCTCACCGGGGGTAAAGCCGATGTCGAGCGCACCGACGAGGCTGGCCTCGTTGTGCAGCACGCAGAAACCGTTCCAGCCGTCCTTCACAGCGCCAATCTCGAGCGCGAGCTTGGCCGCAGCCGCCAGCACCGCCGCGCCATCGGCACGGTTCAGCGCGCCCTGCCCCACGATGACCATGGGCTTCTCACCGGCAGGCTTGTAGCCCGCAAGGCTCTCCGGCCCGGCCCCGAGATAGGTGGCGGGATAGGACAGGTTGGCGTTCTCGCCCACCAGCGCAATCGGGAACTTGCCCTTGAGATACCGCTTGCGGATGCGCGAATTGAGCACCGCCGCTTCCTTGCGCGGGTTAGCGCCGATGATGATCAGTGAGTCCGCCTCCTCAATGCCGGCAATGGTGGCATTGAAGAGATAGCTGCCACGGCCCGCCTTGGAGTTCAGCGGGTTGCCGGGGTAGCGGGCATCGGTATTGGCGGAGCCGAGCGAAGCGAGCAGCGCTTTAAGCGCATACATCTCTTCCACGCCCGCGAGCTGACCGGCAATCGCGCCGATCTTGCCGGGCTGGGCGGCCTTCACCTTGGCGGCAATGGCCGCAAAAGCCTCGGCCCAGGTGGCGGGCTGGAGCTTGCCGTTGACGCGCACATAGGGGCGATCAAGGCGCTGCGAGCGCAACCCGTCCCAGATGAAGCGGGTCTTGTCGGAAATCCATTCCTCGTTCACCGCATCATTGGTGCGGGCCACGATGCGCATCACCTCACGGCCGCGCGTATCGACGCGGATGGCGCTGCCCACGGCATCCATCACGTCGATGGATTCTGTTTTGGCCAATTCCCACGGGCGGGCATTGAAGGCGAAGGGCTTGGAGGTGAGCGCGCCCACCGGGCACAGGTCCACCACGTTGCCCTGCATCTCGGAGGTCATCGCCTTTTCGAGATAGGTCGTGATCTCGGCATCCTCGCCACGGCCAATCAGGCCCAGCTCGGTGATGCCCGCGACTTCGGTGGTGAAGCGGACGCAGCGCGTGCAATGGATGCAGCGGGTCATCACGGTTTTCACCAGCGGGCCGATGTACTTGTCTTCCACGGCGCGCTTGGGCTCGGCGTAACGCGAGGCGTCCTTGCCGTAGGCCATAGCCTGATCCTGAAGATCGCATTCGCCGCCCTGATCGCAGATCGGGCAATCGAGCGGGTGGTTGATGAGCATGAACTCCATCACCCCCTCGCGCGCCTTCTTCACCATCGGCGTTTTGGTGAAGATCTGCGGCAGCGAACCATCCGGGCCGCCGCGCACATCGCGCACGTTCATGGCGCAAGAGGCCTGCGGCTTGGGCGGGCCACCCTTCACCTCAACGAGGCACATGCGGCAATTGCCGGCAATCGAAAGACGCTCATGGAAGCAGAAGCGCGGCACTTCCATGCCAGCAGCCTCCGCCGCCTGCAGCAGCGTGTAGTGCGGCGGCACATCGACTTCGACATCATCAACGAGGATCTTGGTCATATTCTCTTACTCCGCCGCCACCGGAACCGGGTCCGAATGCGGGTTGGCCGCGTATTGGTCGATCTTCGCCTCGATCTCGTGGCGGAAGTGGCGGATCAGGCCCTGAATCGGCCAAGCCGCCGCATCGCCCAGCGCGCAGATCGTGTGGCCCTCGATGCGGGTCGACACATCGAGCAGCATGTCGATTTCCTTCTTCTGGGCGCGTCCTTCGGCCATGCGGGCCATGACGCGCGCCATCCAGCCCGTGCCTTCGCGGCAGGGTGTGCACTGGCCGCAGCTCTCGTGCTTGTAGAAATGCGCCAGACGCGCAATCGCGGAAACAAGATCGGTCTGCTTGTCGAGCACGATCACCGCCGCCGTGCCGAGGCCTGAGCGCAGCGCACGCAGGGTGTCGAAGTCCATCGGCGCATCAATGATCTGCTCGGCCGGCACCATCGGCACCGAGGAACCGCCCGGAATGACCGCCTTGAGGTTATCCCAGCCGCCGCGAATGCCGCCGCAATGCTTGTCGATCAGCTCACGGAAGGTCAGGCCCATGGCCTCTTCCACGTTGCAGGGCGTGTTCACATGGCCCGACACGCAGAACAGCTTGGTGCCCACGTTGTTCGGACGGCCGATGCCGTTGAACCAGCCCGCACCACGACGCAGGATCGTGCCCGCAACCGCGATGGATTCCACGTTGTTCACCGTCGTCGGGCAGCCGTAGAGGCCCATGTTGGCCGGGAACGGCGGCTTCAGGCGCGGCTGGCCCTTCTTGCCCTCAAGGCTTTCGAGCAGCGCGGTCTCTTCGCCGCAGATGTAGGCGCCCGCGCCGTGGTGGACATAGAAGTCGAACGGATAGCCGTGCTTGTTGTCCTTGCCAATCAGCTTGGCTTCATAAGCCTCATCCACCGCCTTCTGGAGCGCGATACGCTCGGCAATGAACTCGCCGCGGATGTAGATGTAGGCGGCATGAGCCCCCATCGCCACGCAGGCCAGCATCGCGCCTTCGATGAGAAGGTGCGGATCATGGCGCAGGATTTCGCGGTCCTTGCAGGTGCCGGGCTCGGATTCGTCGCCATTGATGACGAGGTAATGCGGGCGACCATCGTTCACCTTGGGCATGAAGGACCACTTCATGCCGGTCGGGAAGCCCGCGCCGCCACGGCCACGCAGACCGGAAGCCTTCATCTCGTCGATGATCCAGTCGCGGCCCATCTCGATGAGCTTCTTGGTGCCGTCCCAATTGCCGCGCATCAGCGCAGCTTTCAGGCCGGGGTCCTGTCGCCCGTAGAGGTTGGTGAAAATGCGATCCTGATCGTTGAGCATAGCCTAGATCCGGTTGGGGTTGGAAAGAATGACAGGGGTGGTTTCCCCGGCCTTGGTCTCGACTTCCGTGAGGAAGGTGTAGTCGTACATCGGCAGGATGGAGATCGTGGCTTCCGAGTCATAGGTGACGCGGGTGGCGACCAGCCATTTGCCGGCGGGCAGGTTCTCGAAAGTGAACTGCCCCTTCATATTGCATTGGGTCCTGCGGACAGCGCCCTTGTGTCGCTCGTTGAGCGCGGGCGCGTTCTCGATCGTGTTGCCGGAGCGGTAGATATCCACCCACTCGCGGAAATACGGCGTGTCCGGCACGAGATAGACCACTTCGCCCGAGCAGCGCGCCAGCCAGGCGTTGCGACGACGGATGAAGCCCTCACCCTCGATGCGCGCTGTGCCCTTGGCAAGCGCGGCAGCATGGGTCTTGGCGTCAAACGACAGCGTCTTCTCGACGCTGGCACAGCCCCCCAACGCCAGACCGGCAGCCGCCAGCAGCCCGGCGGTGACAACCGCGCGGCCCGGCAACTCGATCTGGGAGAAGGCGTGCGCCATCAATCCGCTCCTCAGGCTTTCTTCTCGGCCGCAGCAGCGGCTTCTTCCTTGGCCTTCTTGGCGGCCGCGACGCGGGCGTCGAAATCGCCCTGCCAGCTGCCGACCTTGGAGCCGTCATAAAGCGCGCCGTCGAGCAGCGTCTTGATCGAATCCTTCGGCTCCGATTTGGAACGGCCATTCTGCGGGCCGATCTTCACCGGCTTGCCCGCCGCCAGATCATCCAGCAGCTTCGCAAGGGTCTCGGCGGTCAGGTCCTCGTAGAAATCGTCGTTGATCTGCACCATCGGCGCGTTGGTGCAGGCACCAAGGCACTCGACTTCCAGCCAGGAGAACTTGCCATCGGCGCTCACGTGATGCTCGTGGCCGATCTTCTCTTTCAGCACCTTCTTCAGGTCCTGCGCGCCCATGCAATGGCACGGCACCGTGCCGCAGAGCTGCACGAAGTACTGCCCCACCGGCTCAAGGTTGAACATGGTGTAGAAGCTGGCCACCTCGAGCACGCGGATGTTCGGCATGCCAAGGCACTCGGCCACATGCTCGATGGCGGCCTTGGGCAGCCAGCCACCGGCCTGCTTCTGGGCCTGCCACAACGCCGGGATCACGGCAGAGGCCTGACGCCCTTCCGGATACTTCGCGATCTGCGCGGCAAGCCAGACCTTGTTCTCCGCGGAGAACGCGAAAGAGGCCGGCTGGACGGAATCAGGCGCAAGGCGACGAACGGACATCTCTTTTCCTCAATGCCTCAAAAGCACACACTCTCGCGCTTCAACGCCCGGGAGTTGGTATCGCGCGACAGCCGCATCAGGCAGGTGCGCAATTCCCCGGAACGCTGGAGCACAAGCAGGTAATCGGTCGCCTTGTCGGATGTTTTCGACACGGCCTTGACCTCAAACCCCTGTTTCACCAGCACATCCGCCGTCACCGATGCACCCGGCATGGCAAGCGGCGGCTGTTGTCCGCCCTGGCCTGGCACCTGCGGTGCCTGAACCTGCGGCGGACGCACGAAAAAATCTTCCCGCGGCGGTGCTTGGGCGAAAGCCGGCGCGGCAAGAGCTGCCGCAGCCACCACCCCTGCCCCGACGCGGGCCTTCACCGATCCACCTCGCCGAACACGATGTCGAGCGAACCGAGGATCGCCGAGACATCCGCGAGCATGTGGCCCTGGCACATGAAATCCATGGCGCTCAGATGGGCAAAGCCGGGCGCACGGATCTTGGTGCGATACGGCTTGTTGGTGCCGTCCGAGACCAGATACACGCCGAATTCGCCCTTGGGCGCCTCGACTGCGGCATAGGATTCGCCCGCCGGCACGTGGAAGCCTTCGGTGTAGAGCTTGAAGTGGTGGATCAGCGCTTCCATCGAGCGCTTCATTTCCGAGCGCTTGGGCGGAACCACCTTGCCATCCGTGGTGGAAATGGCGGTCTTGCCATCCGGGCCGCGCAGCTTGGCGATGCACTGCTTCATGATGCGCACGGACTGGCGCATTTCCTCGACGCGGATGCAGTAACGGTCGTAGCAATCGCCGTTCTTGCCGATCGGAATGTCGAAATCGAGCTCGTCGTAGCACTCGTAGGGCATCGACTTGCGCAAATCCCACGCCGCGCCCGAGCCACGCACCATGACGCCCGAGAAGCCGAGCTTCCACGCATCATCAAGGTTCACAATGCCGATATCGACATTGCGCTGCTTGAAGATACGGTTGTCGGTGAGCAGACCTTCGAGATCATCGAGCAAGCCGAGGAACGGATCGCAGAAGGCCTCGATGTCGTTGATCAGCGCCTCGGGCAGATCCTGGTGGACGCCGCCGATGCGGAAATAGTTGGCGTGCATGCGCGAGCCGCAAGCGCGCTCATAAAAGATCATCAGCTTCTCGCGCTCCTCGAAGCCCCACAGCGGCGGGGTGAGCGCGCCCACGTCCATCGCCTGCGTGGTGACGTTGAGCAGATGGCTGAGGATGCGGCCGATTTCCGAATAGAGCACGCGGATCAGCTGGCCACGCTTGGGGACCGTGATCTTCAGCAGCTTTTCGGCCGCAAGGCAGAAGGCATGCTCCTGATTCATCGGCGCGCAGTAATCGAGGCGGTCGAAATACGGGGTCGCCTGCGCATAGGTCTTGTATTCGATCAGCTTCTCGGTGCCGCGATGCAGCAGGCCGATATGCGGATCGGTCCGGGTCACGATTTCGCCGTCCAGCTCCAGCACGAGGCGCAGCACGCCGTGCGCCGCCGGATGCTGCGGGCCGAAGTTGATGGTGAAATTGCGCATGTTCTGATGTTCGGTCATGACCTCAATCCACTCAACCTGCTCATCACATTTTGGATCGCTTGCAAAGCTAGCCATCCAACCAATCCGCCTACGATGTTCTTAAGAACGAACATCACGAAAATCCCGCTTCCTTTGAACGCCCATAGGAACAGTCCAAAGACAACCACACCACCTGCAAGAGCGATCACAAACTGAGCCAGCGCGAAGACAAAAAAGAAGCGCCAACCATTTGAAACCCCTGACCAGCCGATGATCCCCATGACCGCCCCGCACAGGAGGCCAACATCACCATCGAACAGTCCAGAAACGTAAAACCCGTCGATACTCTGCCGGGCTACCAGCCACTCCACTTTATTGTTTCGCCTTCTCGTCACCGGGCAGCACGTATTCGGCGCCTTCCCAGGGGCTGAGGAAATCGAAATTGCGGAATTCCTGATTGAGCTTCACCGGCTCATAGACAACGCGCTTTTCGGCGTCGTCATAGCGAACCTCCACGAAGCCCGTCATCGGGAAGTCCTTGCGCAGCGGATGCCCGGCGAAACCATAATCCGTCAGGATGCGGCGCAGATCAGGGTGATCGGTGAAGACCATGCCGTACATGTCGTAGGCTTCACGCTCGAACCAGTTCGCACCCGGAAACACCCCGACGATCGAGGGCAGCGTTTCATCCTCGGCCACCTGCACCTTGACGCGGATGCGGCGCACGTGGCGCGGCGACATCAAGTGATAGACGACATCGAAGCGCTTCTCACGCTCCGGGTAATCGGCACCACATACATCAATGAAGCTGATGAAGGCGCATTCGGCATCTTCCCGCAGGAAGGTCATGACATCGACGATGGCGGCAGCCTCGGCAAAAACGGTCAACTCGCCGTTGGCGAGCACGTGCCCGGTCACCTTGCCCGGCAGCGCCTTCGCGATATGCGCGGCGAGATTTTCGAGGGCTTCGCTCATGTCGGCTCCCATGTCATTCCCGGCCCGTCACCTTCGGGTGGAAATCTTGTCCCAGAGTGTCGCCAGCCATTTCGGACAGCTGGCAGGACTGCGCCGGGAAGGCGCAGCCCGAGAAATCAGCGTTCGATCGTCGCCGTGCGGCGGATCTTCTTCTGAAGCAGCAGCACGCCGTAGAGCAGCGCCTCGGCCGTCGGCGGGCAGCCCGGCACATAGACATCCACCGGCACGATGCGATCGCACCCGCGCACAACCGAATAGGAATAGTGATAGTAGCCGCCGCCGTTGGCGCAGGAGCCCATCGAGATGACGTAGC
>JAIUNQ010000320.1 GCA_020161475.1 Pseudomonadota bacterium | reverse complement strand
GGCGCGGCTGCGCAAGAGCCTGCGTCGCCTCTCCCGCCACCTTGCCCCCGCGACCCCTGTCGAGGAAGATGAACCCCTCGACGATTCAGACGAATGATCAGGACCGTGCCTTGACCGATTTCCCGACGCTGCTGCTCGCCCCACCCCTGCCGGTCGTCTCCGATGGCCTTTCCGCAAGGGTAAGTGTGCACAAGCTCTACGAGGCGGCAGACCCCGAAGCCGAGCTGGCGCGGATCGCCCCCACCATAAAGGCGGTCATCTCGGGCGCGAGCGCGCCGAAGGTGGATGCCGCGCTGCTCAAGCGCCTGCCGAACCTCAAGCTCGTGAGCAATTACGGGGTGGGCTACGACACCGTGGATACCGCCTACGCCAGCGAGAACGGCATCATCGTCACCCACACGCCCGATGTGTTGACCGATGAGGTGGCCGATCTCGCCATGGGTCTGCTGATCGCCACCGTGCGCCGCATTCCGCAGGCCGATCGTTACCTGCGGGCCGGCCATTGGGAGGATAAGCCCTTTCCGTTCTCCGCCTCGCTGCGCGAGAAGAGCATGGGCATTCTGGGCCTTGGCCGCATCGGCATGGCCATCGCCAAGCGCGCCGAAGCCTTCGGCCTCAAGCTGGCCTACCACTCCCGCACGCAAAAGCCGGATGCCCCCTGGCCCTATTACGCCTCACTGATCGAGATGGCGCGCGATGTCGATATTCTGATGGTCATCGCGCCGGGCGGCCCGCAGACCTATCACCTCGTCAACACGGAGGTGCTGCACGCGCTGGGTGCTTCAGGCACGCTGATCAATGTCGCGCGTGGCTCGCTGGTGGATGAGCAGGCTCTGACCACGGCCCTGCAAACCGGCACGCTGGGCGCGGCGGGTCTCGATGTCTTTGAGGATGAGCCGCGCGTATCGGAAACACTGCGCGGTCTCGATAACTGCGTGCTGCTGCCCCATGTCGGCTCGGCCTCGCATTACACGCGCAACAAGATGGGCCAGCTGGTGGTGGAGAATGTGCTGGCCATGGCAGAGGGCAAAGCCCCCCTGACCCCGGTGCCGGAAACGCCCTACAAGGGGTAAGCACAGGCGTGGCGCGCGCATCAGCGTTGTGGCCGGTCCAAGCCCGGCCGCAACACCTCACCCCCTGACCCCGGTGCCGGAAACGCCCTACAAGGGGTAAGCACAGGCGTGGCGCGCGCATCAGCGTTGTGGCCGGTCCAAGCCCGGCCGCAACACCTCACCCCCTGAACGCCTCCAGCCGCCGGATCTGCTGCCCATTGGCGTCAAAGTTCTCCGGCGCGAGCCAGCCTTCAAAGGCGGCTTTGAGACGCGGCCATTCGCTATCAATCATCGAGAACCAGGCGGTATCGCGGTTCTTGCCCTTCTGCACCATGTGCTGGCGAAACAAGCCTTCATAGGTGAAGCCGAAGCGCAGGGCCGCCCGCTTGGAAGGCTCGTTCTCGTTGTTGCACTTCCACTCGAAGCGCCGATACCCCAGATCTTCGAACACATGGCGTGCAAAGAGATAAAGCGCCTCCGTTGCAAGGCGGGTGCGCGCCATCGGCATCCCCCAGAGGATCGAACCGATCTCGATGACCCCGTTGGCAGCATCGATCCGCATGAAACACTGACGCCCGGTCACCGCCCCGCTCGCCTGATCGATGACCGCAAAATAGAGCGGATCGCTCTGCGCGCATTTGGCCGTGAACCAGGCGTGGAAGGCGCCCGCATCGCTCACGCCCTCAAACAGCCAGCGATGGCGCGCCTCGGCATCCCCCGCCATAGAGACCACAAACAGCGCCGCCTCATGGGCAGGGGAAAACGGTTCAAGGCGGCAGTAACGCCCGGCCAGGGTCTGTCGTTGCGGCAGCGGGCGCGCGGTCCATGTCGAAAGATCCATCAGGCGTTCTCCGGGCCGAGGCCCTTGGGCGGCACATACTCAACCTCAGCCCCCAGCTCCCGGCGGATCAACGCCGCAAGCGCTTCCCCTTCTGCAACGAATGCGGCATGCGCCTGCCGGCTCTCGAAACGGGAGGCGGGCGGATCATCCTCATCGAAGATCGAATCAAAGGTATCGGTCCAGTCCTCAAGCCGGTCCGCCAGCGCCTCGGAAAGGCCGATCTCCTCGGCATCGACCGGCCAGTAGCCGCCGTCCGCGGCATCGAACCGCCAGAGCCCGGATTGTCCCAGCCATTCCGGCATCAGCTTGAGTTTGAGCGGCTCGAAAGCGCCCCGCGATTTGCCCATGATGTCCTGATCTCCCGGTGTGAGGGCGGCAACAATGTCACCTGCCTGACATCCCGCCCCCTGCCCTGATCCTATCCTGCCACAAACGCTCGGCCAATCCGGCAAATGCCATGCGCTGGGGGGAGCCGAAAGACCATAAGCCGCCCTGAAGAGGCGCACCATTCGCGGGGAGCGAAACGATGACGACCCATTTCGATGCGAGCGAAACCCGCGCGCAGGACCAGCGTGATGCCGCAGATCTGAGCGCGCTCCGGGCGCTGCTGTCAGAGGTG
>JAIUNQ010000319.1 GCA_020161475.1 Pseudomonadota bacterium | reverse complement strand
GGCTCCTCGGAAGAAGTGGACCGCGCGATCGACGCCAATCCGGAAATCGAGGGTTTTCTCTCTCAGGGTAAGGAAGAATCAACTTCCCTGAGCGAATGCTATGAGCGTCTCGCGGATATTGTTAACCGCACGGGGACGGGAGTGACTTCCTGACCCCGGCACCCCCGGGCGTAATTCCGGGCTGGGTCAAGGAGTAGAAGGACCATGAAATCGCGCGATACGTTGATCCGCCTGAAGCGGTTTCACGTGGACGAGAAGCGCCGCCGCGTCTCCCAGATCGAAATGATGATTGCCGAGTTCAATCGCATGGCGAGCGAACTCGACCGCGAGATCGAGAACGAGGAGCGTCGTGCCGGCATTTCGGACACCGCCCATTTCGCTTACCCCACTTATGCCAAGGCCGCGCGCACCCGCCGCGACAACCTGCTGCACTCGGCTTCCGAGCTGAACGAGCAGTTGGAAGAAGCCAAGGCCCAGCTCAACGAGGCCTTCGAGGAGCTGAAGAAAGTCGAGATCCTTGAGGATCGCGAGAAGGCCGCCGAGCGTGCCGAGATGGCCCTGCGCGACCAGATGGAAACCGACCGCATTGCCGCGCGCATGCGCTTTGCCGCCGGTCGGCTCTGAAGTTGTCATCGATTTGACGTGATGCCTGTTGATGAAGGCCCGCTCCGGCGGGCCTTTTTCTTGGCTCAAGGCACGCCGGACGCTTGCCAGAAAACGCAGGGCGCGGCACTGACAGGCAAAGCGGGCGCATCAGCCCACATCGGGGGAAGCATGAAGCGTATCAAGGATCTTTTCTGGCCGCTGGTGGGGCTGGTGGCTGTCGGCTGGTCGCTGCACATCCTCTATGTGAAGCTCAAGCAAGAGGCCGCCGCCACCGCCGCCGCCCAGCTTGAAAATGCTTCCTTTTTCGAGAGCATCCGCATCATTGCCGCGCAGATCGGGCACAAGCTCGCCGCCATTCCCACCTCGGGCTATCTGCTCGCCGTGCTCTCCACC
Source organism: Pseudomonadota bacterium (assembly GCA_020161475.1). Classification (GTDB taxonomy): domain Bacteria; phylum Pseudomonadota; class Alphaproteobacteria; order Rhizobiales; family Beijerinckiaceae; genus Rhabdaerophilum. Next base: position 1,540 of record JAIUNQ010000319.1, on the reverse strand, counting down.
CTCTGCGCCTATTGGGCACTGGCCTGGTATGACCGCATCGCGCTGATCCACCTCAAGCGCGAGCAGGGCATCTCCTGGTCCTTCATCACCATCTGTTCCTTCGTCACCTATGCCATCTCGCACAACATCGGCGGCTCGGTGTTCTCGGGCGGCATGGTGCGTTACCGCGCCTACACCTCGAAGGGGCTTTCCCCGGCGGAAGTCGCGGTGCTGGTGGCTTTGTGCTCCTTCACTTTTGCCTTCGGCACCATCCTGCTGGGCGGCCTCGTCATGCTGTTCGAGCCGCATATCGTGGTGCCGCTCGCCAAACAGGCCAAGATGGATTTCTCGATCACGCTGGGCCGGGTGATCGGCGCGGGCATGCTCGCCTTCTGCCTGCTCTACACCATCGGTGCCTGGCTCCAGTTCAAGCCGCTCACCATCCGCTCGTTCAAGCTCGAATACCCCGGCCTTAACGTGGTGTGGCGCCAATGGGTCGCCGCCCCGCTGGAGCTTCTGGGCGCGGCGGGCATCATCTATTTCGCGCTGCCGGAGCAAGGGAACCCCGGCTTCTTCGTGGTGCTGGGTGCGTTCCTGCTGTCGTTTTCGGCGGGCCTGCTGTTTCAGGTGCCGGGCGGCATCGGCGTCATGGAAACGGTCTTCATCGCCGTCATGCCGGGCATTCCGGCCACCGCCGTTTTCGCCGCCCTTCTCGTCTGGCGCTTGCTGTACCTGATCATTCCGCTGGGGCTGTCCATCCCCTTCATCCTGCTGTTCGAGCGCTCGCAGATGGGCAAGGCCGCTCAGCCCAGTGGCCCGGCGGGCGGCACCCCCGCCGCCTGACACCACAAAGCAGCACGAAAAAAGAGGGCGCCCGAGGGCGCCCTTTCCAGTCCATCGCTCTCTGTTTTCACAGAGCCAGGAAGGCCCCCCGTCAGGGGCGGCCAATTCTTTAAATCGAGCCGACCGTGCGCAGACGGCAGGAGGGATGAATCTCCCCCTGCGCGATCACCGCGGTCTGGGGGCGGAAGCGCTCGATGATCATGCGCACATAGGGACGCACGGCGTTCGAGGTCACCAGCACCGGCAGCTCGCCGAGGCGCGCCGCCTCCTCGAACTTGTCGCGCAGCGCGATCACGAAATCATGCAGGCGTGAGGGCTGCATCGCCAGATGCTTCACCTCGCCCTCGCCCACCAGCGAGGAGGCGAAGGCATCTTCCCATGCCGGCGAGAGCGTGATGAGCGCCAGCTTCCCGGTCGGCCCGGTGTGCTGCGCGCAGATCTGGCGGCCGAGGCGCGAGCGGATATGCTCGACGATCATGCGCGGATCGCGCAGCGCGCCGGAGACTTCCGCCGTCGCCTCGAGAATGGTGCCCAGATCGCGGATCGACACCCGCTCGGCCAGCAGCAGCTGAAGGATGCGCTGAATGCCGGTGGTGGGAATCTGCGCCGGGGAGATTTCCTTGACGAGATCCTTGTGCGCCTTGGGCAGATCGCCCAGCAGCTTCTGCACCTCCACGAAGGAGAGCAGTTCGGACATGTTGTTCTTGATGATCTCGGT
>JAIUNQ010000318.1 GCA_020161475.1 Pseudomonadota bacterium | reverse complement strand
GGTGATCGGCGCGCCGGGATGTGCGCGCTCCGCCCGCGAAAACGGGTTCGATTGGGTGCTGGCACGGATTTTCGCCGAGCTGCCTGTCGGCGCGCGCGAGATCATGGGCATGGGCGTCGGCGGGCTCTTGATGGAGATTATTTCGCGCCCGCAGCCGCGCGCTGGCGAAGGGGAGGAGCCGATGGGGCAGGAGATTGCGGCGCTGGTGCTGGCGGCGGGGCGTTCCACCCGCTTTGGGTCGGAGAACAAGCTGCTGGCGCTGCTCAATGGCAAGCCGCTGGTGGCGCATGTGGTGCAGGCGGCGCAGGATGCGGGCCTTGCGCCGCTTGTCGTGACGGGGCACGAGGCGGAGATGGTGGGTGCGGTGCTGCCGGGGCTCCGCAGCGTGCATAACCCGAGTTATGCGGAAGGCATGGCCAGCTCGCTGCGTGCCGGAGTTGCGGCTTTGCCGGAAACGGTGGGCGCGGCGCTGGTGATGCTCGGTGATATGCCGAAAGTGAAGGCTTCCACGCTTGAGGCGCTCAAGGCCGCCGCCAAAACACCGGGTATCAAGGCTGTTGTGCCAGCATTTGCGGGGCGGCGGGGCAACCCGGTGCTGCTCACGCGGGCACTGTTTCCCTCGGTGATGGCGCTGCACGGTGATGCCGGGGCGCGCAAGCTGCTGGAGAGCGCGGGGGATGCTGTGCTGGTGCTGGAGGTGGATGACCCCGGCGTGCTGGCGGATTTCGATACCCCGCAGGCGCTGGCGCAGATCACTCAGTAGGCGAGATAGGCGGCAAGCTCCGCGTAGGCGCCGGGCTTGCGCTTGTCCTGCCACTGCGCGCCTGCGGAAATGCGCAGGCGTGCCGCAAGGATCGGGATTTCGCTGGCATGTGCACCGAGGCGGGCCTTGCGGAAGGCGGTGTGCAGTGCGGCTCCTGTGCTGCGCACATCGCGTCCGGCGCTCCAGCTCGCCTCCGGTCCGAACAGAAAGGGCAGGTTGGGGAGACCCACGCCATGGCGCAGACCTGTGGAAACGGACCGATTGGCGCTGTCTGCCACGACGTAGCCGCTGGTGAAACGCGCCATAAGGGGCGCGTTCTGGCCCCAGCTGTACCAGAATTCCCCCAAGGCCGCAGCTCCAAGACGCCCGTAGTGCCCGGTGGCGAGAATACCGCGCGCCTGCGAGCGGGCGTAACCGAGGCCTGCATAGCCCGCCACGGTCAGCCCGCCCCAGCGTGCCTCGTAGCCCGGCATCATCCGCATCAGATCAACCGAGGAGACGCGTCCGGCCACCGGTGGATCGTAAGCAGCGATCTTGATGCCGAGCGTGGAGATAAACCGCCACCCGGGTGCCGAAAAATCGCCCCGAACGGCATGTTTCGAGCCGAAGGAGAGGTAGCGGTCATGCGCGCTGGCGTCATAGGCGATGAAATACACATCCCGCACGGGGCGGCGGGTGAACCACAGATCCATGCCGCCGCCCAAGGGGGAGTCCCGCACCACGCGCCGCAGCCGGGCCGCGAGGGGCAGGGGCGGAGCCGGATCATGTGATTGCCCGGCGGCATGGCGCGCCTGTGGTCCTCTTTGCGAGGGCTTTTCCGGCTTTGTCCTACCCGTGCTTTGGGAAGAGATTTCGTCTTCGGCAAAGGGGGCGGTTTCTGCGTCTTCCCCGATCTGAGGCTCATCAAGGTCCGGCGGCAGCGCTTCGGGCGACATGCCCAGCGCCTCAGGGCTGTCCAGCGCCATTGACGGCATGAATTGCTGCATGAAGCTCTGGGCGCTCACAGGGGGCGACGCGATGAGCAACAACAGAAGCAGAATCGTTCGAAGGCGGCTTGTGCGCCACCTGCTTTGGCCCAGCGTGGCTGCCGCTCGCCCGCTCTGCATCCCTACTCCACGCCAGAGCGCCTTCTGCTCTCCAAACCTTCATTAAAGGCGGGGGGGTCGAGGGGCGGCTATCAACCCTTGCGTGCTATTCGCCCGGAAAACTACTGAACGTAATTTATATTCCCTGCGGTGCCCTCTTTTCATCGCTCTTTCTACGCCCTATGGCTTAGATGCTGGTGCTCCGGGGGACTATTTCGCGATCATGTTGTCTTTTTCGGAGCGAATTGCCGATGTGCTTGCCGCCATCGTGCGCCCCCAAGGCGGTGCTGCTGACCCCAACCCGACGATCGAAACCCTGACGGCGGCGCTGGGCAAGCGTTCCTTCGGCATTGTTCTGGTGCTGTTCGGGCTGCCCAACCTCATTCCCATCCCCGGCCTGCCCATCCTGTGCGGTATTATCGTCGGGATCGTGGGTGTGCAGATGATGACGGGGGCTGAAAGCCTCAAACTGCCGCGTTGGGTGGCGCAGCGCCGTGTGAAGCGTTCCGATCTCGCGGGTTTGGTCTCCAAGGCTGAACCCACTTTGCGCGCCATGGAAAAGGTCATGCGACCGCGTCTCGAGGTGCTCACCAGCCCGGCGGCGCAGCGCTATCTCGGTGCGGTGCTGCTCGCACTCGGCATTACCTTGCAGGCGCCCATCCCGTTTTTCGGCGGCATAGCGCCGGGACTGG
>JAIUNQ010000027.1 GCA_020161475.1 Pseudomonadota bacterium | reverse complement strand
CCCAGAAGAAATCTCCGCTGCCCATCGTGCTGGCCTGCCCGGACTTCTGGCGCAAGGCGATCAACTTCGAGGCTTTTGTCGAGGCGGGCACCATCTCCCCGCAGGACCTCGATCTTTTCCGCTATGCTGAGGATGCAGAAGAGGCCTGGGCGGCGACAGGCTTGGGGAAGTAGAGCACCAACCGTCATGCTCGTGCCAAGCCCGAGCATCCACGACGTCAGACCAATGTTTCGTATAGATCCGCCCAATCCGGGTTGTTTTCGGCAATCAGCCGCGCTTTCCATGCGCGCGGCCAGCGCTTGATGGATGTTTCGCGCTGGATCGCATCGCGGATGTCGTCAAAGGCTTCAAACCATACGAGCTGCTTGAGGCCGTAGCGGCGCGTGAAGCCGGGGACGAGCCCCTCGCGATGCTCATAGGCGCGACGGGCGATGTCGTTGGTCACGCCACAATAGAGCGTGCCATTGGGGCGGTTCGTCATCAGGTAAACGTAGCCACCCATCGTCTCCTCATCGTCATGCCCGGCCTTGTGCCGGGCATCCACGACTTTGCCCCGGTCGGTGCCGGACGAAAAGCGGCTTCATTGTTTGTCTCGTCGCCAAGTCGTGGATGGCCGGGCCGAGCCCGGCCATGACGCGGGGAGACGTTGCGCACGTTCCAACCGTCATGCTCGGGCTTGGCCCGAGCATCCACGACTTCGAAAGAAAACGGGCGCCGAGGCGCCCGTTTTTGTTGTTGTTGGATCAAGAAATCACGAACAACCCGTCGTGCTCCCGCAGGTGTCGCACTTCAAGCACGTCCCGTTGCGGACCAGCGTGAAGTTCATGCACTCGGGGCAGGCTTCGCCGACATAGCCCTTCATCTTCGCAATCGAGCGCTTGGTGGCGATGTCATCCACGGCCTTCGCCGGGGCAACCGCCGCAGCCGCGAACGGCAGGCTCTCGATGGCGTCCGCCACGTCATCCGCTTTCAGCGCCGTGGCACCGGCCACCGCATAGGCCGCCGCTCCCCCCTGCGCGGTGGCAACCGCCGCGACAGAGCCGCCGCCATCCACCACGTTGAGGAAGTTGGTCACTTTGCCGCGCACGAGACCCTTGGACACCGCACGCGCGGCCGGGGGTTCGCCCGAGGGCAGGCTTTCGGCGGCGTCCCCACGGCCCACCGTTGTGGCGCCGAGGTCTTCCAGCGTCACATGAGCGAGGTCGTCACGCCCGATGTAGGAGATGGCCAGCTCGCGGAACACGTAGTCGAGGATCGAGGTCGCCGACTTGATCGCGTCGTTGCCCTGCACGAAGCCCGCCGGCTCGAAGCGCGTGAAGGTGAAGGCCTCCACATATTCTTCCAGCGGCACGCCGTATTGCAGGCCCAGCGAGATCGCGATGGCGAAGTTGTTCATCATGGCGCGGAAGGCGGCGCCTTCCTTGTGCATGTCGATGAAGATTTCGCCGAGGCGACCATCCTCATATTCGCCGGTGCGCAGGTACACCTTGTGCCCGCCCACGATCGCCTTCTGGGTGTAGCCCTTGCGGCGGCCCGGCAGCTTCTCGCGCTCGCGCACCTTCTCGATGCGTTCGATCACGCGCTCGATGATCTTCTCGGTCACCTGCGCGGTGCGGGCAGCCGCCGGAGCCGCCACCAGCGCGTCGATCGCGTCGTCCTCATCCTCCGCCTCGTCCGCGATCAGCGCGGAGTTGAGCGGCTGCGAAAGCTTCGAGCCGTCGCGGTAGAGCGCATTGGCTTTGAGCGCCAGCTTCCAAGACAGCATATAGGCGTTCTTGCAGTCCTCGACGGTCGCCTCGTTCGGCATGTTGATGGTCTTGGAGATCGCGCCCGAGATGAAGGGCTGCGCCGCCGCCATCATGCGGATGTGGCTTTCCACCGAGAGGTAGCGCTTGCCGATGCGGCCGCAGGGGTTGGCGCAATCGAACACCGGATAGTGCTCGACCTTGAGGTGGGGCGCGCCTTCCAGCGTCATGGCGCCGCAGACATGGATGTTCGCGGCCTCGATTTCCTTCTTCGAGAAGCCGAGGAAGGGCAGAAGCTCGAACGTCATATCGTTGAGCTGCTCATCGGAGACGCCGAGGCGCTTCATCGCCTCATCGCCGAAGGTCCAGCGGTTGAAGGCGAACTTGATGTCGAAGGCGCTGGGCAGGGCCTTTTCCAGCTTCGCCAGCATGTCCTCGTCAAAGCCCTTGGCGGCAAGCGTCGAGTGGTTGATGCCCGGCGCCTGCTTGATCGAGCCGTGGCCGACGGCATAGGCCTCGATCTCGCCGATCTGCGCCTCGGAGTAGCCGAGGGTGCGCAGCGCGGGCAGGGCCGCCTGGTTGATGATCTTGAAGTAGCCGCCACCAGCCAGCTTCTTGAACTTCACCAGCGCGAAATCGGGCTCGATGCCGGTGGTGTCGCAATCCATCACGAGGCCGATGGTGCCGGTGGGGGCAATCACCGAGACCTGCGCGTTACGATAGCCATGCTGGATGCCGAGGCTGAGCGCCTCTTCCCACGCGGTGACGGCATGCTGCACCAGCGCCGGGATGGGGCAGTTGGCATGGTCCATCGGCACCGGGGAGACCGAGAGTCCCTCATAGCCCGTGGCCTCGCCGCGCGCGGCGCGGGCATGGTTGCGGATCACGCGCAGCATGTGCTGGGCGTTCTTCTTGTAGCCGGGGAAGGGGCCCAGCTCGCCTGCGATTTCGGCCGAGGTCTTGTAGGAGACGCCGGTCATCACGGCGGTCAGCGCGCCGCAGAGCGCACGGCCCTCTTCCGAATCATAGGAGAGGCCCATGGTCATCAGCAACCCGCCGATGTTGGCGTAGCCAAGGCCCAGCGTGCGGAACTCGTAGGAAAGCTCGGCAATCTCCTTGGAGGGAAACTGCGCCATCAGCACCGAAACTTCCAGCACCAGCGTCCAGAGGCGCACGGTGTGCTCATAGGCCGCAATGTCGAACTGGCGGGTCTGCGCGTCGTAATAGGCGAGCAGGTTCATCGAGGCGAGGTTGCAGGCGGTGTCGTCGAGGAACATGTACTCCGAGCACGGGTTGGAGGCGTTGATGCGCCCCGAGGCCGGGCAGGTGTGCCAGTCGTTCATCGTGGTGTTGAAGTGCAGGCCGGGGTCCGCAGAGGCCCAGGCCGCATAGCCGATCTTCTCCCACAGCTCACGCGCCTTCAGCGTTTTCAGCGGCTTACCGTCCTTGCGGGCGGTGAGGTGCCAGTTGCCGTCCGTCTCCACCGCGCGCAGGAAGTCGTCGGTGAGCGAGACGGAGTTGTTGGAGTTCTGGCCCGCAACGGTCAGGTAGGCTTCCGAATCCCAATCGGTGTCATAGGTCGCAAAGTCGAGGTCCTTGTAGCCCTGCTTGGCGAACTGGATGACGCGCTTGATGTAGTTGTCCGGCACCATCAGCTTGCGCGCGGCCTTGATCTCGCGCTTGAGCGCCGGGTTCTGCTCCGGATCGAAGCAGGCATCCCCCGAACCTTCGCAGTTGATGCAGGCGCGCATGATGGCTTTCAAAGCCTTGGCGTTGATCTTGGAGCCGGTGACGAGGGCGGCAACCTTCTGCTCCTCCTTCACCTTCCAGTCGATATAGGCCTCGATGTCCGGGTGATCAGCGTTCACCACCACCATCTTGGCGGCGCGGCGGGTGGTGCCGCCCGACTTGATGGCGCCCGCGGCGCGATCGCCGATCTTCAGGAAGCTCATCAGGCCCGAGGAGCGGCCACCGCCCGAGAGCTTCTCGCCCTCGCCGCGCAGCGCGGAGAAGTTGGAGCCGGTGCCTGAGCCATACTTGAACAGACGCGCCTCACGCACCCACAGGTCCATGATGCCGCCCTCATTGACGAGGTCGTCCTGCACGCCCTGAATGAAGCAGGCATGCGGCTGCGGATGCTCATAGGAGGACTTGGATTTCGTCAGCTTGCCGGTCTTGTAATCGACATAGAAGTGGCCCTGGCCGGGGCCGTCGATGCCATAGGCCCAGTGCAGGCCGGTGTTGAACCACTGCGGGGAGTTGGGCGCGCAGCGCTGGGTCGCCAGCATATAGACCATCTCGTCATAGAAGGTCTGGGCATCGGCTTCCGAGGTGAAATAGCCACCCTTCCAGCCCCAGTAGGTCCAGCAGCCAGCGAGGCGGTTGAAGACCTGTTTGGCGGACTTTTCCGAGCCGAAACGCTCGGATTCCGGCAGGGCGGCGAGGATCTGGTCGTCGGGGATGGAGCGCCAGAGGAACGAGGGGACATCGTTCTCTTCCACGCGCTTCATGGCGGCGGGCACACCGGCCTTGCGGAAATACTTCTGGGCCAGAACGTCGGCCGCCACCTGGCTCCAGCTGGCCGGAACCTCGAGGTTCTCGGCACGGAACACCACCGAACCATCGGGGTTTTTGATTTCCGAACGCGTTTCATGGAACACGATCCCCTCGTAAGGAGATTGGCCTTCAACCGTGAAAAGGCGCTCGAATTTCATTGTCGTTGTCCCCTTTGGCGGCAAAGCCGCAGTAAAATTTGGCGGTTCAAGCGCCTTTGAAGGCGCAAAAACCCGGCGAGCTGCGTCACCGGCAGCCCCCCAGCTTCAACTGTTTGAACAGATACCCGTCCTGCTTTCGCGCCGGCATTCGAGGAGCGGTTGGGTTGCAGCAAAGTTCCCCCCAGCTGCATCCGCCGCTTTTTGACCCTTCTGGGTACCGTATCGACGCCTTGCGGCATCCATCGGCCCTCGGCCATTCGCGAGGTCCGAAAGCTAGGCGAGTGAACCACGGCGCGTCAACATCTAGTTGGGCGCGATGGTTAAAGCCTCAAGATGTGGTGGATAGCGTGTGGAGATTGGGGATAACTCACCGATTCTCTCCAATATCCTGATCGATCACGGTTTTTTCGGTAGGGGCGCTGGCTATGAGTCGCGCTTGGGTTAAAAAATCAACCAGCACTACCCTGTTCGCGCACAAAAAATTGTAGCGCTCAGCGTGCTCTAAAACACAACATATGGTGTGCGGTTGTGGTGCGGAACCCTCCCGCTGGTACCCTTTGAGCGCCGGTTTTGGCCAGCTTCGCCCCATCGTTCCCCGCTTTCCACAGGCAGGCCGCGCCGATTCGCACCATGCCTTTGCAGGGGTGCACGCAAATTCTTGGACCAAGACCATTTTCTTGAACCAAGACCATTTGGGGGCTGCAGAGTGCTGGACGTTGCCCGGCAAATTTGGCAAAAGCGCGAAGCGCGCGTTGCGACACCTTGATTGTCGCCGCCACCCAACAAGGCTGATGCGATGAAGAACCTCCTGCTGCAAATCTTCACCTGGTGGAACGGGCAGACCATGGGCACCCGTTTTTTCACGTGGCGCGCTGGCGAGAAGGTCGGTCAGGACCAGTTCGGCAACACCTATTATCGCTCCAAGGGCGGCCGCAAGGACCCCTCCGTGGGCCATGAGCGCCGCTGGGTGATCTATAACGGTGAGGCCGATGCCTCGATGATTCCCCCCGGCTGGCACGGCTGGATGCACCACCGCACCGATACCCCGCCCTCGCAGGAAGACTATGTCGCCCGCGAGTGGGAAATCGCGCATGAGGGCAACCCCACCGGCTCGGCCCGCGCCTATCGTCCGCAGGGGTCGATTCTCGGCCAGCCGGCGCAGCCGCGCGGTGAATATTCCGCCTGGACGCCCTGAGCCCTGCCTTTATTCGGGCTCAATCGCACGGCACGTGCATCGGGCTCCGCGCGAACTTCGCGCCCAATGACCGGATCGCCATGCGCCGCACCTTGCTTCGCTCCGCCCGTCTTGTTCGCCCGGTCGTTCTGGCTGCGGCGACCTTCGCCGTGACCGGCGCTCAGGCCGACAAGATCAAGAACCCGACCGCTGTTTTCGCCGGGCTCGACAAGATCACGGGGCGCATCATCAATTTCGAGGCTCAGGTGGATGAAACCGTCCAGTTCGGTTCGCTCCAGCTGACGGCGCGCATCTGCTATTCCCGACCCGATTACGAGAACCCGCAGACCACCACCTTCCTTGAGGTGGAGGAAGTGCAGACCGACAACAAGCTCAAGCGCGTCTTCGCGGGCTGGATGTTTGCCGCTTCGCCGGGCCTCAACGCGATCGAGCACCCCGTTTACGACGTCTGGCTCACCGACTGCAAAGGCGGCAAAGACATCATCAAAACCCCGCCCGAACAGGACGAGGTGGAGGAAGTGCCCGCACCCCAGCTTCCCGATGAGCTGAAGAAGACCATCAATCCGCAGGCTTCCGCCAAGGGGGATCCCAAGAAGAAGGCCGGTGCGCCGCTGCGCCTGCCCGATGCCGCCCCGAGTGGCGCGCCGATCCCCGATGCCGCGCCTGTGCCGCGTCAGCGCTTCTTCCCCACCAACCCCGGTGGCGGTGGCAGCAGCTATGATCCGGGCCCGCGCGGTTAAAGCCTCAGCGCGGCCAGAACCTTTTCCGGCGAATCAGGCTCACCTTTGGGCCAGATGTAGAAATCGGCCTTCTCCGGCAGCGCCTTGTCGAGGCGGCGGCGATAGTCGCGCCGATCGATCTCCTGTGCGCCGAATTGCATCAGATGGTCAGTCACGAACTGGGTGTCGAGCAGGGTGAAGCCGCCGGCCCGCAGGCGCGCGACAAGGTGCGCCAGCGCCAGCTTGGAGCAATCGCGCGCACGGTGAAACATGCTCTCGCCGAAAAAGGCGCTGCCGAGCCGCACGCCATAGAGACCGCCCACCAGCGCATCACCGTCATAGACCTCGACAGTGTGGCAATGCCCCGCCTCGAACAGTGCGCCATAGAGCCGCCGGATCGGGGCGTTGATCCATGTCTCGCCGCTTTCTGTTTTCCGCGGGGCGGCGCAAGCGGTGATCACGGCATCGAAATCGCGGTCCACTTCAACGCGGAAGCGTCCCTGGCGCACCATTTTGGCCATGCGGGCGGAGAGGTGGAAACCATCCAGCGGCAGGATGCCGCGCTTCTTCGGCTCGATCCAGTGCAGCACCGGATCATCCGCGCTTTCCGCCATGGGAAAAATCCCTGCCGCATAAGCACGCAGCAGGATCTCTGGGGAAACGGGAAAATCGGCTTCAGCCATGGGGATTCACGTTAACGTCGCGCCATCGTTCCACAAGCGCGACATTGAAACGGGTCAGGCCGTGGCGAAGCGGGTGTTTTGAGAGCACCGGAGCGGAGCATACTTTCTGTATGTGAGCACCGGAGCACATCAAAACGCCCGATGCAGCCCGGCATCACCCCGTTTCCCCGTTAAGTGATGTCGCCCATGCCGCCGTCTTTGAGAAACTTCTCCAGCCAGTGAATGTCGTAAAGACCGTTCTGGATGTCCTGATTGCGCACCAGCGTGCGGAACAGCGGCAGCGTCGTCTCGATGCCGTCCACCACGAACTCATCGAGCGCGCGGCGCAGGCGCATCAGGCACTCGTTGCGGGTGCGGCCATGCACGATGAGCTTGGCGACCAGCGAGTCGTAGTTCGAGGGGATGCGATAGCCCTGATACACCGCTGAATCGACGCGCACGCCCAGCCCGCCCGGCGGATGGAAATAGGTCACGACACCCGGCGAGGGGCGGAAGGTGGCCGGATGCTCGGCGTTGACGCGGCATTCGATGGCATGGCCCGACACCTTGATGTCATCCTGCTGGATCGTGAGCGGAATGCCCGCCGCCACCTTGATCTGCTCGTTGACGAGATCGATGCCGGTGATCATCTCGGTCACCGGATGCTCCACCTGAATACGGGTGTTCATCTCGATGAAGTAGAATTCGCCGTTCTCGTAGAGGAACTCGATGGTGCCTGCGCCGAGATAGCCCATGTCCTGCATGGCTTTGGCGACAATGCCGCCGATCTTCTCGCGCTGCTCGGCGTTCAGCGCCGGGGAGCCGCCTTCTTCCCACACCTTCTGATGGCGGCGCTGGAGCGAGCAATCGCGCTCTGCCAGATGAAGCGCATGGCCCTGACCATCGCCCAGCACCTGAATTTCAATGTGGCGCGGCTTTTCGAGGTATTTCTCGATGTAGACGGCATCATCGCCGAAGGCCGCCTTGGCTTCCGTGCGCGCGGCGTGCAGCGCATAGGTCAGCTCGGCTTCATCGCGCGCGACCTTCATGCCGCGACCACCACCGCCCGCCGCGGCCTTGATAATGACCGGATAGCCGATGTCCGCGGCGATGCGCTTGGCGTCCTCTTCCTCGGTCACCCCGCCGTCCGAGCCCGGCACCACGGGGATGCCCAGCTTCACGGCGGTCTTCTTGGCCTCGATCTTGTCGCCCATCGTGCGGATGTGCTGGGATTTGGGGCCGATGAAGCCGATCTTGTGCTGCTCCAGCACCTCGGCGAAACGGGCATTCTCGGAGAGGAAGCCGTAGCCGGGATGCACAGCATCCGCGCCGGTGATCTCGCAGGCGGCGATCAGCGCCGGGATGTTGAGGTAGGAGTCGCGCGGGGAGGGGGGGCCGATGCAGACGCTCTCATCGGCGAGCTTGACGTGCATGGCATCCGCATCGGCGGTGGAATGCACCGCCACGGTTGCAATGCCCAGCTCCTTGCAGGCGCGCAGGATGCGCAGTGCGATCTCGCCACGGTTGGCGATCAGAACCTTCTCGAACATCCCCGTCTCCCCGTGACCTTACTCAATGATGACGAGCGGTTCGCCGTATTCCACCGGCTGCGAGTCATCCACGAGAATATGGGTCACGGTGCCGGATTTCGGGGCGACGATCTCGTTGAAGGTCTTCATGGCCTCCACCAGCAGCAGCTTGTCGCCGGCTTTGACGGTCGAGCCCACTTCGATGAAGGCGTCGGCACCCGGCGAGGGGCGGCGATAGGCGGTGCCGACCATGGGCGAGCGGACCGCGCCCGGATGGGCGGCAAGGTCGGCGGCCTTTTCCGCCGCCGGAGCGGCAGGGGCAGCAGCCGCCGCAACCGGAGCCGCCATCGGGGCCGCAGCGACATGCTGGACCACCGGCGCAACGGTGACCTGGCGGGCAACACGGATCTTGAGATCGCCCTTCTCCACTTCGATTTCCGTCAGATCGGTGTCGGAGATCAGCTTGGCGATCTCACGCACGAGATCCGGGTCGATGGCATGGTCCTTGGACATCAGACGAGCACTTTCACAACTTGAGCCCGCATCCCGCGGGCTTTGGGTTTTGCCGCAGGTGCGGCTGTTAAAAAGGTCTTGCCGCTCAGCGCGACATGGCCAGAAGAGCATCGAGCGCGAGCACATAGCTCTTTGCGCCGAAACCCGCAATAACGCCGAGCGCCACCGGAGCAATCGTCGAGTGGTGGCGAAATTCCTCGCGCGCGTGAACATTGGACAGATGCACCTCGATCACACGGGCACCCGAACCTTTGATGGCATCGCGAAGGGCGATGGAGGTGTGAGTATAGGCCGCGGCATTGAGAATGATATCCGCCCCCGCGAGCCCCGCTTGCTGGACGAGCGTGACGAGTTCACCCTCGACATTCGTCTGGGCGAAAATGAGCGCCACGCCCGCGGCTTGCGCCTTGGCGCGAAGCTCCGCCTCAATGTCGCCAAGCGTTTGCGAGCCGTAGATCGCGGGCTCGCGCTGGCCCAGAAGATTGAGGTTGGGCCCGTTGAGGACGTGGATCTGCCGCATGGGAAGAGGCCTTCGCTAGCCCGCCTTCGATCAGGCGGAGCGGCTTTCTAGCGCATTTTACACGCGATGCACAAACTCGCCTGTTGAGAACTCCTTAACAGCTGTCAAGCGCGGCGGGCGGGCCGCCGCGCCGGGGGCTCAGCACACGGCCTTCTGGCACTTGCGGAAGTTGGCCACATGGGAGGCGAGCAGGTCATAGCCGCGCGCGCCCACCACCATGTCATTGGCGACAATATAGGTCGGGGTACCGGAGATATTGAGCGCTTCCGCCAGCAGCTTGCTCTCTTCCAGCGCGGCCGCGATCTTCGGAGAGGCCATCGCGGCTTCAAGCTTGGCGCTGTCCGCCCCCAGTTCCTTGGCCACGGCGAGCGCCTGCTCCTTGCCGATGGCGCCGCGCTGGTTCATCAGCTTGGCGTGGAAGCTCCACAGCTTTTCGGGTGAGAACTGCTCGCGCAGGGCCAGCGCCACCACCGAGGCATCACGCGAGCCCGGCGAGAGGATCGGGAACTCCTTGAGGATGACCTTCACGTTCTTGTCGGTATCGATCAGCTTCTGCACATCCGCGAGGCCGCGCTTGCAGTAGCCGCAGTTGTAATCAAAGAACTCCACCAGCGTGACATTGCCGTTGGGGTTGCCCGCAACCGTGTGGTTCTCGCTCACATAGAGGCGGCTCTTGGGGTCGCTCGTCAGCTTCTGGACAGCGGCGGTTTCCGCCTCCTTCTGGCGACGCTCCAGCTCGACGAGCGCCTCCTGAACGATCTCCGGATTCTTGACGATGTATTCCTTCACGATGGCCTCGACCGCCGCGCGGTCGAGCGGCTTGTCCTGCGCCTTCGCGGGGGCCAGCAGCATCAGCGCACCGATCGCAGCGGCGGGCAGGGCTTTGAGAACGCGGTGCATGAAGATCCTCAGTTCTTTTCCGGTTTGGATTCAAAAATGTCTTTGGCGGCCAGATAGGCGGGCGAGCCTTCCGGCAGCAATGGCATGGCGCGGCGCGCGAAGCGGCGCGCATCCTGAAGCTGTCCGCCGATCAGCGCTTCACGCGCGGCGGCCAGTGCTGCATTGCCCTCATCGCCCCGGCGCGCATAGGCCTGGCCGAGATAACGGAAGCCTTCGTAGTTGTCAGGATCGCGCGAGGTGGCGTTGGCCAGCTCCTTGATCGCGGCATCGATATTGGCCGGTGTGTCGGTCGCCATCAGCGCATGGCCGAGCATGGTGCGGATCAGCGCCTGATTGGGTGCAATGGAAACCGCCTTTCGCAAGGGGGCAAGGGCCGCCTGCGGCTGCGCGCCTTCAAGATAGGCTTGGCCCTTCAGCTCCCAGAAATAGGGATTGTTGGGCTGCTCCTTGATCAGCGCGTCGATTTGCCGCTGCGCGGAATCGGACCGTCCGTGGCGATACTCGACAATGGCGCGGGCATAGCGCGCGGGCAGGGAGGTGTCATAAGCGGGATAGCGCCGCCCGACCTCGGCTTGGCCGGCGGTGAAGGCGAACAGCTTGGCGCGGATCATGTCATGCTTGAGCTGCCGCCCCGGCGCTTCGGGGGCATTGTAATAGGGGCTCTTGAGCGCCTCTTCCTTCAGCAGCGCCACGCGCTCGCTCGGCAGGGGATGGCTGACGGTGTATTTATCGACGCGCGTGGAGGTGAAAAGCGAATCATTCGCCATGCGCTCGAAGGTTTCCACCAGCCCCTTGGGCGATTGCTTGGTGCGCTCCAGAAACTGCAAGGCCGAGCGATCCGCCGCCTGCTCCTCGCCGCGCTGATAGGCCAGCAGCGAGCGCCGCGCCATTTCCGTGCCGCCGAGAATCGCGCCGATGGCCCCGGCGCTGTCCGTGCCGACATTGCCCTGTCCGTAGCCGTGCCCGCCGCTGCGCGCGGCGCCGACGACAGCTGCCCCGCCCAGAATAGTGCCGATAACGGCAATCGCGGTGGCTTTATCGAGTTCCGCCCGCATGCGCGCCAGATGCCCGCCCGCGATATGCCCGGCTTCATGCGCCAGCACGCCGATGAGCTGGTTCGGCGTCTTGGACTCCATAATCGCGCCGATATTGACGAAGACGCGCTTCCCATCCGCGACAAAGGCGTTGAAAGAGCGATCGTTCACCAGCACCACGCGGATGAAACCCTTGCGCAGTCCGGCAGCCCCCAGCAGCGGATCAAGATAATCGCGCAGCACCTGCTCGATCTCGGCATCGCGGATGAAGCTCATCTTCGCGCTTTGCGCCGAGGCGGGCAGAACAGCCTGAAACGCCATCAGGCCGGACAGCGCCAGCGCGGTGAAGCGTTTCAGAAGCGATAGGCTGGCCATGGGCAGTCCAAGGGTGAACCGGGGCGAAAGATGGAACGAGAGATAGGGCAACCAAACCAATGCGGTCAATTGAAGGCGGATACACATTGACTTGAAGCCGCTCGGCACCTCTTTTTCGGTCTTTGACCAAAAAGGTCCGACTCGCATGTCCGTTCTGCCGCCCATCGCCCGCCGTGCCCATATTCCGCCCTTCATCGCCATGGATGTGATGCGCGATGCCAAGGGACTGGCACGCGAGGGGCGCTCGATCATGCACCTTGAGGTCGGCGAGCCGGGCGCGAAAACGCCGCGCCTCGTGCGCGAAGCGGCCATGAACGCGCTGGAGCAGGACCGCATCGCCTATACCGATGCGCTGGGCTCGCCCGAGCTGCGCAGCGCCATCGCGCAGCACTACAAGGACAAATACGGCCTTGATGTGCCTGCGAGTCGCGTCGTGGTCACCACAGGCTCCTCCGGCGGCTTCATTCTCACCTTCCTTTCCACGCTCGAAGCGGGCCAGCGCATCGGCATTCCCGCGCCGGGCTATCCCGCTTATCGCAACATCCTGAAAGCCTTGGGTGTGGAAGCCGTGGAGATTGAGTGCCGTGCTGCGCAGGGGCATGTGCTCACCGCGGAGGCCATCGAGGCGGCGCATGCGCAAACCCCATTGAACGCCGTGCTGATGATGTCGCCCGCCAACCCGACCGGCGTTGTCACCCCCGCGAGTGCGATCCGCGCCGTGGCCGACACCTGCAAGCGCCTCGGCCTGTGGCTGGTGTCGGACGAGATCTACCACGGGCTCGTCTATGCCGATGCCAATCGGGAAGAAACCGCGCTGCGCTTCTCCGAGGAAGCCATCATCGTCAATTCCTTCTCCAAATACTTCTGCATGACAGGCTGGCGCGTCGGCTGGCTCATCGTGCCGGAGCGCCTCGTGCGCCCCATGGAGTGCCTTGCGCAGAATCTGGCGATTTCGGTGCCCTATCTCTCGCAAGTGGGCGCCACAGCCGCCTTCCGCGCCACCGAGGAACTGGAGGCGATCAAAGCCGGTTATGCGCGCAACCGCGAGATTCTCGGCAATGCGCTGCCCGCCATGGGCTTGGCGCCGCTGCCGATGGACGGTGCCTTCTACGCCTATTGCGACATCACGCGCTTTTCGAACGATGCGATGGATTTTTCGCGCCGCGCCCTGCATGAGGCCGGTTGCGCCATCACCCCGGGGCTCGATTTCGACCCCATCGAGGGGCATCGCTTCGTGCGCCTCTCCTATGCGGGCAGCGAGGCGACGATGATCGAAGGCGCGCGCCGCCTCAAAACATGGCTGCGCTGACGCTCGATGCGACCATGACCCTTGGCATGGGCCTCTTGCGGCCCGATATGCCTTGAAGGACGAAGAAGGGGCTGCGCCCGGAAAGGAAGACGATGATCCGGCTGGGGGCGGGGTGGCTGGCGGTTGCGGCCTTCTTTTTTGGGCAGGCGATGTTCACGACGTTGCTGGGGCAGAACTTGGGCGTTCTGGCGCTCTTCGTCATCCTGCTCGGCATCATTATCTGGCTGGCCTTCGGCGTGGTGCATGAGGCCGAGGAGCTTGCCGAGTACCTTGGTGATCCGCTGGGGACCCTGATTCTCACCCTCGCCATCGTCATCATCGAGGTAGCGCTGATCTCCGCCGTGATGCTGGGCGCAAAAAGCGCCCCCGCGCTGGGGCGCGACACCATGTTCTCGGTGCTGATGATCGTTCTGAACGGTGTGGTGGGGCTCGGCCTGCTCATCGGCGGGCTGCGCTATCGCCAGCAGGAATACAACCTGCAAGGCGCGGGGGCTTATCTCTCGGTCATCATTCCGCTGGCGGTCATCGCGCTCATCCTGCCCAATTTCACCATCGCCACCGGTGTGGGCACGCTCAGCCGCCTTCAGAGCATCATCTTCGCGCTGGTGACACTGGTCATCTACGGCGCCTTTCTCGCCGTGCAGACCGGACGCTACAAGGATTTCTTCGTGGATCCGCGTGGCCCGACCGAGCAAGCCCTGACGGCCGCCGCACGGGAGGGGGGCGGGGCGAGCTTCGTAACCCGGCATACGGTGCTGCTGCTGCTCAACGTGCTGCCCATCGTCATTCTGGCGAAAGGGTTGGCCAAGGTGCTGGATGTCGGCATCGCGCGCCTCGGCGCACCGCCGGAGCTGGGGGGCATTCTGATCGCGGCAGTGGTGTTCCTGCCCGAATGCATGACGGCGCTGCGCGCGATCAGCGCAAATGAGCTCACTCGCGCCATGAATCTCTTTCTCGGGGCTTGCGCCTCCACGCTGGGGCTTACTGTCCCGGCGGTTCTGACCATCGCCCTGCTGATGGATCAGAGTGTGACCATGGGCCTGTCACCCACCAATTCGGTGCTGCTGGCGACGACCCTGATGCTCTCCACGCTGACCTTCTCCAGCCCCAGAACCACGCTATTGCATGGTGTTGTACATCTGAGCATGTTCTTCGTCTTCCTCGTCCTGATCTTCGAGCCTTGAGGGCAGTGCATGGCCATGCCGATTTCCACCACGCTGTTTCTGGCCTGCATGCAGGTGCTGCGTTGGCTCTTTTTCGCGGTGGCCGCGCTGTTTGTGCTCCTTGCCATCCGCGCCTATTTCGACCCCAACATCACCTTGGGCATGAACAAGGCGCTGCTCTCGGCGGGCGTTTTTGTGCTCACCGGCATTGTGACGGGCCTGCTGCGCGCCGCCGTGGTGCGGCGCTTGCGCAGAAGCTAACCGGCGCCACAGGCGCCGCAAGCGCGACTGCGCGCCCGAGCTTATGCGAGGGACCGCCCAAACCGGCTAGGGTTTGGGCAGCAAGAAGCCTTGACGTTGCGCCTTCGCACCGCGAAAAGCGGGGCAGAAGGATTCACAACCGGGAAACCGCTATGCCGCTCGATATCCGCTCCGCCCCGAAGAAATATCTCGTCAAGGGCGCGAAGGCCGATTGGGAAGTCATCATCGGCATGGAGATCCACGCGCAGGTGGCCTCCAACGCCAAGCTGTTTTCCGGCTCCTCGACGGCCTTCGGCGGTGAGCCGAATGCGCATGTCAGCTTCGTCGATGCCGCGATGCCGGGCATGTTGCCCGTGATCAACAAGGAATGCGTGGCCCAGGCCGTGCGCACCGGTCTCGGTCTCAAGGCGAAGATCAACAAGCGCTCGCGCTTTGACCGCAAGAACTACTTCTACCCAGATCTGCCGCAGGGCTACCAGATCAGCCAGTTCGCCGAACCCATCGTCGGCGAGGGTGAGGTGATCGTCGATGTACCGGGCGAGCCGGAGCCGATCATGGTGCGCATCGAGCGTCTGCACCTTGAGCAGGACGCCGGCAAGTCGATCCACGATCAGGACCCCAACAACTCCTTCGTGGACCTGAACCGCGCGGGCGTCGCGCTGATGGAAATCGTCTCCAAGCCCGACATCCGCTCGGCGGAAGAGGCGCAGGCCTATGTGACCAAGCTGCGCACCATTTTGCGCTATCTGGGCACCTGCGACGGCGACATGGAAAAGGGTAACCTGCGCGCCGACGTGAACGTTTCGGTGCGCCAGCCGGGCCAGCCCTTCGGCACGCGCTGCGAGATCAAGAACGTCAACTCCATCCGCTTCATCGGTCAGGCGATCGAGGTCGAGGCCCGCCGCCAGATCGGCATTCTCGAAGACGGCGGATCGATCGATCAGGAAACCCGCCTCTACGATCCTTCCAAGCGCGAGACCCGCTCCATGCGCTCGAAGGAAGAAGCGCATGACTATCGCTACTTCCCGGACCCGGACCTGCTGCCGCTGGTGCTGCCGGAAGGCTTCATCGAAGAGCTGGCGCAGCACCTGCCCGAACTCCCCGATGCCAAGAAGGCCCGCTTCATTGCCGACTATGGCCTCTCGCCCTATGACGCCTCGGTGCTGGTGCAAGAGCGCGTGAGCGCGGATTACTTCGAGCAGGTGGCCAAGGGCCGTGATGGCAAGATTGCCGCCAACTGGGTTATCAACGAGCTGTTCGGCCGTCTCAACAAGGATGGCAAGTCGATTGAGGAAACGCCGGTTTCAGCTGCCCAACTCGGCGGTATCATCGATCTGATCGGCGCCAACGTCATTTCCGGCAAGATCGCGAAAGACCTCTTCGAGATCGTCTTCACAGAGGGCGGTGATCCGGCGCAGATTGTGGAAGCGCGCGGCATGAAGCAGGTCACCGACACCGGTGCCATCGAGAAGGTGGTCGACGAAATCATCGCCGCCAACCCGGACAAGGTGAAGCAGGCGCAGGAAAAGCCCACCCTGCTCGGCTGGTTCGTGGGGCAGGTGATGAAGTCCTCGGGCGGCAAGGCCAACCCCGGCGCGGTTAACGATCTGCTGAAGAAGAAGCTCGGCATCGATTGACGGAATTTAGTCCGTTGTGCCAATTTGGCGCAGCGGAGCAAAAGCTCTCGCCATAGTTGATTAAGGTGTGAGGGCGTTATGGCAGGCAAGTTCAACCGTCTTGGGCGTTGGGTTGAAGACGACGAACTGACCCCGCTCGATCATGCCGCCAGCGCCGTTCCGGCCAGCGTGGACAAGCCTGCTGCAGACGCGCTGGCCGCGCCGGCTTCCGGCGCGGCCGATGCCGCTGCGCCCGTCAACAAAAGCGGTGCAGCCCAGCCCGATGGCCAATGCCCGCCTCCGGTGGTCGAGATCATCGGCACCAATGAGAGCGAGGAACTCTTCGGAGGCGCAGGTGCCGACCGCATCCTGGCGCTGGACGGGGATGATCAAGTGGACGCCTGCGACGGCGATGACTTCGTCTACGGCGGCAACGGCAATGACATCCTCAACGGCGGGAACGGTGCCGATACGCTGCGCGGCGGCGACGGGTTTGATCAGATCTTTGGTGACGCGGGCGATGACCTCATCATCGGCGATCTCGGCGATGACATCATTTACGGTGGTGACGGCAACGACCACCTGATGGACTACGACGGTTTCAACGATCTCTACGGCGGCGCCGGCAATGACTGGATTGCCGTTTACAATCTGAGTAGCCGCGTTCAGGCCAATGTCTTTGGCGGTGAGGGTGATGATCTCATCTACACAGAGGTGACTGGCCTCTATTCAGGTGACACCGGTAACGACACCTTTTACCTGCGCGGGCGCTACGTTTCGGTCTACACCGGCGATGGGGCAGACAGGGTCATCATCGGACCGTACCCCGGTGGAGACAGTTGGACCGATAACGGCATTCCGGTTGTTCCGGCGACGTTTGTCACGGTGCATGACTTTTCTCAAGAGGATAGCTTTCGGTTGGATTGGTCGGCCATTCCTGCCAACCCCGAGACTGTGGGCTACCCTATCCGCGCACCGGGTGCCAACATCGGTCCGATTGAAACCATCACCAGCGATGGCACTTATCTCACCTGGACCTATGGTAACGCGAGAGTCTTTTTCGAGGGCGTTCTGAATGGCTTTTGGTGGGATGCTGCCACTGATACTTTTTATGCGAACCCGGACGAGGTGATCGGCTCGGACGGCAATGATGTGCTGAACGGAACCGTCCACAATGACAGGCTGTATGGCCGCGCCGGCAATGACATCATCCGCGGGCTTGAGGGGGATGATAAGCTCAACGGCGAGGACGGCGACGACAGCCTTTATGGTGGCGCCGGCGCGGACCGCCTTAATGGCGGACGGCAGAACGATACCATCGACGGTGGAGATGGTGCAGACTTCCTCTGGGGCGATTCCAACGGATACTATTATGGCTCGAATGACGACGTCGGGTCTGACACCATCTTTGGTGGTGCCGGTGATGACAACATTTGGGGCGATCTCGGTAAATATGTGGGCTACACCCGATACTACTGGGTCGAGCCTTCATACGGAGCTGCCGATTACATCGACGGCGGTGATGGCGATGATCTTATTGCGGGTCAGGGCGGCGACGATGAAATCCATGGCGGCGCCGGCGATGATTTCATCGGCGCAGGCTATGGCGATGACATCGTTTATGGCGATGCGGGCAACGACAGCATCAAGATCGGTATCGGCAACGATCAGGTCTGGGGCGGCACGGGCAACGACTCCTTCTGGCTCCATTCCAACCAGAACCAGTTTTCCAACACCCGAACCGTGATCCACGATTTTGGG
Source organism: Pseudomonadota bacterium (assembly GCA_020161475.1). Classification (GTDB taxonomy): domain Bacteria; phylum Pseudomonadota; class Alphaproteobacteria; order Rhizobiales; family Beijerinckiaceae; genus Rhabdaerophilum. The sequence continues at coordinate 3,667 of JAIUNQ010000027.1, read as the reverse complement.
GCTGGTGATCAGATCGCGGACCGCGAGGATGGGCCTTACCCCTCTTATCCGCCCGCAACGGACAACTATGTCCAGACCCTGATGAGCGATGGGCTGCATATGGTGCGCACCGCGCAGAACAACGGGGTGACCTACACCCACGAGGTGGTGTTGCTGAACGTCACCCAGTTGCTCACGTTCGATACCACCTCGAGCAGCTATCACTTCTGAGGCGGGGCTCGGTCTTATCGGGCGAGCCATGAAGGTGCCGCAATTCGTTCATCCCCTCGTCAGGCAGGATATGCGACTTTGCGATCAAGGTATTCACGCGTAACATCCGCCCGTTGGCCAAGGGGCGGGGCCATTCAAGGTCGAATTTGGGCCATCCATTCGGGAGCATGTCGATGTTCAACTCTGAAACGCTGAAGAAAGCCTCCATTCTCGGTGCCGCAGCAATCGCGCTGGGCCTTGCCGTGCTGCCGACCTCACAGGCTGAGGCGCGCTGGCGTCATCATCACCGTGGCGCTTACATCGGGGCCGGTCTGGTGGGCGGCGCGCTGCTGGGCGGCGCTCTGCTCGCGCCGCGCGCTTATGCCGCCCCGGTATATGGCCCGGGCCCGGTCTATGTGGATGGGCCGGAGTGCTATCTCGTGCGCGAGCGCGTGTGGGATGACTATCGCGGTCGCTGGGTGCGTGTAAAGCGCCGCGTCTGCGAATAAGCGCAGCGCCATACGGCAGAAGATCACAAACCCCGCCCTCACCGGCGGGGTTTTTGTTTCAGCCGCCGAAGACCGACTGCCACAGGCCCTTGAACCAGGTGGACGACACCAGCAGGTGGCCGGGGGCGAAAAACACCACAACCCAGGCCAGCGCGCCGATGAGGTTGGCCACCATGAAGGGTACCGGCGGCAGGTGCGAAATCCCGCAGACAATGGGGATCAGCACCCGGATCGGCCCGCCGAAATGCCCGATCGCCACGCCCCAGCGGCCCCAGCGCCGCATGAACGCGCTGGTGCGCTCGATAAAGGGTGCGACGGTGCGGAACGGCCAATAGCTCATCAGCCGCGGCCCCACCGCCGCGCTCAGGATATACATCAGCGAGAAGCCCAGCGCCGCGCCCATCCACCCGGCGATCAGCGACGGCATGAGCGGAATTCCGGCCGCCGCGAAAATGCCGCCGATGCCGAAAAGCAGCACGGTCGAGGGCACGAAGATCGACAGGATGACGATGGTTTCGGCCATCGAGATGAAGAAGATCACCAGAGGTCCGAGCGACTGGTTGGCCCGCACGAAGGCGAGGACGGCTTCAGGATCGAGTTCCAGTGTCATGAATTCTTCCGCAAGAGGCGTCACAGAGGTAGGCAAGACGGGGCACATCGTAAAGCCCCGCAGGAGAGGAACGATGACACCCCGCGTTCAATTACGCCCTGCGCGCCTTGAAGATGCGCAGGAGATTGTCGGAATTCTGGCTCAGGACGAGCTTGGCGGGCATGGCGACCAATGGAGTGAAGCCACCGCACCGGGCTATTGCCGTGCTGTCAAAGCGATTCTGGCCGATCCTTCGGCGCTTTTGCTGGTGGCGCAGGCCGAGCATGGCGCGATTCTGGGTGTTGCCCATGCCGTGCGCATGGCCGGTCTTTCCGATGGTGGGGCGAGCTTGGTCCAGCTTGTTGCTCTTTTCGTGGGGCGCGCTGCGCGCGGTCAGCGGGTGGGGCAACAGCTGCTGGTGAACGTGGAAGATTGGGCGCAAGCGCAGGGCGCGCGGTTCGTGACGCTGGTCTCCAACAAGGCGCGGGGCGATGCGAATCGCTTTTACCGCACCCATGGCTATGACCAGCGTCACGAGGGATTTAAAAAGGATCTCGGCCTCAAAAAAGATCTGGCCTGAGCGCCCCCGGTTTTACTGGCCGGCGGCCTTCATGCGGGCGCGGCACTCCACGTTGTAGGTGCGCCAGGTCTTGCCCTGTGCCTTCAGCTTGTCCTTGTTCGCGCGCCATTCGGCACCGCAGGCCTTCATGCGGTTGTCATTGGCGAGCTGCGCCTCCGAGCGGGCGCGCTTGGGCTTGGGGGCTTCCGCCGCCGGTGCTGCGGCAGCCGGGGCGGCAGGAGTTGCAGCCGGGGCGGCCTTGGGGGCCGGGCGCAGCGGATTGGCGGGCGCGGCGGTCTGCGCCAGCGCGGGCGCGCTCAGCAGAGCGGAAAGGGCGAATGCGGTGATCAGGCGCATGAGAGGGAACCTCGGTTGGAGCTTTCAAGCTCGTTCATCGCGTAGCCGTTCTGCCACGCGCAGCGGAGGGTGCGCTCCTGCTCCCCCTTGCGCAAGGGGCTTGCTGCCCTATTCTCGGCGCATCGCAGGAGAATCCGATGCAGCCCATTGATCTGTATTACTGGCCCACGCCCAACGGCTGGAAGATTTCCATTGCACTGGAAGAAATGGGGCTGCCCTACACCGTTCATCTTGTGGATATCACCAAGGGTGAACAGTTCGACCCCGCCTTCCTCAAGCTTTCACCCAACAACAAGATGCCCGCGATTCTCGATCCTGATGGGCCGGACGGCAAGCCGATCTCCCTGTTCGAGAGCGGCGCGATTCTGCAATATCTCGGCCGCAAGACCGGCCAGTTCTACCCCGCCGACGAGCGCAAGCGTGCCGAGGTGGACCAATGGCTCTTCTGGCAGATGGGCGGCTTCGGCCCCATGCTCGGGCAGACGCATCACTTCCGCATCTATGCGCCTGAGAAGATCGAATACGCGATCCAGCGCTACACCAATGAGGCCAAACGCCTTTACGGTGTGTTGGACAACCGCCTCAAGGACCGCGAGTTCGTGGCAGGGGAATACTCCATCGCCGATATGGCGATTGCCCCCTGGGCCAAGCTGTGGAACCGGCAGGGGCAGGTGCTGGAGGAGATGCCGCATGTCGCGCGCTGGCTGGACACCGTGCTCAAGCGCCCGGCGGTCGAGCGTGGCCTTGCCATTGGCGCGGAAAAACGTGACCCCGGTTCCGAGCGCATGAAGGACCCCAAGGTTCAGGAAATCCTCTTCGGCAACAAGCAGGGCTGAGGCGTGCGCGCCGCGCTATGCCGCGCCTATGGCGGGCCGGAGGTTGTGCGCATCGAGGAGGTGCCCACACCGACCCCCGGCCCGCACGATGTGCTGGTGCGCGTGCATGCCGCCAGCGTTTCGGCGGCGGATTGGCGCATCCGCGCGATGGCGACACCGCCGGGTTTTGCCCTGCCGATGCGCCTCGTGTTTGGCTGGAACAGGCCTCGCCAGCCGGTGCTCGGCTCGGAACTTTCAGGCACCATCGCTGCTGTGGGGCGGGAGGTTGCGGGTTGGCGCGTGGGGGATGAGGTGATCGCCTTTCCCGGCGTCAGGCTCGGCGCCCATGCGGAATTCGCTTGCTTTCCTGCGTTAACGCCCATGGTGAAAAAGCCCGCGGCGCTCAGTTTCGAGCAGGCGGGTGCCCTATGCTTTGGCGGCTCCACCGCGCTCCATTACCTGCGCGATGCCGCCAAGCTCCAGCCGGGGGAGCGCGTGCTGGTGCTGGGCGCGGCGGGTTCCGTTGGTTTGGCCGCAATTCAGGTGGCGAAAAACCTCGGCGCGCATGTCACAGCCTGCGCCCGCGCCGATGCCTTGGCGCTGCTCCAAGCGCTGGGGGCGGATGTCGCGCTGGACCGGGAGGCGCATC
>JAIUNQ010000317.1 GCA_020161475.1 Pseudomonadota bacterium | reverse complement strand
CGGCGGTTGGCCTGAATTAGGCAGCACCGATTTCCTGCGTATAGTCTTCCATCAGCACGCGGGAGATGTTGCCGGGCGTGAATTTGTAGGGGCCGACTTCCGCCACAGGCGTCACTTCCGCCGCCGAGCCCGTAATGAAGCACTCGTTGAACGAGGGCAGCTCTTCCGGGAGGATACGGCGCTCGATCACTTCAAGGCCACGCTTCTTGGCCAGTGCGATGACCGAACGGCGCGTGATGCCGTCGAGGAAGCAATCCGCCAGCGGGGTGTGGATCTGGCCATCCTTGGTGAAGAAGATGTTGGCACCGGTGCACTCCGCCACGCGGCCCTGCCAATCCAGCATCATGGCGTCGGCATAGCCCTTCTTCTCCGCGCGATGCTTGGAGATGGTGCAGATCATGTAAAGGCCAGCGGCCTTGGCATGCACCGGGGCGCAGGCGGGATCGGGACGGCGATAATCGGCGATATCGAGGCGGATACCCTTCATCTTGGTCGCCGGGTCGAACATCGACGGCCAATTCCAGGTCGCGATGGCGAGATGGATGCGGTTGTTCTGCGCCGAGACGGCCATCATTTCCGAGCCACGGAAGGCCACGGGGCGGACATACTGGTCACCGCCGCCGTTCTTCTCCACCACCAGCGCCTTGGCGGCCTCGATCTCGTCGATCGAATAAGGGATTTCGAAGTCCATGATCTCGGCGGACTTGATCAGACGCTCGGTGTGCTCGCGCGATTTGTAGATCTTGCCCTTGTAGGCGCGCTCACCCTCGAAAACGCAGGAGCCATAGTGCAGGCCATGCGTGAGAACGTGTACCTTGGCATCGCCCCAGGCGAGCAGCTCGCCATTCATCCAGATAAAGCCTTCACGTTTGTCGAAGGGGATCGGGGCGGTAGACATGTCGGTCATCCTCGTTGAGTGGGCCTGCTCAGTTCTTGTGCATTGTGGTGGCGAGAATTCACGCATCCACGCATTTTCATTGCGCGGCAGGCGGCTTGACGGGTAACAATCCGTCTGAAATATGTCAATAACGTTGACGTAATTTTTGGCAGGGCCGCCCCGAAGATGAGCAAGAAACCCGCGCTAGCGCCTCAGGCGGCGTCCCTTGGTGCGGGCTCCGAGCGCGTCGGAGCCGGCAAGCTTGATGCAGATTTCGAGCTGATCGAACTTCTGTTCTTCGCCTATCGCGATTTCGTGGGCGAGCCGGACCGGCTTCTGGCCGTGCATGGCTTCGGGCGGGCGCATCACCGTGTGCTCCATTTCGTCAACCGCCATCAGGGACTGACGGTGGCGGAGCTGCTCGAGATTCTCGAGATCACCAAGCAGAGTCTGGCGCGTGTGCTGAAGGATCTGATCAACGCGGGTTTCATCGAGCAGCGCGCGGGCGATGAGGACCGCCGCCAGCGCCGGCTTTACCTGACCGCGCAGGGCGAGGTGCTGGCCTATGCGCTGGCCGGCATGCAGGGGCAACGCATGGCGCGCGCGCTGGCGGAGGCGGGCGCGGCGGATCGCCCTGTCATCAAGCGCTTCCTGGAGGCACTGATCGACCCCGAACGGCGGGCTACCGCTCTGGCCAAAGCATGATAGGCTGAGCCAAAACAAGAAGGGGAGGGATACTCCTTGGCCCGACAGCCTCTTGCCGATGAAGCGCCGCATATCCTCGTCGTGGACGATGATGACCGTATCCGCTCGCTGCTCTCGCGATTCCTGAGCACCAACGGTTATCGCGTTTCCACCGCCGATACCGCCGCCGAAGCGCGTGCCCGCATGGCGGGTCTGGTGTTCGACATGATCATCCTCGATGTGATGATGCCCGGCGAAAGCGGAATCACCTTTGCCAAGGGTTTGCGCCAGACCTCGGCCATCCCGATCCTGATGCTCACCGCGCGCGCCGAAATCGAGGACCGCCTCGCCGGGCTCTCCACCGGGGTGGACGATTATCTCACCAAGCCGTTTGATCCGCGCGAGCTGTTGTTGCGGGTCTCCTCGATCCTGCGCCGCACGGCAGCCCCGCCGCCGGTGAAGCCGGAGAGCGAGCCGGAAAGCGTGCGCTTCGGCCCTTACACCTATCATCTGTCGCGCGGGGAGCTGCGCCTTGGCGAGGAGCACCAGCGCTTGACTGAGCGCGAACGCGAGATCCTGCGGGTGCTGGCCGCCGCCAATGGTGAAACCGTGCCGCGTGAGGCGCTGGCTGAACAGGGCAGCGCCTCGAACGAGCGCACCATTGATGTGCAGATCAACCGCTTGCGCCGCAAGATCGAGGAGGATCCGGGCAACCCGATCCATCTGCAGACCGTGCGCGGGGTGGGGTATCGTCTGGTTGTCGAACGATGAGTTCTGAAGGTCTTCAGCGCTTCCGCGCGGCGCTCGTGCCGTTTGTGGAAGGGGTTCAGCACCTTCTGGGGCTGTTGGGTGCGGCCCTGCGCGCGCTGGGGCGGTTGTTTCTCGGCATTTTCCAGTGGGGGCCGGTGCAGCGCCTGCTCGAACCGCTCTTTCGGCTGGAACAGCGCGTCGCGGTGCTGCTGAATCGGGTGCTGCCCAAGCGGCTTTATACGCG
>JAIUNQ010000316.1 GCA_020161475.1 Pseudomonadota bacterium | reverse complement strand
GAGATGAAGCCGACGGTATCGGAGAGCACGATTTTCAGGCCATGCGGCAGGGCAATGGCGCGCGTCGTGGGGTCGAGGGTGGCAAAGAGCATGTCTTTTGCCAGAACCTCGGCCTCTGTCATGCGGTTGAAAAGGCTTGATTTTCCGGCGTTGGTGTAGCCTACGAGCGCAACCGTGGGATATGGCACCTTGTCGCGGCTGGCGCGGTGCAGCCCGCGCGTGCGCTTGACCTCTTCGAGATCCTTCTCGATGCGGGTCATGCGCTCCTGAATGAGGCGGCGGTCGGTTTCGATCTGGGTTTCGCCGGGTCCACCAAGAAAGCCGAAGCCGCCGCGCTGGCGCTCCAGATGGGTCCAGGAGCGCACGAGGCGGGACTTCTGGTAGGCCAGATGCGCCAGCTCGACCTGAAGGCGGCCTTCCTTGGTCGAGGCTCTGCGGCCGAAGATTTCGAGAATGAGACCGGTGCGGTCGATCACCTTGGCCTTGAAGGCCTGTTCAAGGTTGCGCTGCTGCACGGGGCTGAGCGCGCAATCCATCATCACCAGCGCGATCTCCTCGGCTTCGATGCGCTTGGCGAGTTCCTCGACCTTGCCAAGGCCGAGATAGGTGGCGGGGCGCACCTCACGCAGGGGCGCGATTTCGGAGGCTGTGATGGACAGGTCGATCGCCATGGTGAGGCCCACGGCTTCATCCAGCCGCGCCTCCGGGCTGCGCAGCCCCAAGGTGCCCGCATGCGCCTGCGCTCGCTCGCTCAGGTATGGCCCCACGACGAGCGTGCGCGTGTGTGTCGCGATCTCTTTTTCCGGCTCGAAGGCGGCCTTGCCGCCTTGGCGGCGCTCTTTATCGGCGGTGGACGTGGGAAGCTCCCCTGCCCGCTTTATTCTTCGTCATTCGCGCCGGGCAGATGGATCGGCGCGGCGGGCATGATGGTGGAAATGGCGTGCTTGTAAACGAGCTGCGAGACGCCATCGCGCTTGAGCAGAACGCAGAAATTGTCGAACCACGTCACAGCGCCCTGCAATTTGACGCCGTTTACGAGGAAGATCGTAACGGAGATCTTGTTCTTGCGAACATGATTCAGGAAGTTGTCCTGCAGGCTCAAAGCCCGTTCGGCAGCCATTTTTTCAGTCCTCGTTCTTACGACGCGGGTTGTTTTGTTGTTGCGGCACCCGGCGAGCCGAGGACCGTGAGAATAGACAATTGAAAATCGTTGATCAGGTCAGCGCGCGTGCGATGCACCATGGCAAGTAGAATGCACGTTTCCGGGCTGCTGCCAAGTCGTCACGACGACACACCTTTTCAGATTCCGAGGGACTTGAGCTTGCGGTGCAAGGCCGAGCGTTCCATGCCGACAAACTCCGCCGTGCGCGAAATGTTGCCGCCGAAGCGGTTGATCTGGGCAATGAGGTAATCGCGCTCGAAAACCTCGCGCGCCTCGCGCAGTGGCATGGAAAGCAGGTGCTCGCCCCCCTCCCCGCGCGGTGTTGCCGGGGCGGATGAGCCGACATCCTGCGGCAGCATGTCGGCCGTCACCTCCTGCGCGGCATCCCCGGTCGCCATGATCATGACGCGCTCGATGTTGTTGCGCAGCTGGCGCACGTTGCCGGGCCAGTCATGCGTTTGCAAAATCGCAAGCGCATCGGGCGCGATCTTGCGTTGCGGCAGGCCCGTCGCGATGGCGATCTGATGCTGGAAATGCTCGATCAGTGCCGGGATGTCATCGCGCCGCTCAGCGAGCGCGGGGACACGGATCGGCACCACGCCAAGGCGGTGGTAGAGGTCTTCGCGGAAACGCCCGGCGGCGATTTCCTCCGGCAGATCCCGGCTGGAGGATGAGATGATGCGCACATCGACATGGACGCGTGCGCTGCCTTCCACACGGGTGAAATTCTGGTCCACCAGCACGCGCAGGATCTTGGATTGGGTCTCGCGCGGCATTTCCGCGATTTCATCAATGAAAAGCGTGCCGCCGTGGGCCTCTTCCAGCGCGCCGATGCGGCGGGGCCGGTCCGGCCCTGCCTCCACACCAAAGAGCGCTTCCTCCATGCGTTCCGGCGTGATGGCGGCCGCGTTGATGACGATGAAGGGGCCGCTGGCGCGCGAGGAGGCGTTGTGGATGGAGCGGGCCACCAGCTCCTTGCCGCTGCCGGGCGGGCCAGACACGAGAATGCGGGCGTTGGTGGGGGCGACGCGCTCGATGGCGGCGCGCAGCTGCGACATGATGGTGGAGGTGCCGACAAGTCCATCCGGCACGCCGGAGCGGGTTTTCAGGTCCCTGATCTCGCGCTTGAGGGCCATCTGTTCCAGCGCGCGCTGTGCCACCAGCACCAGCCGATCGGCCTTGAAGGGCTTTTCGATGAAGTCGTAGGCGCCCTGCTTGATCGCGGCGACGGCGGTTTCGATGTTGCCATGGCCGGAGATCATCACCACCGGAATTTCGGGGTGGAGGCTCTTGATCACATCCAGCAGCTGCAAGCCATCAAGGCGGGAGCCCTGAATCCAGATGTCGAGGAAGATCATGTTGGGGCGGCGCGCCTCGATTGCGGCCAGTGCCTC
>JAIUNQ010000315.1 GCA_020161475.1 Pseudomonadota bacterium | reverse complement strand
GTGACCGTGCAGCTCGATTGCGCAACGATGGCGGTGGAGACGGAGCCCATGTAACGCCGCACGCCGCCCGAGCCGCGCGCACCGACAATCATGTGATCAACGTGGTTATTGTGCGCGAAGGTGATGAGGGCTTCGGCCGGGTCCGAGCTTTCAAGCACGTGGAAGGTGACGCGATCCGCCGGAAGGCGCATCTCATTCGCCCAGTTCTTCAGCTCCACCAGATGTTTGACGTGAAGCGAGGTGCCATCGTCATCCACCATTTCATCAATACCGATGACGTGGGTCTTGAGCACGTTGACGCAGGCGAGGCGGGAATCGGGTGCGGTGGTGAGAAGACGCAGGGTCAATTCGCGCAGGGCATGGGCGACCGGTGCGCCCTCCGGTCCCAGATCGACCGAGACCATGATGATCGGCGCCGTGGCCGCATGGCGATAGTTCTCGATGCGCGAGAGCGGCATCTTGTTGGAGCCGGGCATGCGGCCCGCGAGCCACTTCTTGATCCAGCTCGCTTTTTCGCGCGTGGCGCGCTCGGTCAGCACCACCTGTTCCGGGTGCTTCAGCTCAAAAGCGAGTTGCTCGGCCGTGGGGTAGCGTCGCTCAGGGCGCACCTCAAGGCAGCGCAGGATGATCTCCTGAAGGTAGCCGGGCATCTTGGGGTTGACGTGGCGCGGCGGCGTCGGCTGCTCGAACAGGCGACGCAGCAGGGCTTTGGTGGTGTGTTTGGGGTTGCCGAAGGGGCGCTCCCCGGTGCCCAGCGCATACATCATGGCGCCCAGCGCGAAGATGTCGGAGCGCGGCTCTTCGCGGATCTTGAGCACCTGCTCGGGCGCAATGTAGGGCGCGGTGCCCATGGGCACACGGAACTCCTCGGCCAGCAGATCCGGAAGCTTCAGGTGGCGCGAGAGGCCGAAGTCGATGAAGACGGCTTCTCCGCCCGAACCATCGGCCGCGCGCTCGCGGAACATGATGTTGGAGGGTTTGATATCGAGATGGCAGACATCCTGCCTGTGCAGGCTCGCGAGCGCGGTGGCGATGCGGGCCGAGAGATCGACCAGTTCCTCCATCGGAATCGGGGCTTGCTTGAAGCGCTCCAGCAGGCTCTCTCCGTGGATGCGTTCCATGACGATGTAGGGCTGCACCGAAAAGTCACCCAGCGCGAAGACCTTGGGGACATGGGGGCCGGTGAGGCGCGGCAGGATCATCTGCTCCTGCTCGAAGCCGACGATCATGGTGGGGTCATCGCCATCGAGGATGAGCGGGATCTTCATCACGATAGGAACGTCGATTCCTTCTTTCGTGACCTCCCAGATCTCGGCCATGCCGCCCTGGTGAATTTTGTTCCCGATCACGAAGCCGTCGAGTGTCGCGCCCGTCGTCAGCTGAAGTCGCCCCATGCGCCGTCCTTTGCCAGTTTTCCAACCCTGAGGGTGTCTTACGGGGTAGGGGGCTTCAAGCCCATGATTTCAAGCAATCCCGCGAGGGTTGCACGGCCTGTGGTGTGCGTGGGTTATCGCCCGCGCTGCAGGCGGGCGGCAAGCTCATCCGGCAGGCCAGCAGCGCGGATTTTGCGCGCGGGGGCGAAGTGATCATAGGCGACACGCTCGAAAACCAGCGTGCTTTTCGTGGTGTCGAGCAGGCCGAAGGCGGCCGCCGGGTTGCCGTCGCGCGGCTGGCCCACCGCGCCCATCACCGCGAGCCAATTCTGTGAGCGGGCGAGGGGAATCTCCACGCCGCTGACCGGCACATGGCCGGTCGCAACCCCCGCGGTATTGAGCCGCCAGAGGTTGGGCGAATGGACATGGCCGACAATGGTGATGCGGGCTTCCGTGGCGCGGATCGACCGCTCGGCCTCCATGGGGCCGGTGATGTACTCCCAGGCGCGCGGCGCGCGGGCGCTGGCGTGAACGAACAGCACCTCACCCTCACGGATGGCTTCGGGCAGGGCCTTGAGAAAGCCGCGATGGGCCGGACCAAGGCGGGTGCGGGTCCACTCGATCGCAGCGCGGGCGCGCGAATTCATGTCGGAGGCATCGCCTTCGATGGCGGCGTCGTGATTGCCGATGACAGCCAGCGCGCCTTCCTCAACAAGCTCCGCCGCTTTTTCCGCACAGAATTCAGGATCGGGGCCATAGCCGACGATATCGCCGAGCAGAACGAGGCGATCGACCCCCAGTTTTTCAATGCGCTTGAGAACCGCTTCAAAAGCTTCGCGATTGGCGTGAATATCCGCCAGCAGAGCAATACGCATCAACACTCCCCCACGGTCATTTTCGACCGCCCGACATCACGCCGGGTCCCGGATTTTCCTCACGCGGGCACTTTGGGATTGTTGTGATGGCGCGCCCGCCGGATCAAGTGAACTGCGTAACACGCGCTTTGCCAAGTTTTAATTCCCCATTCGGCGGGGGGCGATGCGAGAAGGGTTTGCATCCTTCCTCGGCTGCGCTTACAAGGCGGCGGTTCGGGCGATTAGCTCAGTTGGTAGAGCGCCTCGTTTACACCGAGGATGTCGGGAGTTCGAGTCTCTCATCGCCCACCATTTTCCCGGCCCACCATT